>PMCK01000626.1 GCA_003154095.1 Myxococcales bacterium | reverse complement strand
GGCAGTGAGCGAGCGTTTCTGTCGTCGGTTTCGGCGCGCATCGCGTCGCGCTGGCGACGCACGCATCGCCGCAGGCACGAACTTGTGAGCGACGAGCTATCGAATCAACCTTGCGCCGATGAGCCTTCACCAGAACAGCGCTTGGAACTGGCGGAAGCACAACTCCTGTTGCTCCAAGTGCTCGACACTTTGCCCGACACCCTGCGCGAAGTGTTCGTTCTGTTCGAGATCGAAGAGCTGACGATGCGAGACATATCCGATGTTTTGGCCATTCCACAGGGCACTGTGGCTTCGCGCTTGCGCCTGGCACGCAGCCAGTTTCACCAGGCAGTCGCGGCGCTCAACCTTGCCGCGCCCGCCGGGAGGTCACGATGAATCCGCGTCGAGTCGTCGAGCAATATCCGCAGAGTCTAGAAGCTCAATTGTTGCGCGCGGGTCAGGCGGTGAACGCCCCCGATTCAACGCTCAGGGTTACTCTGGCCGCGCTCGGACTCGGAGCAACTTCGAGCGCGGCCGCGTCCGCGAGCGGCGCTGCGAATGCGAAGACGGCGGGCTTCTTCGGAACACTGACTGCCAAGTGGACGGCAATCGCAATCTTGGTTGCATCCGGAGCATTCGTAGCGGCGCATCTTCCCCGATGGCTGGGCGCGGCAGCTAGTGCGCCCGAGCAACCCCACCGGACGCGTGCCGCTGTGACAATATTAAACGCAGACGCGCCACCAGCGGACCTTGTGACCAAGACCCCGGCTGCGCTAATGGCTTCGGCAAAACCTGACGCCACAGCAGTACCGCGGGTGTCGCCCCATGAACGTCAGCCATCCGCGGCAAAGCCAGGTGACTCGCTCGGAGCCGAAGTCGCCCTTGTAGATGCGGCGCGCCAGGCGCTGGACGAGGGACAAGCCGCCCGAGCCTTGGCGCTTTTGCAGCAACACGATCGGCAATTCAAAACGCCACGCCTCGCGCAAGAAGCGACATTGTTGCATGCGCGAGCGCTCGAGCAACTTGCGAGCGGGACGGAGCCCAAACCGTAGCGATGCGCCCGCTCGCGGCGATCGCAGCAACCACACTGGTGCTGATGCAAAGCATCAATGCGCAAGCCGAGTCATACACTCTTGGCATAGTAGATACCGCAGGCTGCGCTGACAGGCAACGCTTGATTGAAGAGGTTGCGGTGCGCGCCGAGGGTGTGAGTGTTCTCGGATTCGGCGGTCGCTGGACCTTCTTTTTGCGATTCGAGCGACGCGCCAACAAGGTTGTTGCCGAGCTGCAAATCCGCGGTCCCAATATCCCCGGATCAAGTCGACTCGTCGATGGCGAGAGCTGCCAGGAAGTGACTGCAGCGGTCGCACTCATCATGGCACTCACGCTCGACCCTCGCACGGGCCCGGCTGACACTTCACATGAACCGGAAGCGCGCGCGGACGGCGCACCCGATTCGTCGCCGACTAGTCAAACGCCCAACGATTTCGCGGACGCGCCCGCGAATCAACCTGCACCGGTAACGACCGCTACGCAATCGCAAGAATCACAAACTGCCGTTGGCCGTGCTGGGGCCTACTCAGCGGAAGGAGACTTTGCCGAGCCAGCCATCAAGAAGTCCCCAGAGAAATCCCCGCAGAGCACGCCTTGGCGCATCGGCATCGGCGCGGAGCTAGAATGGACTACGCTGTTCACGAACAACGGCATGTGGCTGCTCGGCATCCGCGGTGAAGGAGCGAGGGCGGAGCGTCTATTCACAATCATCCGAGCATTTCTCGGCCCGAGAGTAGTGCGCGATGTCGGCAACGGCGCCTCTGCAGCGTTCAGTTTCTACGGGGCGGGCCTCGAATTGGGCACCCCCATCGTGGGCTCGCGCAGTCTGGCGATCGATGCGATGTTCGTGGCCTCAATGGGTGGGTTGCTGGTTTCGGGCGTCCAACAAAGCCAGGTCACGAGTTCGCGCACCGCGACTGCGACCTGGGTTGGCCTTGGCCCAGGTTTGAGACTGCGCTGGTTCAGCGATGCGGGAAGCCTTGCATTTCAGGTGACGGGATCCGCCAACCCGGTTCGTCCCCGTTTCGTTGGTTCGGAGCAAACGCTGTATCAGACCCCGTCCGTTGGCATTTTCTTTGGCTTGTGCGGCACTTGGAATGTGGAGCCGTCGAGTCAATCGCAGCGAGTGAAGTACGTTGAATGATCAAGTCGAAGCTATCTGGAGATTAGGCCTGGTGGAGGCAAGCCATGCCGAGATTCCGACACATCGCTTCAATTGCTTCGGTGATACTCATCGCCAGATCCGCCGTGCTCGGGTGCACACCGGGCGGTGTGGGTGATCCCTGCGTCCCCGAGGATGAGTACTCGCCGACTTTCTCCGGTTTCGGTGAAACGGAAGTCAACGTCGAGAGCCGATCGCTCCAATGCGAAACGCGCATCTGCGTCACGGACCACTTCAGGGGAAGGGTCACTTGCCCCTACGGGCAGACGAATGACTATCTGACCGCCAATGTTTCGAACGCGAAAAGCGTTGACGGCACCCCCGACCCGGGGCTCTGTTATGTTCCGACGTCGAACGCAGAGGCTGTGAGCGTTGCGGTCGCTCCGCAACTGCTACAAAGGCGGGCTGAAAACACCGTCTATTGTTCGTGCCGCTGCAACGGTGCAGACAAGTCGGCCCACTACTGCACGTGCCCGAGTGGTTACAGCTGCTCGCCGCTGGTCCCTGATCTCGGGTTGGGTAAAGCGCAGTTGGCTGGCAGCTACTGCCTGAAGGACGGCATACAGCATGACAGCATCGCCACAGGCGCTTCCTGCTCGTCTGCGAACGGCAATTGCCCTTCTGACCAAACAAACAAAAAGACGCGAAATCCCCCTCCGTGAGCGGCTCGCGCGGCCCGTCGTGAATTCCGATGCAACTGTATTCTACATGTGGTACTTAATCAGCGATGGGAGGATCTGAACTGGTTGCAAACATTGCTGCTAACGACATTCCGGTTCAGCGATGCTAAGCATCGCGTGAAGCGACAAGTTCGACCTTAGGTGTCGGTCGATCGATTTTGTGTGCGCCACAAGGAGTGGATCGCCATGCTTGAACAGCGAAATCTTGTCATTGGTTTGACGCTCTTGATCTTCGATGCGTTCTTGGGATGCAACGCAACGGACGACGCGCATCCACCCTCGGAGCCTAGTGGCAGCTCGACTGGGGGAAACACCGGTGTCAAATCAGCGACCGGAGGAAACTCCGTTACCGGTGGGGCTAGCTCCACGGACGGGTCAATGACGACTGGTGGAACCCCAGCCGTGGGTGGTTCGTCGACTTCTGCTGGCGCGAGGGCTACGGGGGGTGCCAGGGCTACGGGCGGGTCACCGCCTACCGGTGGCGCAAAAGCCACCGGAGGTACTGCGGGCACGAGCAGTTGCACAGTGGGTGCAACGTGCACCGCCAATTGCACTCCGACGACCGGATCGACTTGCTACTGTCTTGCCAATTTGTACGTGTACTGCAGCTAGATTAACCCCCCCGATCGGGTACCGACACCGGCACCGAAACCGGCACCGATACTGGTTCCGAATCCGAACTCAACCCGTCGTGACGCGACGTGCGCGTGCCGTCAAAACCAAATCCGGGTCAATGTCGACCTATCTGGCACCAATTCGGGTTCATCATCACGTTAATTGAGCGTTAGCCCGAATCCAGCAAGATCACGATTTTGCCGCGAAAGAGCTCGCTAACCCCTTGCGTTAGAATCCGCAAACGTCCGCCAATTGACGCACGAATCGTGGGGTGCGTCGCGCAGAACGCAAGAGCTCTGCAATATGATGATTGAAATGTTCGCTGAGATCTGATACGCGAAAAATTCGAAAGGTTGTGCTCCGCCATGCGTACCGCAATACCGGCTGCTCTTGCTCTGCTCTCCGTAGTTGTTGCTTGCTCTTCGACTAGTGTCACAACTGGCAGTGGTGAGCCAAGTGGGGGAACTATGTTTGGGGGTTCCAGCGCGACTGGAGGATCCACCAACACTTCTGGCACCCATTCCACGGTTGCGGGCACGCATGCCGGTGGACAAACTTCTGCGGTTGGCGGCACTGGCGGTATCGGTGCCAGCAGCACTGGGACCGTTGGCGGCTCATCCCCCGCTATAGGAGGCGCATCAGCTACTGGCGTGGGCGGGACACTCGCGGTCGGCGGCAAATCTACAGTTGGCGGCATGGCAACGACCGGAGGAACACTGGGCGTTGGTGGAGTCTCCGCAGGCGGCGGGGTGACTGCAGCGGGCGGAAGTACGAGTGGCGGCGCCAGTGGCACGTCAACGGGCGGAACCGGACCATGTGTAAGCCCTAACCACGACGGCGGCGACGGCAGCTGCGTTGCTGCCGGCACTTGCGCATCGGGCTATCATGACGGCGGCACCGGTACCTGCATGGCGATGGGTACCTGTGCGACGGGCCATCACGATGGCGGCAACGGCGTCTGCGTTGCCGCAGGCGGTTGCTCTACGGGCTTTCATGACGGCGGGACCGGCACTTGTGTCACGAGTGGCACTTGCTCTACGGGCTATCATGACAGCGGAACTGGGCTCTGTGTCACAACAGGGACTTGCGCATCTGGCTATCATGATGGCGGTGACGGAAGCTGCGTCACAATCGGGACATGCTCGTCCGGCTATCACGATGGCGGCACTGGATCTTGTGTCACTGCCACTTGCGCTACGGGCTTTCATGACGGCGGGGGAGGCACCTGTGTCGCGACCGGCACTTGCTCGACAGGTTACCACAATGGTGGCGGTGGAACCTGCGTCGCGACGGGTTCCTGCTCAGCTGGCTATCACGATGGCGGCGACGGAACCTGCGTCGCTACTGGGACTTGTTCGAGCGGCTATCGCGATGGCGGTACCGGAACCTGCCTCGTCACGACGGGTTCCTGCTCAGCTGGCTATCACGATGGCGGTGATGGCCGCTGCGTCACCACCGGCACTTGCGCATCTGGCTACCATAATGGAGGCGACGGAAATTGTGCTGTGACAGGGACATGCAAGACCGGCTACCATGATGGCGGCAGCGGTACTTGCATAGCTACCGGCACTTGCTCGACGGGCTATCACGATGGTGGCAACGGAGCCTGCGTCACGACGACCACTTGCTCGATGGGCTTTCACAACAGTGGAACCGGAAGCTGCATAGCGAATGGTACATGCGCCACGGGCTATCACGACGGCGGCGACGGAAGCTGTGTTACAACGGGTACGTGCGCGTCCGGCTACCATGACGGCGGCACAGGAACTTGTGTCACAACAGCCTGCTCGACGGGCTATCACGATGGC
>PMCK01000456.1 GCA_003154095.1 Myxococcales bacterium | reverse complement strand
CCACCGCTACCGCGCAATACAACGTCACTCTTCCCCCAATAAATCGTGCTCGTGATGTTGTATACACCAGGATTGAGCATTACGACTTGATTCGCGGGGCAAGCGCTGATCGCGTCGTTAATAGGCACGTCATCAGCGTTGCCAGTTGCCGACAGCGTCTTGCAAACTGTAGTCCGCTTAGGCACACCACCCTCAATTCCCGGCTTCCAAGTGGTAATTCGTGATAAGGAGCTTGACCCGCTTTTCGTTGTGTAAGTGGGCCCCGTTGGAAATTGGTACGACCCTAGGGCACAGGCAGGCGCGCCGCCGCTGTTCGCGTTACCACCAGCGCCCGACTGATTGCCTGAACCGCTGCTACCGCAGCCAACAACGACGCAAAGCATTGTCGCCGACACCAATGCGTGAATCGAAAATCTGGTCATAGCTAGTGAACGTAGCATTTTGGAAAATGATTTTGCACCGCATTTGCGTTCGTCCGATGGGGCGTAACTTTCACACGTTGACCTAGTTGGCCAAATGTGAGGTCATCGGACCCCCCGTAGTTGTCGTGAGTCGGGAGCGGCATCGAGTTACTGGAGTTCACTTCACGTACTTCGCTAGTACCCTCACGTACTGTGCCTGGTAACTCGTACTCGGTTCGGTAATCGACCAGGAGCCTGCGGGCCAACCTGAATTGAATTGCAGGTAAGACTTTTGATTGGGCTGCCCGAGTGGTGGGGCGTAATTCAAGCCACACAGGGAAAAGGCGTCGGAATGATAGCAGTGGTATGACGGAGTGAGAATTGCTGCAGTACAGCAGCTGTCTACCGAGAAGTGGGGATTGGGCCCTCCGACGAGGTACCCAGGTGCAGGACCCGGCGTCGAGTCGGTAGTTTCGTCCCATCTTGCACTACCGTCGGCAAACCAGCTGTGGAACAAAGTCTTGGCTGAATGTTCTGCGCCCACCCGTTTCATGTTCGTGAGGTACACTAACCCCAGTGGATTCACACCATGAATATAATGGATGTACTCTTCGGCGACGCCGTCTGCCTTCGCTCGCAAGGCCGAGTCAGGTCCATACTGAGCAAGTAGTTGGTATATCCTTGCTTGCGTCGCCTTGGACATGTTGCTGCCCCATTCATAGTCCTTGATCGGCGCCCGATACGGGTCCGTCTCACCTTCAACCATGGCCAATTGGTCAGGATTATTCCTCACGTTATGAACGAACTGATCCAAGATTGCATTCTGAACACCCGGAGTCACATTGGGCAGCTTCGTGAGGTACAGCAGAAGCTCTTGCCGATCAGCATCCCATTGGGTGGGTCCTGAACTCGAAATCACGTGGGTGTAAGTCGATTCGAGATAAGTCCTAAGGCCAGCCTCTTGGGTTAGCTCATACAAGTACACGGCGGCCTCGAACTTGGCCAGCAGGCGGCCAGCATCATCCATTTCCTGTTGACCAGAGGCAAGCCCTTTGGACCCAGGTTGCCTTGGCTCGTCGTTGTTATAGTAGAAAACATTTGGATTTGCATTCGCCCATGACCATGCCCTTTTTGCGCTTGCGGCAAGCTCTGCTCCGAATGCCATGAGTTCGGGCTCACGTCGGAGCGTATACAACTTGGCGGCGTAGGCGAATGCCGCTGCGCTCATTAGACTGGCTGCAGTTGTCGCGGGACCATAATAGCTAGGACCAGTGGCCGCAGAAGGTGGGCTGCCCAACGCAAGTCCTTGTACGCATAGAACTGAGCCGTCGCCATTCTGCATGCGCTTTAGCCAGTCGAGGGCCCATTTGACCTCGTCGAGTACATCGGGAACTCCATTGCCCGATTCCGCGATCTCAAAGTCGTCTCCAAAGGCGTCCGGGTTTTGCTCGTAGCCGCGGAGAAGCACGATTATCGTGCGGGCAGTCCAACTCGTGTATTTGTTGTAGTCACCCGCATCGAACCATCCACCGTGCAAGTCCTTGACCTTCGAGGTGTCGGACTTGGCAAGCCACGAGTGTGCCTGCGAGTCCTGGCCGGCTCCAAGATGGCTCGCTGTGTCTGCCCAATCCGAACCTGCCGTCGCAACGGTTTTCGCAAAACCCGCCCGTTGATAGTAGAACATGCGTACTGCATATTTGAGAACGCGTCTATAAATCCCATCGTCAATTTCAAATTCGACCGAACGCGTGCCCCCGTCTTCGTCAACCACCGTATATGTTCCTGGTCGCGTCACCTCTGAAAAGTCGAACCACCAGGCCCGGTCCCCAGATGACGGATCGATTGCACCGTCGTGCCAAGCGGTTGGTAAACCTTTCTTTACGCTGGTTCCGCTGGCCTTGTCGACCAATGCATAGTGAAGCCCCGGCTCGAATTTGACCGAGGAATCATAGCCTCTTTGCGGGCTGCGAATTACTGCGACCTTCTTTGCGCCCGCGCGGTACCCGAATTGATCAACGACGATCAGGGGGATTGGTCCATTGACTCCCACTGATAGCCCCCGACTCCAAGTGGTATCCTGACTTGGCTTATCCGAACTCGGTCCAGAGCCAGGGTTGCGCTCTTTGCCGGTTGATGCGACTGCCAAGAGTTCCGCTGGGGGGCGGACCTTAATTGCGCCGCGATTGGGCAGACCGTTGTCGTCGTGCTTGCGATGACATTCTGTTACCAACAACGCGGTAAGACAGATTGTGGCAATTCTCATGAACAAAAACACTAGCATCGATTGAACCTCTGAACCACGCGTTCGGGCAGTGCGAGCGCGCTTGCAGAAATCCGTTTCAACACACTCTCGGCACAAATGGGCTATTTGGGAAAGTGAGCTGCTATTGGGGAGCGCACCTTGGCACGAGAATTGTCATAGGTGTTCAGTGTTACGCTTCACCCATTGCTAGTTGTTAGGCTCGTCGAGTCATCTCGGAGACTTGCGTTGCAGTTTTTCGAGCAACACATTCGACATTGATGCGTCGTTGTCGCAAGACCTCGCATCGATCATCGAGATAGTTTGCACTTAAGTAGACTGTTACAATGGCCGTCCGTTTCCGCTGACACTCGCCATAACAATGATGTACTATCGAGCTTGCATATTCAGTTCACATTTGCACGATTGCGGGGCAAAACCCCCGTAGTCGTTTGCGTGCCGATGTGACATAAGAATTCTTTATTTCACCTTAGCGATGTGTCAATTTCGGCGAGGTAAGGATCCTAAGAGACTTACATCGACTCTACTTGGGCGTTATGCAATCGCTATACATTAATGTTTGAGAATATTGGACGACTTGTCGGGCCGAACTTTGTGTTGCATTGACAAAGTCAGATCCGCCGTCCAAAATGCTCGTAAAGTTGCAGATTGAGGTAGTTGCGCGGACGACACCAACGGTGGCTCCGTCAGAATTGCCATTGGCTAGTTACTGTCCACTATGGAGATATGACAATGGAATCGCGAAGCTTGCTGTTAAGCGTAGTGGGAATTGCCGCTCTTGGAAACTGGGGATGCAGTGGCTCTTCGCCCAATCCCTCGGGCAACGGTGGGACGTCCACTGCTACCGTTGGCGGAGGTAGCTCAGGGGGGCCTTCGACAGGCGGCGCAAATGCGGGTGGTGCCAAGTCAACCGGAGGTACCAAAAGCAACGGCGGGGCTGCCAGTTTAGGTGGCAAATCAGCCGTTGGTGGCTCGAATGCGACGGGTGGAACTCCTGGCGTCGGAGGCGCAGTAACCGGTGGCGCGGCTCCGCTAGGAGGCAGCGCGAATACTGGTGGTTCGAAGGCTGCCGGCGGCACCAACGCGACAGGTGGCTCGAAGGCTGCCGGCAGCGGCACCAAGTCCACCGGTGGAACGTCCTCCACGTTGGGCGGAGCAGGAACCACTGGAGGAGCAGGACTTGGGGGCAGCAGTTCCACCACGATTCCAACGGGTCTACTCGATCCGTCCTACACGACGACCTGGAATCCCGGCATTTTGGCTGACACACAACTGAATCTTCCGCTCGGCAGCGATGGACTACCAGTTAGAACGACGGTGTGTGCAAGCCCCCAACCGGGAGCCAATCTCAATGCGGCCATCAGTGCCTGCCCCGCGGGACAGGTTGTCCAATTGGCAGCTGCCAAATATACGGTGTCATCCACTGTCACTTTGATGAAGGGAGTCGTGTTGCGGGGCGCCGGCTCTCAGGGGTCCGCAGCGGGCGGGACCACGATTGTAATGACCGGTGGTGCTTCCGTGCTGGCTATTGGCTCCGATCAGGATCAGGCTTGCTACGCAAGCGATTTTAGCACCGGCTACGCATTGACTCAGAACGCAGTTAAGGAAACTAATACCGTGACCGTGGGAAGTAACGCCAGCCGTTTCACGGTCGGCGACTTGGCGGTTATCGATCAAGTAGACGATGCGACCGTACAAGAGGGCGACTGTAACTACTTCAAACGGGTCGACAAGCGCTCCGTCAGTGAGCGCGTTGAAATTGCTGCCGTCAATACGACGGCCGGCACTCTGACTTTGACCACTCCTTTGCATTGGACCTTCCAATCCGCTAGTCCGTATCTTGCTCAAATTGCCCGCGTGAACACCGGAAATGTCGTCAAGTGGGCGGGAATCGAAGGAATCTATCTACAGGGTGGCTCTAACCCCAGTTACACCGGTCAGATGGCGGGCGGCATCGAGGTGTCGAATGCGGCTTATTGCTGGATAAAGGACGTGCAAACCGACGCAACGATTGGCGGCATGCACATAGATATGACAGGAACGTACCGCTGCGTCGTACGTGATAGTTATGTCCATCACTCGGCGGACTACGGCTTCGGTGCGGATTGCTATGGAATCGTACTGCGTTGCGGCGCGGCTGACAATTTGGTCGAAAATAACATCGCCCGCTATATGAATAAGCCGATTCAGCTCTCCGTATCAGGCGGGGGCAATGTCATCGGCTACAATTATGCGGATAACGCTTGGGCGGATCCTCCGACGTTCCAAGAGGATACTTTCGACACTCATTGTTCTTTTCCGCACATGGAACTCATGGAGGGCAATTACGTGCCCCACATGAAGGCCTCGACCACACACGGTAACTCGGGGTATCTGACCTACTTCCGCAACTACGCGTCGAGCCAATTTGCGCCTCCCCCGGTTGCCGGGTCGACTGCCAAACAGACAGGCAATATTTTGGCGGTGGGCTTCGATCCGGGCGATCTCAACATGACCGTGATCGGTAACGTACTCGGTAGTTCGGCTGCAACCGATCTCGGTACTGCGCCCATCAGCACTACTTATGCGTGCTTTGGTGACGGCGTTGCCTGCATCTATTACTTTGGGAACAAGACCGATATCTCGTACACGAGCCTGTGGTCTCACGGCAACTACGATACTGTCACCCCGGGCGTCGTCTGGAATCCCAAGATAACGACTCACGTGATACCCGCATCATTGTATCTAGCGGCAAAGCCTGCGTGGTGGCCTTCTGGCAGTGCCTGGCCTTGGGCGGGCGCCGACCTGACACCAATGGTCGGCACTTTGCCCGCCAAGGCTCGTTCTGACTCGCTAGGCAAATAGCTCCCTAATTGGGTTAGGGGGCCACGCCGGTCAGCACGATGGA
>PMCK01000675.1 GCA_003154095.1 Myxococcales bacterium | reverse complement strand
ATTCGCGGCGCTCTGAGCCATGCGGCACTCTGATCTGCCAAAAGTGAAAGACGGGGATGAACCCATGTTTGCAGAAAACGAGATCGTGCTCCGCCTGCATGACGAAGGGCCTTGTGGCCAACTGTTTAGGATGGACACGTCATAAGCGGGCGAATTTAACCAAGGCGCGTGCCCTTATCGAGGTCAGCCAGTCCCTTGGCGTGTTGCCGGACAATGCAATACGATTGTTTATTGGAGTAGAGGGTCGTCACGATATCGCATTTCTAAAGAATATGGCGAGGATTTTGAGACAAGAAGGCTCTGATGTTCTCGACCTGGAACAAATGGAACTCGATGGTGAGGTAATCTTCTTTCCGCTTGGCGGAAGTTCGCTGGCTCTCTGGACGTCCCGATTGGCCCCATTGGCTCGCCCAGAATTTCACTTATTCGACAGAGATTGCGCGCCACCAAAGTGTGCTAAGTGCCAAGCTGATGCCGACAGGTTTAATACCCGCCCAAACTGCAAGGCAGTCATCACCGGCAAGAAGGAAATGGAAAACTATCTGCACTATCAAGCTATCAATGAGGCCTATGAGAACGTGTGCAAAGTCTCCCTCGGATTGTCATCCAACTTTTCTGACTTCGACGATGTGCCTGCGCTAATTGCTGAACTGGTTCACGGGGCATCAGACTCACCGGTCACCTGGGCGAGTCTTGATAAGTCCGCACAAGACGAGAAGGAACGGAGGGCAAAGGGCATTCTCAATGAGCATGCGGCGTTAGTCATGACCAAGGAGCGCTTGGACGATATCGATCCGAATGGGCACGTGATGGGCTGGTTCGGAACCATGAAGGCTCTGGCCAATAGTTAACTATGCGGTCTCGGTTCGAAAATCCTACCGTTCGAGAAATCGGCTCATGACATTTAACATCAGATTCTGATCGGTACTGCAGGCCGCACCGGCACGGCACGCAATCGCGGCCACTCATTCACTACTGCCGCGTAAAGATCGCCGTCGTACTTCGGTGACCGAACGGTGAGTACCGCCGCGTAACGGCTTTGAACTGCGTCATCTCCGTCCCAAAAACCCCGAGGAACTACGGATACCGTAATGGCTGGATCGAAGATGTCCTTGTTTCGATTTCTAGTGCAGCACACCGTGGTTTCCCACTTGTAGTCGTGAACGCGCCGATGATGTTCGGTCGTTTTCTCATGATCAACGGATACCGGCAGATCGCCTCTGGTCCAACCGGCAGATTCTAGGGATTGTATCTCGGACCTATCATTCACTACGTGAAGGCATCTCGCCTTTGGCTTGGGTTCGGCCCCTTTGGGCGGGTTCCAATTGTAAACGTGGCTATCAGGACGAAACTGCACTTCTAGTCCGCATAGGCAGTACTCGTCGTGGGCATTGCCGTCGACTTCTGGGAGGTAGACGATTGTCCAAGAGAAGTACGTCCTGCTGGCAACGTCGTACGACTTGGGCAAGAGAAACGGCAACCGAAAAGTCTTTTTAGGCACAATGACGCCCTCATAGACAACGGACACGTTTCGTTCATCGCAGGATACCATTGCTTCGGTCGTGCTATCGAGAAATCCGTGACCCTCGGAGTATGCGTCACCGTTCTTCTCGGCACGATGAATCATGATCGCACGGGTCGCCAATGGGCCAAAATCAGGACATCGCGTAAGTAGATCGACAGCGGACCGTGCCGCAAACGGTGCCGCGAGGCTGGTGCCGGCACTGCCGACAATGGTGCCTGCCGAATCAAATACAAAGAACGGAGATTGTGGGGCGCCACCAAACGCGACGACGTCAGGTTTGACAACTGCGCCCGAGCGCCCCGGCCCCCTGCAGCTGTAGTCGGCGACCAATCGGTTAGCGGTTGTCGGCTCACGCCAGAATGCCCCCACGGAAAGTACGTTTACTGCATCTGATGGTGTTTGTATTCGCTCTAGTCCTGGGCGGTTTCCCCAATTGCCTACCGCCGTGATGATCAACTTGTTTGTTTCGAATGCCAATAAGTCCAATGCGTAGGTAAAACGACTTATGCGCCGTGCGATCGGACCGGGTGGACCAATCGAGAGATTTACGACCCGCACATTCGGTCCCAAGCGTGGCACCCAAAGCTCCAACGCGTCCACTACGCCATAAAGTTCGAGTGAGTCGTCTTGGGCATCAGGCAGCACTCGAAGTGAAACCACCCGAGCAGGCGGTACCGGAAGCATTCCTCCAGGTTGGATGTTCCCATAGAGAGCCGCTGAGGTGACTGCAGTGCCATGAGCGACTAGCGAGGCATCGGGCGGACTCGTGGTGCAATCGTACGCATTTACAAAGCTGGCGATTGCCGGGATTGTTAGGTCGACACCGCCGTCGACAACTGCAACCCACTCGTCGCCAATTGCACCCTCAGGAACTTCCCTAGGCGCCGGAATCGAGGGCGTGAAAGCCATTCGCGTTATGTCAATGCGAGGTAACGGATTTGCAAGACGGAGAAAGTTTAACGATTGAAAATGTGTGAGAACAGGACTGGGCACTACGGCCGCGACAAATGTTGCGCCAGACCGATACGATCTCACCATAATGTTTTGCCGGTCAGTGCCCGCGTCCGCTAGCATTTGTTGAAGCCGCCGAACGGCTTCGTCCAAGAGTCGTCCACTCCAACCATATAAAACAAGCTCGATGGCGTGCCGTACTGTCGGTTCGGACTCCACTTCTGTGATTCTGTCGGCATCATCGGGAAGTCTAATACTTTCGATTTTGGCAAAATCTTTCTGAATACCCGGCACTGGGGAAGTTGAAGCGAGCAGACCCGCTACGCGCTTGAGCTTATCTGGTACTCCCGATACATAGAGCACCCTCCCCATATCACTGGGTTCCTCAGACGCTTGCCACGCATCAGAGCCAAGCACAACTAACCTGGCTGTGCTCAATAAACTGTCTGGATGGTACGACTTAGCAAGAAATCGGGGCAGCATTTTGACTTCAACAACGACTTCATCGAGTCGCTGTGACGGAGTCAATTCATCAATCTTTTGAATGAGATCGTTCACTTGAGGCTGCAACAAGCCCTGTGACTCTTCCCAATCTCTATAGTCTCGCTCCCGGCCTCCTCGACCGCGATCTACCACTTCTTGATACGCTTCTGCATTGCCTAGTAATGTATAGTGCTTCTGTTCCGTCACTTATTGGTCCCCCGCAAATATCCATGCACTGTA
>PMCK01000294.1:6302-11607 GCA_003154095.1 Myxococcales bacterium | reverse complement strand
TTGTACGAACTGGCGGCATTGGCTGCCTCCTCCGATATCTGTGCCTTGATTCTGGGCGAAACCGGTGTGGGAAAAGAGGTTTTGGCGGAATTTTTGCACAGACGTTCCAATCGGGCGAACCAGACATTCCTTCGCCTCAATTGCGCGGCGCTGAGCGAATCACTATTGGAGAGTGAGCTCTTCGGGCATGAAAAGGGAGCGTACACCGGCGCGCACCAAACCAAACCGGGTCTGCTCGAGGCGGCTGACGGGGGCACCGTCTTTCTCGACGAGATTGGCGAACTGACATCTACCCTCCAAGTAAAGTTGCTGCGTGTGCTCGAAGAGCGAGCTGTTTGGCGCGTGGGCTCTACGCGGGCGCGCCCGATCGACGTACGATTCGTTACGGCTACCAATCGTGACTTGCGGCGAGAGGTCACGCGCGAGCGATTTCGCAAAGACCTCTACTTTCGCATCAATGGAGTTACGCTTCAGATCCCACCGTTGCGACAACGCCAAGATGAGATCGAGCCCCTGGCGCGTTTCTTCTTGCAGCAAGCCTGTGACCGCTTGGGCCGTACTCCGCCCCCGTTCACGGCGGAATCACGCGCACACCTGCTGGCTTATAGCTGGTGGGGTAACGTGAGAGAGCTCAAAAATGCAATGGAACGCGCGTCGTTTCTTTGCAAGGACGGGCCGATACTGGTTCAACATTTGCCGGCCATCGACGATGTTTCCAATGAGCCTTTCGAGTCTGAACCCACGGGTGTTCACAACGCGATTATTCCTTCCGACATTCCGAGGCCCGGAATTAGTTCAGCGCGCTACACCGGTAGTTTCTTGCCCGAAGGCCGCACGTTGCCCGGCCGAAATCAGGCGTCGTTCAATTCCGTACCAACATTCGAATCAAGGCCCACGCTCACAGACAATGATGAATTCGTCGCGGAACAACAGCGCATCGTAGAGGCACTCAATGCCTGCGGTGGCAACCAAACACGCGCCGCCCAATCACTAGGCATCTCGCGTCGAACGCTCATCAACCGCCTAGACGAATTCCAAGTACCTCGCCCACGTAAGGGTCGCTAATCTATCAACATCGGTACATCGCTGCACACACCCCAACCAGCAGGCACGTCATTGCTTGCTTGGCATGAAGTCCCAGTATCGCAAGTGGTACCCTGTGAAGTAGCGGCGGCTGGGGTATTCGAATTACCAGGTTGGCACAGCTTGAGGCATGTAAAGGTCGTATTCGAGCAAACAAAACCCGCTGCACAAGGGCAATAATCGCCTTGCGTGCCGCTCCCGGGCTTCATGCACGTCGTTAGGCCGTGCCGCCGTACCACCATGCACGCCTTACCCGAAGGGCAGGTACAATTCTGACCTTGTTGGCAAGGATAGGGATCGGATAGCGGGCAATTGTCCGCAACCGAACAAACAGGAACACTCGCACCTGCAACATACGGGTCGCGGCTTATTTGAGTCGTGCGCGTCGTGCAATAACTGTTGCTCGGGCAACTCTCTGGGTCCGCGCAGCAATAAGGGCGACACAGGACCGCCAAACCCTCGGCGACGCAAGTCAATCCACTCCCACAATCGACGGGTGACAAACAGGGATCGCCCGAATTCCCTTTGCCCTCTCCCTCACAGGCGCGCTCGATACCATAGGTGTCGGCGACTGTACGGATTCGACAGGTGAGTTTCAGGCTTTGGTCCATTCTTGCGCCGCTGTCGCTCGGCATACTGCCGTCAACGCTCGCATCTATGCCGGTATTGGAAGCTTGTACGTCCCTACAAGCACCTGCATCAGGATCGGGCAGGCATCCACTGTTTTGCGGTCCGCACAACGGAGACCACGTCGTGCCGGCATCCGTGTCCGATGCCTTGACTACCGAAGTCGAGAGGCTGTACGAACCACCATTTCCAGCGCCGCCTGAATTGCCGCACCCCGACGGACATTGGGAGTTGCCTAACGCGCCCGCCGTGTCAGCCCCGCCGGCGGACAAACTACAGCCGAGCCCGCTCAGAGCGAGGATTGCAACGATTGCTATTAGCCGAGTTTCCATGGACCACGGACAAAGTGAGTAAGTTACCTACCTGCCTAGTCTAGCAGGCCTTTGGCCATGCGCATGCCGTTACGGCAACCGAGGGCTGGGTGACCCCGGGGGTCAACGGCGCTGGCCACTATTACTGAGCCGCCACACTTCGGACGGTGAAGTTGCCAGCAGAATCGTAGACGCGCACCGCCACCAGGTACTTTCCCGGTGGGACGATTGCGCCGATGTCCGTGTCGATCGACTCAATCGTTTCGTCGAGGACGCCGTCGACCGAATCGATGGGAAACCACGCCTCCGTTCCAACTAATGCGACCTCTACCCGCTGAATTGGGCTGATCCCGTCGACTGCGCGTAGTTTCAGTCTTCGTCCAACGAGGGACAAATCTTGCATCGTGGGAGGAGTCGAATCAACGATTATGATGCCACTTTCGAGGGTATGACGGGTCGTTCGGGGGGGAGGGTTCGACAATTCGTCGCTCGCCTCAACGGAAACTCGATAGCGACCTTCCGGCAACGTGGAAGTATCCCATTTGTAACTCGTCTTCGTATAGACCTCGCTCGGCTGCACGAGATTGTACCAAGTTGCGGTGCCGAGCATCTGATACTTCAGACGAAATCGAAGCGAGTCCTTATCGGGATTATCCAGCTGCCATTCGAGATTAATCTCGGGATTGGCGCGGCCTGAAATGGGCCCACCCGAAGCCATCAGGCCGTCATTCAACCCGCGATCCGTAGAGCCCGTGACGCTAGAATCTACTCGCGTAAGCACGGCGCGCTGGTTGTCCGTGATGAAGAAGATCTCGACTCTCGACAGGTCGGGTTGACCTTTTGCACCAAAGCGTGCCTTGACTTGAAAGTATCGGCCTGGCGGGCTCGCAATTCGCCCCGGCCGCAACAGCGGCGCACTCCAAGCGCTCCAAGAATCATCGGGTTCGCGCGTATTGCCACTGCGCGTGAGTATCTGAATGTCACCGCTCGACTGCCACTCGATGCGGCCAAAGCTCGCACGCAGGCCGGCGTCCAGTACCTTACTTGTCCAGGCAGCGTCGATGCCGCCCATGCCGCGAATCAAGTGAACTACCGCGGGATCACTCGATATGACGAAGGGCGTCGCGCCCAGCAACTGCAGTGCGGAAATTTGTCTCTCTTCGGTGTCCGCCACCAATACCGATCGGTGGGCTTCGGTCACGGTGTAAATACGCCCCTCGACGCCGGTGCCCGTGTAGGGCTGACCGTCGCGGCCCAGAGCTAGAGAGATTAACTGTTCGTCCTCTTCATTCAATAGAATCTCTGGCACCCCATTCGGATCGATCCGAACGAGGATGCCCTTACCCTTGACTTTCGAAGTGGACATCACCGGTGCAGCCGGGCTGTCAGTGGCCTTCGCGCGCGAAAGTGACGTCGTGGAGGTTCGAATATCGTTTGCGATGGCGTACACATCGCCTCGAGCGGAAACGGCAATCGCTCGCACCTCGGTGCGGCCAAAGTCATACATGACCATGGAACGACCGGGACCGGTGATATGGTAAAGTTTTGCTTTATCGCTAGACCCTGTGACGAGACTGCCATCGGGCATCACGGCTACGCTCATCAAATGTTCTTCAGGTGCATCGAATTCGACGTCGGCGCGCCCGTCGCGTGAAAGTCTAAACAGCTTTCCTTTGGGTCCAGTTGCTGCAAAAAGCGTGGCTCGCTTCGGATCGAAGGCCAATTGCCAGATATGCTCGACGCCGGGGAGGCTCGCAAAAAGGCTCCATTTGTTGTTGTCCCACTTGAACACCTTGCCCTGCGGGAGAGTCGCTGCAAAAACCGCGGAGCCCCACCCTTCGACGAGCGAGGTGATCACCAACGCGCCCGAATCCGCGAGCTTGTTCACTCGACCATTGCGCAGCTCGAGCAGGTGCCCCTCGTTGCCCGTGCCAAGAAGAATAGAACCGTCCGCTCGGGCCAATGCCGACCAAATGACGGGTTCCCCCTCGATGGGCACGCGACTCAGGTCAAAACCCGCGCGCACTTTGCCGCTCGAATCGACCGCGACCCCCTTGAGATCACCGCCCTTGAAATCCTCACCCCGCTCCAGCACCCAATGCCGCGTACCCACCGCGCGAACGGGGGCGCTGACCGTGCACAGTGCGAGAACGCCCAAACCAATGCCAAGCCAACGTTTCGCGTCCCACATCATAATTCCTAATTCCGACACGATTGGTTCTCTCTGTGAAATCCTGAACGATTCTTGGGGGTATTTTCTTAACTTGGACTGGCTATCAGCTGTCAGCAATCAGCCTTCAGCTGTGGCTCAGAAATGCAGATAGCCGATGTCCATAGCCTAACGATTGATCGCATCTGCGACGCGCATACTGTAGATGGCCGGTTCGAAGGACACCTGCGGCCGCGCGCCGGGGGCAATTGGACGTACTCGATTTTGAGTCCGTATGAGCTGAATGCTGATAGCTGAATGCTGATAGCCCGTTTGTCTCTGGTTGGTCCAGATCTAGCGATTGCTCGAACGAAGCGTGCCGCAGCAACAAAAGTCATCTAAGCACCGCCTTGACGCGAACCGACACGCGGTCCTTGCCAACGACATAGTTAGTCATGGGGAATATGAGCCGCGTCGGACTTGATTGCGCGGTCGGCGCAATGCTGCTGGTCGTCGGCATCAATGAGTCAACCGCGCCCGGAGGCAGATGCGCTGCAACTCGTCCGCGGTACGCTAGCGTACTGCCAGAGGAATTGTATTTTACGAGCAGCGATTTGGGCGCATATACCGGTACATCCAGGTTGCTAATGAGCTCGCCTAGGGTTTCGGGCGCAGCCATCTCGGGAGTCTCCGTATAACCCGGCACGACTTCGATATTCACCGTCTCACCGGCGAACTGAGCGGGAATTGGCACCGACAACACCTGATATTGCGGTGGCCCTTCCCACGGCAGCAACGTGACGCGTAGGCGTACGGGCTTACCAGCGTCCACCTCTGGGCTGAGCAGTTGCACGCCGCGCAGACGCAGAATGTCCCTTGCATAGTGCAACGTCAACGTTGCGTGGATGTCTTTGACGAACATCGACTGCCAAGGATTGTTGAGCAGTGCACCCGTCGAGCTAACGAGATTGGATGAAAGAATGTCTTCGGCACCAATCGTTCCGCCAGAAGATACGCCAAAATCCTCGAGCGTTAGTACGCGTGCATTGTCGAGAGTCACTTTGCTGTCGAGAGACCAGCTGACGTCGCGGCGTTCTGAAACGGCGGCCTGAATCGCGCTGCCAATCGCCGTAGC
>PMCK01000294.1:0-6272 GCA_003154095.1 Myxococcales bacterium | reverse complement strand
ACGGGAAAACCCACTTTGAAGCTGCGATATTCGCTAGCCCAAAACCAAAGTACCTTTGCAACTGCCGTGGGTAACGCAGTTGTACCCGCGCTCATCAATGGGTGACCGAAGCCGAGCACTCGGTCGCCCTCGACGCGCGTCACTGTTCCGAGTGGCATTGCACTGACATCGCCGCTGACTAGCTGTACACCGAGGGATCCGCCGTCCACGAACCTGTCGGGAGCGTCCGCCTCATTGGCACCCGCGCCGCCCGCCTGCAAAGGTTCGAGTCCCAAGGGACGAAATAGATTCTCGGCAATTTGGAGGCCAAATGCCGTCGTGCCACCCATTAGCAGCGGTGTCTCAACGGGCCTCACATCGCCCACTTGACCGAGGGAGGGCATGCGCTTGGCGAGTTGCGCCGCGTGCTCGGTGACCCGGTAGTGACCCGGAGTTCCATAAAATTGCGTCGAAGTTTCGCTCGCGGCTGCCGCAACTGGACCGCGGTTCGCAGGCTTGATGCCAGCCATGCGCAGCGGCCAACCGAAGATTTCACTCGGGATCGGTCGGTCGAGATCCGAGAGCATGTTCTCGATTGGAGTAACCCCCGCTACAGCCTCCCGCGGAAACGTCCAGCCATAGGCATAAGCGCCTGCCATTTTGCCCTCGAGAAAAATTGGACTGCCGCTCATTCCGGCTACTACTCGAGTCACATCCAGGCGTGGGTGACGCGTCTTGATCAAGATCAGATCCTGGCGCGGTAGGAAGCCCTTCTGAATTCCGATGACCTCCACCTCGAACTTCTCGGGCTTCGTTCCCTCGAAGACCGTCAGGCCGTAGCCCTTCATGCCGGCTTTCACCTGCGATAGGGGAAAGATATCGCGACGGTTCTTGGGGATCTCGCCTTGCGCGTCGCGCAGGGCAAGCGGGGCTGCCAGGGCAAGCCCAAATGCTGAAGCTAAAACGAAGAGACTTGCGGTTCGCAAACGGCAACCAGCATAGAACAGGGGGCCTAGCGGCGCAATCCCGCGAAATGCCGGCGAATCGTGAATAGGGAAGCTCAGGCCGGCTCGTTTTCGACCTACCTAGCGACCGTAAGGCGCGAACCGTTGGAGGTACAGACTACTCGTGGCGGTACGGCTTCGTCGTGGTGCGAATGTCGATCTGTGACGCTGCTTCGGCCATCCAGCGATCGCGCAGTTTGCGAGCAAGCTCAGGGTGGCCTTCATACTTGGCGCCAAATACTTGATACAGGCAGGCGCTCTCATACGCGGGGTAAGCGATCCACGCTGCCGAGAATGATATCCGTCTAAACCCAAACGGAAACTCGCCGTCGGTTGAATGCATGATGAGCGTCTTGCCTCGCCAAGGCACCTTGGTCTCGACTATGGCCTGAGTCTCGACGGACAACTCGCGAGCCCTTGGACGAGCGAGGGTTTCGGCGTGCCGCATACAAGTCTCGGGCGTGGGCGCTCGACCTTGCCGCGTATCCTCCACGAGAATGACGGAGATCGCGTGGTGATCCATCCCGTAGCGGAAACCAGTGAGGTGTTCGAAGCCATGAAAACGCACGCGCTTCCAGTGGCCGGAGTCAGGTAACATGATCCTGACTTGATCATCTTTGTCGCCGGCCCATCCGAAAGCAGACGTGAGCATCCGAGCCAATGACGCCGCATGTGGATCCGGTGCGTCACCACCGGGCTCTTCGAGCTCGACGCTCTCGGGGGAGGGCATGATGATGCCGATCAGGGCGCCTTGGGCGGGAGTTGACGGGGGTGCTGATACACCCGGATCCAGAGAGGTATTTACTGGATGACAGTGCGAATTAGGTGATCCCGCACACCCCAGCAACTGCACGAATAGAAATGAGTAACTCAGATTACCAGATGCCCGATGCAATACGGTGGGGCTACGCACTGGCAAAATATACGCCAGAATTGATCACATGTCGGCGGCTCGGCTCAGTTTTGCGAATATTCCAAGACTCTGGACGTCACTCTGAGACGAGGCGGAGGATACGGCGTGGCAATGCACGTCCAACACACGCCTGACTCAAAGCGGTGTCCGGAACACAAGGCCAACGCCCAACACACTTGGTGCTAAGCGCTGGCCGATATGCGTACCGCTGAGTTAGCAGCCGCAGGTGTCGTAAAGGTCGGTGTCGTACGTGATAGAGTATAAGGCACACGTGTAGGCGCAAATCTCGGTCGCACAGGGGCTTGTCAGGGCTGTATTTACAATTGGCGATGGGCCAGAAGTTCCGCCGGCGGCGATGAACATTGCCCCTGGGGAACAGTTGTAGCCGGATGCTGTAAGTGACTCGGCCATGCAGAGGAGCATGGCATTGTAAAGGCCCGCAGTGGTAGGATCAAGGTCGTCTGCGGTCACTAATGTTGACCAATAATTATTGCAATCATTGGAACTTAGCGCGCAACTCAGACCACTTTGATCGGTGCATGATTTGGCAGCCGCTTGCACGATGGTCATCGCCGTGGTCCCACCTGCTGCCGAAGTACCGCCGGTTGCCGCATTGGTTCCACCGGTTGCCGCGTTGGTACCGCCGGTTGCCGCATTGGTACCGCCCGTCGCTGCGTTGGTTCCGCCCGTTGCGCTCGCTCCGGCCGTCGCAGAAGAACCACCGGTTGAACTGGCGCCGGCCGTCGCGGTTGATCCGCCGGTTGCCAAAGTCGAAGTAGCGCCGCCAGTGCCCGTCTTACCACCGGTCGAGCTGGCTCCTGCCGTTGCGGTTGATCCACCGGTCGCTGAAGTGGACGTAGCGCCGCCGGTACCCGTCTTACCGCCGGTCGAGCTGGCTCCGGCGACTGCGGTTGATCCACCAGTCGTGGCCGTAGAAGTCGACGTAGCGCCGCCAGTACCCGTCTTACCACCAGTCGCACTGGCCGTGGCCCCACCCGTTGCAGCGACTCCACCAGTTGCGATTGTCGCCGAACCGCCTGTCGCGGCCGCGCCGCCGGTTGGCTTACTGCCACCTGTTGCGGATCCTCCACCTACGCCTGTGCTGCCGCCTGTTGAAGCCGTTGTAGCCGCAGCTTTGGTGCCGCCCGTTGACGACGCGCCCGCCTTGGACGTGCCGCCGCCCGTTGCTTTCCAAGTGCTGCCGGCTGCCGCTGTGGAGCCGCCTACACTCGTGTCAGCAGGGTTATTGTCGCTGCTGCAAGCCCAAGTACAAGATGCAGCACCGAGCAGTAGAACCAATGAACCGACTTTGTTTCTTAACATGCAATCCCTCGCTAGAACCGCGAGGCTAGCTGAGCTCAGTGTGAGTCGCAAGGGGCTCTTTCGGCCAATTCGCGTACAGAGGCGCGGTATTTCCAAGCTGGCGGGAATTACGGTGCCGATCTTGGACAAATATTTTGGAGTCCGGGGCTTAAGTGGCTGAAGCGCAAACCGTGGGGTGGGTGGTGGACTTGCACAACTAGTGCATCCGGATTGTGCAAACGGGCTCGAACAATTGCACAACATCACGCTCTTGGCGACTGAATACCCACAGCTACGCAGACTGTCATGGATGCACGCTTTGGCACAAAACGGCGTGAATTTTGAGGACCGCAAATAGCTCCAGGCAATACCCGAATGATGGAACGCCCCCTGCAATAGGCACAATCGAAGGTCGCGTTACCAAGGAGCTAATCATGAAAAGAATCAGTTCATTATTGTTGGGAGTTGGGTTGGTCGCTCTGCAAGGTTGCACAGCTGCACCCGGTGAGGAAGACATTGCAAATACGTCAAGTGCAGTGACCCCTTCGGGCTCGGCAAAATTGACCATAACCTCGGACTGGGGTAGCGGTTATTGTGCCAACATAGATTTGACGAATGCATTGACCGTGGCAACGACTCGCTGGCAGGTCCTTATTGACTTCAAAGGCCTGGCGGTTCCCGCATCGCCATGGAATACGACATTCGAAACTAACGGCAAGTATACCACAGCGCATCCAGCATCCTACAACACCTCCATTGCCCCGAATGGCACGGCGTCGTTTGGCTTCTGTGGCACTTCCGTTGCCGGTGGCGCTCGACCCTCCGTTGTGGCCTACAACATGGAGATGAACCTCTTCACGTCTTGCCAGGACAATAACGGCGTGAACCCCACGCTGGCAGCGCTGGCGGTTGCGATGGCCACCGAGCTCGGTCGCTGGGAACCCGATCAGGATCTCGTGAAGGGCGATACCGTCACGCTCAACCCATCAGCTAAGTGCCTCGTTACTAAAACCATCAACGGGAAATCAGTGCCCTGCCCCAACACAAAGGCCATTCTGGGTCAACAGGCATATACGGCAGATCAGAACGTCTTCAACAACACTAACTTCAAGGAAACTCTCAAGTCGATGTTCGATCGGCAAACGCAAGCCATCATCAACGCGAATCCGAAGCCGATTGGCAACTACGCTCTGACGCTCGTTGGCGGCCCGACGACCCTCGGTTACGGCAACTGCGGTCCGCACTACGTCTACCGCATCAACTACAACACAAGCTCCGGCGCTCCTCTCAGCTCGGCCGATGCCACGAACTTGCTGCCCACGCTCTGCTTCTTTGGCCAAGGCAACTGCGGTAGCAACTCGTACATCAGCCCCAAGATCGGCGACAGCTCTGTGTTATCGACTTGCCCCACTATCAATGGCGTAAAGCAAATGTGCATCGCGGTCGACCCGACCGACGGCGACAACGGCTCGACCTCGACGACAACCGCCGGCAGTGCACCCACGTACCCCAAGAACTCGGTGTATGATCCTGCCAACACCTTGCTCGGTACGCAGTGCATCACGACCAAGGGAGTGCTCGCCACGATGCAATCCAAGTGCGACGTACAGCCCGCTACCTGCGGCAACCTGTACTGCATGCTATAGTACCCTAGTACAAACCGCGTAAGGAGCTTACTTCACAGCTCCGACGTGACCTTCGACGAGGTCAGCACTCAAAAGGTGCTGACCTCGGTGCGTTAAGTGGGACCTTCTATGAGGCCAGCACCGATTTCGGTGCTGGCCTCGCTTCCTTTTCTGGTCCGAGTCGTTGTGTCATTGCGTGGCGTTCCCTTCTTGAGGTGGCCACCAATCGGAACGCATGGTCTGGGAGCCGGCGACGGCGAGCGATCGACTCAGTGCCTAAGAGGCTTGAAATTCAAGCCCTTTATCCGCATTGCCCAGGGGCATTCGCAAATATTTGCTTAGGGTACCAAATACCGAGCAACTGCCGCCGAGCTCGGCCCGATTAGTCCGATGTCATCGCTTGGATGGGTTTTTTTGATGGATTACCGGCCCAGTCCCGGCGCTTGTAACCGAACAGCGGGCTTGGTAGCCTCATTGAAAGGCAGGAACTCTTGGAACCACGAAACACTTCGCGCAGACTTGCAGTCACATTTCTTACGGCAGTTGTGACGGGCTGCTCTTCATATTCCGCAACCAATGTTATTAACGTCGTCGACGCTGGCGCTACCAATGGCGGTTCATCGAACACCGCAGGTTCGTCGGCATCTGGCGGTTCCGGAGGTGGGGGCAACGGTACAGGCGGCTCGGCGTCAACAGGCGGTAGCTCCAGTGCGAACGCTGGCGCCACGGCAATCGGAGGTGGCAGTGGCAACTCAGGCAGCACTTTGTCCGGAGGCGCCACTTCGGGTGGAACGCCAGCTTCCACAACGGGTGGCGCTTTCAGCACAGGGGGAGTACCCGCAGCAGGAGGCACCTCCGGCACGACGACGGCACTCAGTACAGGTGGCGTAACAGCTGCCGGCGGAATGGCTCCCACTGGTGGCGCCCAGAATACGGGCGGCCACACTGCATCTGGTGGAATGGCTCCCAATGCGGGGGGCACTGCCGCGACTGGAGGCTCGATCCCTGGCGGAGGTGCAACTCCAACCGGCGGCAAAGCAAGTACGGGCGGCACAACAGGCGGCGTCACCAACGCAGGTGGCTTGACGAGCGCAGGAGGAACGAGCACTGAGGGCACTACTAGCTGCGACACTACAAGCACGCCTGGAACGTACGCACCCGATGGCGGCACTACCGTTACAGCGCCCGTATATCCAAAGAATATCGCGTATTGTCCCGACAACGCGCTGCTCGGAACACAATGCATCACGACCCAGGGCGCGTTGGGCATAATGATTAGCCATTGCGCCGACATGCCTGACACCTGCGGAAGCCTCTTCTGTGTCACGTGCGACACGACAAGTACCCCCGGAAGCTCTAACCCCGATAGTGGCACGCCAATAACGGCACCTGTATATCAGAAGAATACGGCGTATTGCCCCGACAACACCTTGCTCGGTACGCAGTGCA
>PMCK01000320.1 GCA_003154095.1 Myxococcales bacterium | reverse complement strand
CGAGGGCAAGCTCGGCGAAGCGGCAAATCGCGCTTACAGCGCCATGCTGCAAGCTGCGCGCTCGTTGGCGCGGCAGAAGAATCCAAACCTCGGTGAAGATCCGTCCGAGGTCGTCAATGACTTCAAGACGAACCTCGTAGATACTAAGGAATTCTGGGACCCTTTCGCCGGGGCAAAGTTCGCCCAGTATCTATTTCGCGCCCATAGTGAAGGGGCCCATGTTGCACATACCCCGGAAAGCGCGCATCAACTCATCGAAGAAGCCCAGCTTTTCGTGGATGCCGCCCACCAAGCCTATTCCAGAATCGGCACGAGTCTGCCCTAATCGGGCACCCCCGCCATCTCTCTTATACGAGCATAATCGATGCAACCCGAGAAAGTTCAAGTCAAAATATTCTCCCAAGGCACACCCGATGTTCCTGGATACGTTCCGGTATTTCAGCGCTGGATCCGCGAGCATGTTCTCGATGAGCTCTTGATCGACGTCGTAGACTATTCCCATGTAGTGGACGGCCCAGAAGTGACGCTGATTGGTCACGAGTCGGACTACGTCCTTGACCGCGCCGAGGGCAAACTCGGCCTGCTCTACGCGAGCAAGCGCGCCTCGGATCCGAAGAATGGCGCGTTTCTGGGTGCAATCAAACGCGCGCTCCGCGCGGCCATCTTGCTGGAGAAGGAGTCGGGACCCACACCTCCCCTCGCCTTCGGTTCGGATAAAATTGTCGTACGAATCGCGGATCGGCTGAACGCTCCCAACTCGGATACGACGCTCGAGAAGGTGGCGCCATCCCTGCGGGAATCTCTGTCGCAGGTCTACGGCGCAACGCCGTTTACGCTGGCGCGCATTGGATCGCCGAGCGACCTATTTGGCGTGGAAATAAGCGCTCCCGGTGCGGCCCCGCTCGGCGAGCTGCTGGCCAGGCTCGCCTGAGCGGCTGAGCGTCTCCCCGGTATTTTGCCCAGAATTGCGAAAAGTCGCCTTGGCCTCAGCCCGTGCTAGTGCTTGCACGATGCTTCGCTCCACTGACGACGTAAGAATTCAAGAGATTCGACCGCTGATTCCGCCCGCAATCCTCATTGAGGAATTGCCCATCGAGCCGCGGCATTGCGAATTCATAACGGCTGCCCGCGAACGCGTTGCCGCGATCTTGGACGGGCGCGATGATCGGCTCCTTGTCATCGTCGGCCCCTGTTCGATTCATGATCCAGCGGCGGGGCTCGAATATGCCCGGCGCCTGAGAGCATTGGTTCCTTCGGTTGAGGATGATCTACTGATCGTCATGCGAACCTATTTCGAGAAGCCTCGCACCACCGTCGGCTGGAAAGGGCTCATCAATGATCCGGACCTTGACGGGCGCTTCGCCATTAATCGAGGCCTGCGCATTGCGCGTAAGTTCCTGCGCGACATCATCGATCTCGGCCTCCCGACGGGAACTGAATTTTTGGACCCGATCACGCCTCAATTCATTGCAGATCTAGTGGTCTGGGGCGCAATCGGCGCGCGTACTTCCGAAAGCCAAGTGCATCGAGAATTGGCCTCGGGCCTGTCGATGCCGGTTGGATTCAAGAATAACACCGAGGGAATTGTGCAGACAGCCGTCGATGCGGTCCGCTCGGCACGTGAGCCTCATCACTTTCTCTCCGTTACCAAGCAGGGGCTTTCCGCGATAGTCGCAACACGCGGCAACCCCAATTGTCATGTAATCCTGCGAGGCGGGAAAGATGGTCCCAATCACGATACTTACAGCATTTCGCGCACCATTGAGCTTCTGCGCCAAACAAAACTTCAAGCGTGCGTCATGGTGGACTGTAGCCACGCCAACAGCGGCAAAGATCCGGCAGTTCAGGCAGTTGTGGCCGATTCAGTGGCCCGCCAAATCGAAGCGGGCAGCCGTTCCATCATTGGCGTAATGATCGAAAGCTTTCTCGTCGGCGGGCGCCAGGAGCCAGCCGATCGAGACCTCTTGACCTTTGGACAAAGCGTTACCGACGCTTGCCTCGGCTGGGAAGACACATTGCCAATCTTCGAACGCCTCGCTCGCGCCGCTCGCCGCCGCCGCGAACAATAGAGTCACAATGGGAAATGCGTCAGACAATTCGGCGACTAGCCCGGCAATTGCCGCCGCCGGTGTGGTTCTCTCATTCGATGACTATTCGGAAACCTGGGTCAGGCATTTGCCGCTTCTTCAGTACCTAGGAATAAGGGCGACATTCTTTGTTACCGGCGATTTCGTGCGCGATACCGTGAAGGCACAGGCTCGACTTCGACCCTTGGTCGATGCCGGACACAGCTTGGGAGTGCATACTTGACGGCACGCAAACGCGGTTTAACCCGCTCGAGACGTCACACAATCCGGGGCTGGACTGCTATACCCGCATCTCTGTGCCTGGGCGCGTTTGCGCTAGGTCGCCGTCGACGGGGGTCTCGGCGCGCAATGTAGTCGCATCGGCCGGTGTGGGCTCACCAATTCGACGCATTTACCGCATTTTTCCGCGGTCAGGGGACAATTCATTCCCCGCCAAGGCCTGGAGTTTGTTCGGGGGACTTGAAGCGCGGCCGTAACGTCGGTAAAGAGCAGGTATGCACTCTATGAGACTTCGAGCCCTAGCACTATCATTTTTGGCCACCGCAGCCGTTGTTGGCTGCGGAAAAGAAGGCGCGCCTGCCGAGGACGCGTCCAGCGCAAAGAAAAGCGAAGCCAAGGCAACCGACGCCAAGGCAAAGTCGGACAAAGCGGCTGCCGATGATTCTTCGGATGACGCAGCGTCTGCCAAGGACGACGCCAAGGCAAAGAAAAAGAAGAAGGACGACGATGGTCTGACCCTGCATCGAATGGCCAAGGACTACCTGATAGCGCCCGACGTCGTGTTCATGTATTCCTTCAATGAGTCGGACGCGAAGGATAAGGCCGAAAAGGCCTGCGAGGGAAAGTCTAAGGGCGATCACGAAAAGCAAGCCGCCTGCATGGCTAACGCGCAAAAGAAATTCGGCGCCGACGGTTATCACTTCGAACAAGACGACGCCGGCAAGTGGTGGTGGGAGACCGTAAAGGTCAAAAACGGCACAATCGTTTATCTGCACCGTGTACCCATCGAATTCGGCAAGGAAACGGAAGAGACAATCGAGGTCAAAGTCACCGGCAAGGATGAAGCCAAGGGCGCCAAGGGCTCCGTCCCGAACGAAGTTACGTTCAGCGTCCCCAATGCCTATCAAATTGTCCAGACTGACCCGGACGAAGGCAAAATCGTGTTCGAGGCAAAGCTCGGTCTGCTCGGTGATCCGGCCACCAGGAAGAAGAAGCGCTAGACGGCTACCCGCAGCCTCGTGTCAACTCGCATCGTTGCCCGCTTGGTAATGCTCGCTGAGCGGGCCAGCATTTTCGCTTCGAGAGATTTCTTGCTCATCCATGCTGACATTGCCTAAGCTCCGCTTGGCGCGGAACTGGGTTCAGCACCGGGCACAATCTCGCCCTTACTTTCGCGCAAATATCGGCAATAGTGCAACACTCAGGGTTGGGAATAGTGGGCAGACGAGGGTGCTCGAACGGTCATAACGGGCCCGAATTCCGTACGTGGTATCGAGGAGGGCCTGCACTTCGATCAGGCCATGTTCGGGGTCAATGATCCAGTATTCGGGAACCTGGAAATGTTCGTAAAGGCGACGCTTGTAGTGACGATCGCGTTCACTGGTACTCGATGAAAGGATCTCGATGATAACATCGGGCACCCCTTCGAGAGCGCGTTCGGTAATGATGTAATCACGGGCCTGGCCCACGATGATGAGATCCGGTTGGACCACGTTCGTCTGATCGAAAATGACGTCCATCGGAGCGTTGAACACCTTAGCGATGTTCGTGCGTTCGAGCGCAACCATCAACTCGAATTGCAGTAGTCGAGATACAGTCTGATGTAAGGTCGTGGGTGATGGGGTCACGAAGAGGTCTCCGTCGATCAGCTCACGTTGCTTTCCGTCTTCAGGCACCCCTACGAGATCCTGATACGTGAACGGGATGCGGCGCGCTACGTTAGACACCCCCAAAGTATACACGACTGCGGGCGCACGGGCGAACTCAGAATCGAGTCCCTCACCCTCTCAAGAGCGGTGAGTGGACGGCCGCTCGACATTTCCCGTTGTAGCTGGGCGTGATTTGCAGCATTCTCAGGGGCAAGGACTCCTCGCATGCTCGCTGCCCGATCTTATGAATGCCCGGCTTGCGGGGGGCTCGTCCGCGAGGCGGCGCGAGTCTGCAACTATTGCCTCAGCCCGATAGCGACGATCCGCTGTCACAATTGCCTCACGATGAACGTGCCCGAGGCGCAGCATTGCATGAGCTGCGGCACAGAGCTGGGACTTGAACCCATCAATGTTCAGGAAGCAATCGGCTCTGCCTGCCCACGCTGCAAGAATCGGGAACTTGACGCATTCGCCAATCAGGACGGAACGATATTCGACTGCGGTCGTTGCGGCGGACAATTCGTGGCAGGTGAAGTCCTGCACGCAATGATTCGCCGTCACCAAAGCGTTGAATTCGAGACGCCTCACCGGCTGCGTGCCGGCAATCCAATACATGATCCAGTCACGTACATCCCATGCCCTTTTTGTCGCGATTTAATGTTGCGACGAAACTTCGGAAAGGTCAGCGGCATCGTCGTTGACGTGTGTTCGAAACACGGAACCTGGTTCGACGTCGGTGAGTTGGCCCGCGTGTTGTCCTTCGTAAGCGCGGGAGGACTCAAACGCACCGCAGAAGTCGAGGTCGAAGAGCATCATCGACTCAGTACGACGGGACTCGATCACCCGGTAAACAGCAGCTGGGGAGGGGTGGATTTCGACGACCGGCCCTCGTCGATAACATTCGCCGATATGCAGGAAGCAGCGCAGGCGTTCGTCGATTGGGTTCGCGGACATTTTCGATAGATTGAGCAGGGCGGCGGCACGTATCACCGCGAAGTCGCGATCGACAAGATGAACTTCAATGCGGACGGGACCATTCAACAAGTCGTGCCGAGCGCAGGATTGACGTTTTAGCGAATTCTAAAATGATAACCGGCGATTTCGTGACTTTTATTGGTTGCTGCGGCACGGAATCACCAACAGAACCAGATTCAGAACTAACCGCCGCCCTCTTTGGCCAAAAGGTACAGACATCGGTGTGGGTCAGACTGTGTGTTCTCATAGAGATGCACGGAGCCCCCTTCGCAACGACGAAACTGCTCGCAATTGCCGCATTGTCCTTTGCGCATCCACGATCGATCTCGAAACACTTGATAGCGATCGCGCCAAACATCGCTGAAACGGTCTTCGCGGATGTGACCTTGCACGAACGAGTCGCTCAATTCTGGGCAAGCTCCAATGCGGCCATCGCACAAGATCCCAGCAATCGAGACGCCCGCACGACATTGACACAAGTAGGGCCGCACGTTGCCCTCGAAACGATTGCCGAGATAGCCCTCTTCGCAAGTTTCTGGCGCCGGCGTGTACTCGTCGGCACGCGCTGCCAGCACGAATTCATAAATCTGCCGAATCTCCGCCGGACCCGGGAGGAGATCGGCACGACGCGCCGCACGCCCGAGCGGCATTACGGGCGACACGCGCCAGAATGGGACTCGCATCGCCGACACGATTGCTCGCGTCTGATCGAGAAGTGGGATTGCTGGTTTGGTTATCGTTGAAAAGATCTCCAATTTGCCCTGAAAACCCGCGTTGTGTAGTGACTCTACGGCCTTGAATACGGCCTGGGACGTACCCTCGCCACGCAGCCTATCATTCAGCGGGGGAGGCGCATCCATGCTGAGAGTAATTGAGGCCATCCCCAGTTCAACGACCTTTCGAGCGACCTCTTCGGTGAGCAGCCAACCGTTGCTGACCATCCCATAGGGGAAACTCAGGCGCTGGAGTTCTCGAAACAGGTCAAAAATGCCCGGCTTTGTTAGGGGCTCCCCGCCCGTAACCGCTACCATGATGTCAGGCGCGCTGAAATCCTTGGCAATCTGGCGAAGAACATCGATGAACTCGCTCGCGGTCAGCTCTTCACTTTGACGCTTCAACCCGCAGGTACTTCCGCAATATGCGCAGGAGAGGTTACACGCACGCGTCACTTCCAGAAACAGGTAATCCAGCGGATGTTCTTGGAACAGCTGACTCCGCAGCCGTATATGCTCGTCCCAAATCGCATCGCGCTCCTCGGAGTTTACGCGTTCAATGTCTGTCTGCGCCGGTGTGTGCGCCCAGGGTGGCACATTGGGACGCAGTTGAGTTTGATTGTTCACAATTGCTATCCTTAAGAAGCGCCCACGCGACCAGTGCACTTTAGCACAACAGCCATCGGCCCCCCGACAGCTGTCCCGTTACGCCGCGCTGAAAGTATCTTACATACCCCGCAAAGCACCTACCGTGGGAACACTGGCAACGTTACTGCATACTGAATTCACCGTCGATGGTGTTGGGATACTGTCATTTATTCAAAAGTGGCTGTTCCCATAGACTCGAGTTTGGATGATGGCGACGTCTTCGAGCGACGTTCTTAACTAATGTTGCCGTGTACTAGTGAAGAGCTAGTTTTTATGGTATTTTTGAACGGTTGTCGATACCTGCCGGAGTGATTGTACATGGCACGACTTAATTCCTTGTTGACGGTCCTTAGTTTCGCAATCGGTGCTGGTTTAGTTGCTTGCAGCGGGACGAGTGCTCCAAGCGGGCCTCCTCCCAACGGAATTGGAGCGGGTGGCAGCGGTTCCAATCCCACGGGTACGGGTAGCAATACCGGCCAGAGCACGGGTGGTGGTGGCTTCGTAGTAGGGACGGGCACGGGCGGCTCTACGACAACCAGCGGCTGCTCGGGCACCGGCACTTGCAAGGCGCAAGCACCCGAAGGCTGCGGCGATGGCATCAACAATCAAGCCGGCAGCGAGCAATGCGATGATGGCAACACGTTGCCGGGCGACGGCTGTAACGGTGCCTGCAAAGTGGAACCCAACTGGGACTGTCCGCCCGCAGGTGCCTGTACGCGAAAAATTATTTGCGGAGATGGACAGATCGGCGCGGGCGAAGTCTGCGACGACAAGAACATAACGGACAACGACGGCTGCAATTCGACATGTACTGTACAAGATCCGTCGTACAAGTGCGACGCGGGGCAGCCCTGTGTGCGCGTGGCCACGTGCGGCAATAAGCGCATTGAACCACCGGGCGAGAATTGCGACGACGGCAATCCGACGGCTGGAGACGGATGCAGTGCCAATTGCCAGTTGGAAGCCGGTTGGGTCTGCCCCAAACCTGGCAGCGCTTGTAGAGCGGCCCCCAGTTGTGGCGACGGAATCGTGAGCGCAGCACTCAACGAGGTCTGTGACGACGGCAATCAGAAAGATGGTGACGGCTGCTCAGGGGATTGCAAGGTCAAGGGCGCAGGGTGCGTTTGCACGCCAGGCACTCTGTGCAAGTGTCCCGTTATTGCTTGTGGCAATGGTACGGTCGAAGGCAGCGAAGCTTGCGATGACGGTAACACAAAGGCTGGTGACGGTTGCTCGTCAACTTGCACCATCGAGACTGGTTACGATTGTCCATTCACCAATGCCCCGTGTGTCGCCAAATGTGGAGACGGCATAGTGCTTTCGCCGATGGAACAATGTGATCCGGGTGTGGCGGGAACCGTACAAGCCTGCTCTTCCACCTGCAAATGGAACCCAGGCTGGGCCTGCACAGGGAGTAGCTGCCATCAGACTAAGTGTGGGGATAAGGTCGTCGAAGGCACTGAAAGTTGTGACAACGGAACTAACACTGTAGGCTCGGGTTGTTCCCCCACCTGTCGCAAGGAACCCGCGTGCGACTCAGGAACAGGCACCTGTACTTCGATATGTGGTGATGGACTCGTAATGCCCGCGCAACCGGACGGTCCCGTCGCGCCGGGCGGAGCGTGTGACGATGGCAACGCCATCAGCGGTGACGGGTGCTCCGCCGATTGCAAGGTGGAGCCGGGGTATCAGTGCGAGCAACCACCGAATACGGCGAAGACAATGACCGTACCCATGGTGGCGCGTGACTTCAAGGCCGGCGGTGACTTTCAGCCAAGCGCCTTGGGCAAAAACGCCGCCGTTACGGGAATGGTCCAGAACATGTTGGACGCCAACGGCAAGCCAGTGTCATCGGGTATGACAGGCGGAGATAGCTACATCACGAGCGCCGCTAGTTTCGGCCAATGGTACACGGATGGTTCTTGGGTAAACTTCAAGAAGACGACAACGATGACGTTGCACGATAACGGCAACGGAGGTTACGTCAACTGGTTGCTCAATGATACGCAGTGGGTGGGCTACGGGGCCGTGCGCTGGTGTCCGGACAACGACACAACTTGTTCGAACTGCAACCCCTACAATGGAAGCACTGTCACGGCTTGTGCCGCGGGCATCACTTGCCAATGCTTGCATCCCTGTACGCCTTGGGGCACGGGCAACACCAATTACTGCATGGCCGATCTAATTCCGTACGACGGCAACCCAATATTCTTTCCGGTCGATGATGCCCCGAACCCATCGCCTTCGGCTTCGGCGACAATCCCGCCCCCGTACGGTACGTTCAATGACGAAAACGGCAAGCCCTTGCACAACTTCAGTTTCACGACCGAGGTGCGCTACTGGTTCGGTTATGTGGCGAGTAAGAGCTATACGTTGGATTTCATGGGTGATGACGACGTATGGGTATTCATCAATCGACACTTGGCTGTCGACCTGGGTGGAATACACACCCCGGTGGGCGGCACTTTGGTGCTAAACGGTGCAGGCAGCAGCGTCACTATTACTCAGAGCAATACTTGCACTTCGGCCAATGGAGTAACGACTTGTCCACCCACCAGTTCCAAGAAGATTTCTCCGACCACCGACTTGGGATTGCAGGACGGCGGAGTGTACGAAATTGCCCTCTTTCAAGCCGAACGCCAAACGACTGCATCCACGTACAAGCTGACACTGAGTGGTTTCAACGATCAACCTAGCTCATGCAAGCCCATCTGCGGTGATGGCGTTGTATCCCCCGGCGAGCAATGCGACAACGGCACGGCCAAGAACCTGGGCGGATATAACCAATGCACGGCTGATTGTCGCCTTGGACCGTACTGCGGCGACAAGAATGTCGACGCTCCGAGTGAGGCTTGCGACAACGGCGTAAATGACAGCGACCGCGGCTCTGCTAATGGCTGCGCCCCCGGGTGCAAGCTGCC
>PMCK01000686.1:633-6837 GCA_003154095.1 Myxococcales bacterium | reverse complement strand
CTGAAGGCCCGCAGTGAAAGTGGCTTCAGGCAACTGGAAAAAGCCCGAACAGTCATTCTGGCCAAATCCAAAGAATATCGAGATTACCCAATCCGCCGTTGATTCGATCAGACCGAAGGGCACATCCGGGTAAGTCTTCGAAACATGCTTCAAGAAATCAATCAGCAGATGCGTCGGTTCCGCGCAGTCAACGCCGCAATCGGGCTGCACGGTCTTGTCGAGATTCCATGTCTCGTAGAAGATTTGTGCCAAGCACGCCGGAAGAACTGGACCATCCATTGGAGGCCCCGAGTCATCGAGCAATGAAATAGGTACAGGGTCGAACTTTTTCGCCACTTGCACATAGTTGGCGAGTGCGCCAAATCCGCCGGCACTGACACCGGTTAGCAATACTTGGGTCATACCTGGAAACGTGGGAACTATCCGCTTCAAATAGAGGCCCATATTGACGTAGCCTACGAACTGCTGCGGCTTGAGCGTATCAATTACCCCCTGCGGATTGTTCCCGGCATGGACGTCGCCCGTACAATACGGCACGTATACGAAATTCCAATCCCTGACGGGGTTAGCCGAGTCATTGCGGTTGAAAACACCAGCGCCTCCGCCGTGCTGATCATCGACTGCGAATTTGGAGAACAAATCACTTCCGTATATCGAAATCGTAAGGCCGCAGGTAGCGGCATCAAAGCAGGCTCCGCCGCCCTCTAGGAGAATCAACAACTTGTCCGACGCTGGATTCGGATTGATTCCGATACCCGTGCTCGATCCACTGCGACAATGCGCATCTTCAAAGGGGACCCAATTCCACGTTCGATTACTGAGCCCCGTAATGGGGGGATCGGGATTGGCGTCAGCGCCGCCAACTCCGCCCGTTTCTATGGCGGTGCCCCCGCCTGATGACATCGATGCATTCCCACCCGTGGTGTTAGCTACAGGGGTCGGATTGGCTGCCGTGCGGTCCCGGACTGTCGAACTTACTCCACTATCCGGTTGCTCACAGGCACCGCAAAGCATTGCCGTTGTAAGCAGCCACCAACGCGGCAACGTTGAGATACGGTTCATAGGCATGTGGATTGCTGCTGACAGCCAAATATTAGCCCAAGTCTTGCCAAAAAAGTACCAGTTCAAACATTCTCCGGCCCGAACAACCGCGATGTTGGCTCGACATCAATGTTGTCTGCACATTACCGTCGCGATCGGACCGTCTCCAAACTGGGTGGATTACAAGTCAGTCAAAAGTGTCGGTTGACATTCGATTATCCATGCGTCAGAGCGGCCATGGCGTGCTGGTGATTGGCACGCAAAGCGAGGTTGTGTGACGGTCAAACTCAAAGGTAAGTGGGCATTGGTAACCGGTGCAAGTCGTGGCATTGGCCAACAAGTTGCACGAGGCTTGGCGTACCAGGGTTGTAACCTTGTGCTGCACAGCCGGCACACGCAGCACACGCAGGCGATGGTCGCGGAATTGGCGGGAGCAGCTTTGGACAAATTCGTTCGCGATACCTCCGCGTCATTGCGCGGTACCGGTGTTTTGATGAACATGTTGGATCCCGGCTGGCTTCGCACTGATTTGGGAGGGCCGGATGCTCCCAACTCGGTAACCTCGGTTATGCCCGGCGCATTGGTACCGGCACTTATCGATGGCGAAGTTCACGGTGTCTTGTTCCGTGCGCAGGACTACGCAGGCGGTTCACCGAACAACTGAGCGCCGTTCATGTCGTCACCCAATACCTGGTACGTTTACATACTGCGGTGTGGCGACGGCTCAATCTATACCGGAATTGCACGGGATGTTGCGGCAAGAATCAAAGCCCACGAAACCGGCCGCGGCGCTCGCTACACGGCCGGACGCGGACCCTTTGAGCTCTGTGCAAAGCGACGCTGCAAGAGCCAGGGCGACGCCCTGCGCCTCGAGTATGCAATCAAACAACTCCCAAGGGATGAAAAGCTAAGGCTGACAAAGCCGCGACGGCTCGCAGATTTTGCCCGGTCTACGCAACTGTTCGCGATCTAGTTCCTTTATTGGCTCAGTACTTCGCTTACGAGTGTCCGTGGGCAGCAAGTGCCTTAGTGAGTTCTGCCCATTGCAGTTCAGTGAGTCGCACTCGCTTTCGGTGCTTGGCTAAGGCTAGCTCGAGCTCGGCGCTGGTGCGTGTTCCCGGTTCGACGGGTACATGGCAGGCGCCACATCGCGAATGATAAATGTGCATAATAGGCAATTCGACTTGACCCGCGACTTTGCCGGTCGGGGCCGGATTTGCGCAGGAAATGGGCAAGAGAAGGCATGCAATCAATACCCACGCGACGCCAACATGGGGTAACACGTACCAACGGCCGCTGAGCAAGGTTTTTTTGTTTTTGGCTTCTACCGTCACAGATCCAATCCGAGCATAGTGCGAACCCAAAACGGACCCCACGCGTCGCCAGGCTCCGGTCGATGCACACTGTTGGCGTCGATGTAAAAACCTAACGTCCACCAAAGTCGCCCCATATTGACGTGCGTGGTCGGACCCACGAAGTAGTGCACCCGCGAATTCTCCCGCTCTTGATCGGTAGCACCGGATGCCACCAATTGTCCACGGGCCCAGAATTCAACACCCGGGCGAAAACTGGGCGTGACTTGATACGCGAGCCCCGCTGTTGGATTCACGATGAAACGAGCTTGTCGACCGTGAGCCTTGGTATCGTAAGGTCGGTCGAATTCCTCTTCGACCCACAAGTTACTGAGCAGTAGCGCGCGCCCCAGACGCCGCTGAAGGTTGAGTTTGCCTTCGAGAGAAAGCTCGTCATGCATCGTCTCGAGTTCGAAATAGAGGCCAATATCGACTGGCCATTGTCCAGGCTCCGCGAGCCGAGTTCGCAAACGCCACTTGAGCCCGTCGAATTGAAGTGCACCCTCCCCGCCCGGTTGGGGTTCGGATTTGAATACTTGGTAGAAACCCAATTCGAATCTATCGGTAAGACCGTATTCGAGCTCTGTTTGAATGACCAATTCGGGTTCCCAAAGATTGCCAGCAGTGGGGTCAAGTGCATCCACCGGAACTCGTAACGGGTTCACATCGGTGATGGCTTCTATCTCCGTCGCGCCTTCTGGGAGTGTCTCGTTGGGGTAGCTAAACGGCAGTACGCGTGCAGTCGCGCCGGCGGTGGCGGTCACCAACAGGCCCGCAAGCACTGCCGTATTGATAATGACTTTCATGTGCATCAAGAACCACGGCGCGGAATCACTGTCAAGGAAACTGGCTGAAATCAATCAAATTAGGTCATCTGGCCCGGCGATGTGACGCCGTGCCAGCAACGAAAAAGCTCGAACGGGAGCGATCTGGCTGGTGTCGAAGCACCCCAATTTAGAGGGCCTCTAAGCCACGAAGCAGCGGATTCGCCAGAGCGTGATGTTGTCACTTCCTGCTTCGAAACAATTGTGTGACTGCGGGTGCGTTACATCTAAAGGCTGAACGTCGTCACGGATTGGGNNCGCGCGCGCCCATCGCGGAATTTTCATTCACTGATTGGCGCGCGCGATTTGCTTGGTCGAGGGCTAACTGGAGCACCCGAGAGCAGTGCAGTCGTCAGCGGTTGCAACTCCAGCTTGAATTTCGCAACTGCAGGCATCACAGGTAGTCGCACAACCGGCACAACTGTCAGCAACAGTGCAAGTGGTGCCGGTGGTGTTCGAACAAGTAGCATCGCAGGCCGACACAGGCTGGCTTGCAAGCTGTGCCCCACATTTGCAGAGATTGCACGCATCGCTGCAATTGCTGCAACTTCCGGCTGGGGTACAGGTGTCCCCGGTGCCCGCATCGTCCTCCGGGGGAGGTTCTGTGTTCTGAGAACCCTGAGAACCCAGCGGACCTGGCGGCCACGGTTGCGAGTCGTTCGGAGCAGCCTGCGAGTTGTTCGGGGCACCTTGGGAGTTATTGGGCGCTCCCTGCGAGTTGTTGGGGGCTCCCTGGGAGTTATTCGGCGCCCCTTGCGAGGTATTCGGGGTTCCCTGTGAGTTGATTAGAACCGTGCCACTGCCTGCATCGCTTCCGCCGCTGCCGCCGCCGCTTCCACAGGAAATAAGCGCAAGCAGCGAGCAGCCGGCCATTATCGTATTGAAGGTTCGCATGTCTTACCTCCTGCCGTCGCGCAGAGCGCCTGAGAGCCCGCGCGACGGCAGCGTGCCGATGTGACAAACATCACAAATAGTAGATTGCCGAAATGTTGCCGAGGAAGATGTCCCAGGGCTTGTCGTAGACTGTAGTGCTGATGACCGAACGGGATGAGCTGTCGGTAACGACCACGCCACCGGTCGTGGCAGGAGTGTGTTTGGTTTGAGTCTGGTTTACGTCGATGCGCAGGCCCACGCTGCCCTGAAGCGCTAATTGAGGAATTCCGATAAATCCAAAATAGATCTCGGCTCCGACTCGGGCGCCTACATCGAAGTGCATTCCTGTGTCGTCAATCGTTTCTACTCCAGTGTTCGTCACCGAACGTTGTGCGTAGCCGAAGTTCAATTCAGGAATCAATTCGAAGGCATAATGCTTGGCTGAAGCGAACGCCAAGGGAAGACCGCCGTGGAGCACGAATGCCGTTGGAGCCGAGGCATTGGTAGTTTGGGTTGTTCCGTCGGCAAGCTGGTGGGAATTGTTGCCAAAGGTAGTCGTAAAACCAAGACCCACGTCGAGACCAAGGCTTGGGCTGAACCAATAGCGAATGCCAACGACTGGGGCCGCAGCAATTTGGTTGCCTGGATAAGCGTTTGTATCGGGGTTGTTGAGATAGCCAAACGGCACATTCACGAATCCCAGATACCCAACACCAATATGACCCACGACTGCATCGTGATCGCTCTCGCCAGCGTCTGCGGCGGGGGCGGCAGCGACGGGGGCGGCAGCGACGGGGGCAGGCTCCGGGGCGGGAGCGGGAGCGACCTCTGCAGGGGCAGGGGCGGCTTCTGCGGGGGCTGCAGCGGGGGCAGCAGGAGCAGCTGCGGCCGCAGCAGCAGGAGATTGAGCCGACGCGTCAACGCCATATAGGCCCGCCGCAACGACGCTTGATACCAGAATCAATCGTGACTTGTTCATTTCGTCGAATCCTCCAGAGAACGTCAATCCCGGGGTGTCGCCACAGAGCCGCGCGCTTGCGCGCAGCCGACGCAATCCCGTGGCTGCGGAGACGAGCACGAAAGAGCCATTGAGATCAATAATCGATTGCGTAACCGGCAGCCGAATTGGGCAAAATTAGCGCAAATTCGGCGCAGTCATTGGCGATTTTTCAATTATACGCGATTTCCATCGGGTCAATGAGCTTACCGCGTGTCATCGGTGGGTCATCAATGGTGTTCAGGCCGACCGCTCCCCAATGCTAGGCACGTTAGGGGACCCGTGTGTGTGTGCAAGGTACACAGTGTCAACCCGCTCTAAATTTCAAACACGCATCCGGACCCAACATATGACAAGATCAACGCAGCGTGGGCATCCGTTTCCACTTCGGGGAATGTGCAAAGATTCCTAAGGCTAGGATTGCGGCTACCGTTAGGCAATACATGGGCTGAATCATGCTGAGAAACGACACGAACTCACTAGGCTGGTTCGGAATGGGATTGTTATCGGCGTGGCTGTTGACCGGATGTAACGGTCCGGCGCCCGATGCCGAGGAGTTGTCCTCTACTGTACAGGCAGTGAACATCTGCAACGAAACGGTACCCGCGAATCGAAATGTCGATGGAATACCGGCCTATGCACAGTGTACGACGACTAACAGCGCGATTTACTCAAACAACGGAGTGGATACCTCCACCACTTCGGGGGGCACCGACTGGGTGCGTACTCAATATAGCGGTGGCTATCAATGTACAGAGCTAGCACACCGTTATTGGTACTTTCATTGGAACGTCACTTGGATTCCAAACGGCAATGCGGGCACTTGGTGCGACACCGTGCCTCCGGCGTCGAGCGGCGTCGTTCAGACGACAACTCCAGTACACGGCGACTTGATCGTGTTTGCACCTGGGGTCTGCGGGGCTGATGCCACCACCGGTCACGTTGCCGTTGTAGATGTGGTAGTTAGCGCAACCACGGTCACCATCGTGGAAGAGAATAGTGCGGGCAGGCGCAACAGTCAGCAGAGCTGTGCGAAGTGCTTCCTCCACGTCGTAGCCAACACCGGTTCGGGTGGCTCCGGCGGAGCGACGAGCACCGGCGGCTCCAATGCGGGCGG
>PMCK01000686.1:0-553 GCA_003154095.1 Myxococcales bacterium | reverse complement strand
GGTCCGACCGGAACTGGAGGAACTTCGACGTCGGTTGTCACTGGCACCGGCACGCCGGCAGATCCCACTGATGCGGGTAGCTGCGGTTGTAAAGTTGCAGGTCAACCCACACAATTGGCCGGTTTCTACGGACTTGGCCTGCTAGGTCTTCTAACACTCCGTAAGCGACGGCGAGCAAGCTAGGCTAATCGCGAGCTATTCGTGTGGGAGATGCGACAATCGTCCTACCGCGCAACTATTTCGCGAGTCATTGGTTCCAAGTAGTCGGCGGGGGTGGGTCATCCTCGATGTCGCGCGTTGGGGCCTTGCGATTGCGCGCCTTTTGGGTATGGCGAGACGGCACGGAATATCCGCATTCAAGCCGGATCAAGCGTTTACCACCCATGACCCCTTCACTGTCTCCTCCCCCTCCCGCCTCTACGATTCTCGACTTGATTGGCGCGACCCCCGTCGTGAGCATCAACAGGCTCAATCCGAACCCAAATGTCAAGATGTTCGCCAAGCTCGAGGGATTCAATCCAACAGGCAGCATCAAGGATCGAATCGCTCTAAA
>PMCK01000590.1 GCA_003154095.1 Myxococcales bacterium | reverse complement strand
CCTCCGTGTCCGCCCCATCCGCGAACTCACGCCCCCAACGACGCGCTAAATCGTGTCGGCATTTTACCGCAATCTAAGACCTGGACGCACGAATTGCCGATTGCGGGAAAACCACAATAGAATTTGCTATTGGTGGGTGCATAGTAGCCAATGCAGCGATGTCTGCAATGAAACGACGTTGTAATCACGTATCGATACTTCTGTGCATCGAAGCGAACCGTCGTTTCGCGTTGGTATGCTGATGAGTCGTTGGCAGCTGGTTGAAATCGTACGCCGCCCGACCCATCGATATACTGGGTTGGGCGTGCATCCGTTTAAGTCTGCCCCGGTGCAGGACGTTATCTATCCCAGTCACCGAGGGCCCATTAGTGCCCCGCAGCCCAATTCGAAAACACACAACTGTGGCGCCAAGCCCTCCACCGTGAATAGTCGGCCAAAACGACCGAGCCTGTCCACGACGGCGAGCATCCGAGACTAGCTTGAACAAGGAGTCGTGAAAACATCATGGACCGAAAGTCAATAGTGATTCGCTTCGACGGGCAAGCTGGCGACGGCGTCCTTTCAACTGGACAGCTGTTGGCCCGCGCTGCTGCGCGGTCAGGATACGAGGTGCTCACCCAGAGTTTCTTCTTGTCCGAGGTTCGCGGCGGTTCCTCCACATTTCAAGTTCGCTTGGGCTACGATCCACTGTTGTCGCCGGGAGAAAGGCCCGATGTCGTAATCGCGCTGGACGAGGAATCCGCCGTCAAGCAAAGCCGTGAATTGGCTAGCGACGGACTCATCATGCATCCCTTGGGGTGTGACGCCGAAACGCTCGGGCTCAAGGCTGGTCAAGAATCGCATGGCCTGGACTGGAAGGCGATCGCCGTCGCCGCCGGTGCAACTGCCCGGAGTCAAAACGTAGTTGCAGCGGGTTTCGCCGCAGCGCTCGTGGGGATTGAACTCGGAATTCTCGAGGCGGGTGTCGCGCAGCGCTTTGCCAAAGATGCCGCCGTTGCCCAGGCCAATGTCCGAGCACTCAACGCCGGTTACGAAAGCGTCACGACCGCTTTGAATGGTTCGAGACTTTCACGCCGTATGGCCCCGTCCAAAGGTAAACCCTTACTTCTGTTGTCCGGAAATGAAGCAGTAGCTCTAGGTGCATTAGTCGGTGGGATACGCTTTTACGCGGGTTATCCGATCACCCCGGCCAGCGAAATCATGGAAATTCTCGCCAAACATCTGCCTCGATTGGGCGGCAAATTCATCCAGGCCGAAGACGAAATTGCCGCGCTTGCCATGTGCATCGGAGCATCATACGGAGGACAACCCGCGCTCACCGCCACGAGCGGGCCCGGGTTGTCGCTGATGTGTGAGCTGATTGGGCTTGCCGGTGTGGCGGAAATTCCGTTGGTGATCGCTGACGTGCAGCGAGCGGGACCGTCAACGGGCATGCCCACCAAGGATGGCCAGGCCGATCTAAACCTTGCAGTCTACGGGACACACGGTGATGTGCCACGAGCCGTGCTTGCAGCGCAGACTGTAGCCGATTGTTTTCGACAGACGATCCGCGCCGTCAACATCGCCCAAAAGTACCATGTCCCGGTAATCCTCCTTTCGAGTCAGGCAATTTCGCACAGCCAGGAAACGGTCGAACTGCCGAATCTCGACAGTATTTCAGTTTACGAGGAGCCGCTCTACCCAGGCCCCCAAGCTGGCGAATACCAAAGATACCGCGCTGCCGATGACGGGATGGCATCACTGCGAGCGATCCCTGGAACGCCCGGTGGTATGTACCGCACCGGCGGACTCGAGCACGATGTAACGGGTCAACCCAGTGCCGACGCGAGCAATCGAGTGGTCATGGTGGAACGTCGCGCAGCACGCCTTCGCGCAATCGAACGCGAGCACGCCAAACAGGAAACCCTAGGCCTTCCTCCAAACGGTCGCTGCCAGGCGGGGATTATTGGCTGGGGCCGTGCGGCATCTGCGGCCCGAGAGGCCGTGCCGTCGTTGCATGCCTCTGGTTGGGAATTGGGAACGTTCTTCCCCAATTTGTTGTGGCCCTTACCCGTTGAACCGTTTCAGAAGCTACTGGAGGCGGGTGCTCGAGTACTCTACGTCTGTGAGACGAATTCGTCAGGTCAGCTCGCTCAGCTGATTCGTTCCCAATTGTCAACGTTGCTAGTGGCCCACAGCGTTGAAGTAGTGAGCGTAACCAAGGACGACGGCACCCCACTTTCGTCGCGAGAGATTCAGCAACAAATTGAGCGGCATGCCGTCAATCGGACCAAACACAAGTCGGGTTCTACGCTGGAACTTGGGGACATCGCTCACAGGGCCTCCAGTGAAATTCCGCTGCAACAGTGAACCGAGTCATCTGATGTCAAAAGAATCAACACAAACGTTTCGTTGTTCCCACAAGCCCACCTGGTGTCCCGGTTGCGGCGACTATGGTGTACTCAATGGCGTTGAGCGCGCGATGGCTGAGTTTGGGCGGCCGCCGCATGAGATTGCAGTCGTGGCAGGTATTGGTTGCTCCAGCAGAATGCCCTTCTTCTTGAGTACGTATGGCTTTCACGCAGTCCACGGTCGGGGCCTGTGCGTCGCAACGGGACTCAAGACGGCGCGTCCGGAGCTTACCGTTATTGCGGTAGGTGGTGATGGGGACGCCCTGGCTATCGGAGGCAATCATTTCTTCCACGCCATGCGCCGCAACGTCGATCTTACCTATATTCTGATGGACAATCAGATCTATGGCATGACCAAGGGTCAAACCGCCCCGACCAGCGGACATGGAATCCGGACCAAGTCGACTCCGCACGGCAATCCGGATATGCCGGTTGATCCTGTCTGGGTGGCGCTCAGCAGTGGCGCAACATACGTAGCTCAAGGCCTGAGCTCGAATCCAAAACAAGTGGCCGAACTCGTACTCGGAGGGCTCTTGCACCGCGGGATGGCGTTTATCAATGTGCTCAGCCCCTGTGTGACATTTCACAAAGATGTCAACAAGGACACGCTCAAAGCCGCGTCCAGCGAGCTGCCCGCCGGTCATGACGTCACGTCCCGCGGAGCCGCACTCAATGTCCTAATTGAGGCCGACGGTAGCTACCCGCTGGGCCTAATTTACAAGGATCCAGCTTCAAAACCGTTCGATGAACGCGTCGCCTCGACTTTTTCTGCCCGGGCTGAGTCACGAACGGTAATCGAAAGTCTGGTGGCCAGCTACGCTTAGGGGCTAAAGTCGAATCGTAGGCCCATGACCAGTCCGAGCACGACACCTCCGAAGCGCCCACTTTATCAAAACGTAATTAGTCAGCTCGGAATGCTGATTGCGCTGGGCGGCACTGCGGTCATCGCGCTGCTGATGTTGGCGCAAATGGTGGACCCGACGCCAAACCCCTACATTGGCATGTTCACGTACATGTTGTTGCCGGGTGTAATTCTCTTTGGCATCGTGGCGATACTTGCCGGCATGCGATGGGAAGCAGGCCGACGCAGGCGTAAAGCGTCATTGGCCACGCTTCCCTATCCTCGCTTGGATCTCAATGACCCCCGACAACGACGCCTGTTTAACCTAATCATAATCCTCGGCACGGTTGTGGGTACTATCATGGTCTGGACCGGCTATGAAGGGTACGTATACACGGAGTCCGTCTCCTTTTGCGGACAAACTTGCCACACGGCAATGGAACCGGAACACACTGCGTACCTCGACTCCGCACATGCTCGCGTTCGTTGTGTCGAATGTCACGTAGGCGAAGGCGCAGGTTACTACGTTAAATCCAAACTCCAAGGCGCCCACCAATTGTGGGCCGTCATAACCAACAACTTTGCGCGACCAATTCCGACACCCATCATGAATTTGCGTCCAGCTCGGGAGACTTGCGAGCGGTGTCATTGGCCTGAGAAATTCTTCGGGGCAAAACTGCTACAATTGCCGCACTATCGATACGATGAGAACAATACCCCGGAGCAAATTACGTTGACGCTCAAGACAGGGGGCGGCACCAGAACCCATGGCGCCAGCGGCGGCGTGCATTGGCACATGGTGATCGACAACAAGGTCACATTTGCGGCAGTCGATCCGCAGCTCCAAGATATCCCCTGGGTGCATGTCAAGAACTCGAGTGGCAAAGAAACGACATACGTTTCCACCGCAGCGAAGCTAAGCGCCGATCAGTTGGCCAAGCTTCCCCGTCACGTAATGGATTGCATGGATTGTCATAATCGCCCTGCCCATGGCTATCCATCCCCTGATGGCGGCATCGACCAGGCGTTGTTCAAAGGGAAAATATCTCCGACTCTGCCCTGGATTAAGAAGATCTTCGTCGATGCCATGATGGCTGACTACCCGACTCGCGACGCGGCACATAAGGCAATTCGTGGGGCGGTAGTTGGCACTTACCAGTCGAAGTATCCGCAATTGTTGGAGCAGCGCCGTGCCGATATCGATGGCGCAATCGATGTTGCATCGAGCATTTACGATAGGGCCGTGTTTCCGGAGATGCGTGTGAATTGGCACACTTACCCGGTCAATATTGGTCACCGACATTGGCCCGGTTGCTTTCGGTGTCATGACGGGCAGCACGTGTCATCCGATGGCAAAGTTCTTGGAAACGACTGCAGCAAGACTTGTCACACCCAGCCTGAGCGGGGCGCCCAAACTGCCCTGGGCGTTGTCGATCCAGCGGCTAGCGCCGATTGGCATCCCTGGCAAATGCCGATCAAGAGCTTGGATATCCCCGGTCACCAACGACTACTGTGCTCAAACTGCCACAAGGCGGGACGCGGTCCCAAGAGTGGCTGTGACGATTGCCATAAGAAGCAGCATTGATTATGGGCATTTCTTCCTCTCGAAACCGCTCACCTTGCTTTTCTGAACTATTAGGTCGACGTCCCAACCGTTAGCATTTCATATCTAACCCGATCGTCCGTTCCGTTGTTTGTTCATGTTGGTTGTTTGGGGCCCGGCGGTTTTTGGTTGATGGGCGTCCTTTCCAACAGGTACCGATAGTCCTACTTTTCCAAACTGGTAACTCGGCGGTCCCTGCGTTAGAATTTCTTATCTAACCCGATCGTCCGTTCCGTTGTTCGATTATGTTTGTTGTCCGGGGCCCGACCCGGACAAATTCTTCTAAGGGGATTTGTGGCCTAACTTGTGGTCCCGTGCCGCTGTGACCCCAAAACAAGCCTACTAATGGTTGCGATTGGGGCTTGGGGTGCGGCTCAATCCGACTTTAGTGGGCGTGCGGGTGCGTGTGCGTATGCCCTGCGGGTTGGCCTATGGGTGCGGTAAGGCCAGCGCGGCGCTCGGCGATCCAGTTCGTCCACTGTTCGAGCCCTTCTCCCGTGACGGCTGAAATCGGGATGAATTGGGGCTTGGGGTTTACGCGGGCAAGCGCCGCGATGTAGTTTTCCAATCTGACCCCGGGTAGGTGTGGCAAAAGATCGATTTTGGTGAATAGGACGAGATCGGCGCGCTGAAACATGACGGGATATTTTAGGGGCTTGTCCTCCCCTTCCGTCATACTGAGCGCGACGACATTGGCGGCTTGACCCAGATCGTAAATGGCCGGGCACACGAGATTGCCGACATTTTCGACGAAAAGATATTCCGCGGCACGCCATTCGAGATCGTGTAGTGCGTTATGTACTAGCCGCGCGTCGAGGTGGCACGCGGTCCCCGTCGTAATCGTGAGTGAAGGAATGCCGGCCGCTCGAAGCCGCGCCCCGTCATTGTCGGTGGCTAGATCTCCACTCATGGCTCGTAGTCGCTGCCCGCCCAATCGACGCGCCGTGGCTTCGAGGAGCGCCGTTTTGCCACTGCCCGGCGAGCCCATGATATTGAGTGCCAGGACTCCTGACTCCTGAAAATGCACGCGATTGTGCTCCGCTTGATGGTCGTTATTCTTCAGCAAGCTTTCGTGAACATGAACCGGAAGGATTTCCGGATCACCGCAGCCGCAGGTGTCACACATGGGTCTACTCCTTGAACTTCACGCCCGGCCCGCAAAAAGTGGTGAATCCGTAGACGGACCCGGCAAGGGATCTTGCCATGACACCCGGATTGCGGGTACGCCTGAGTGCATCCAGCCAAAGTCCCATGAGTGAATTGCACCATGTCTACTTGATTCCCGGAATGTTCGGATTCGGCCGACTCGCGGGTGTCGACTATTTTGCCCATGTACGAAACGCACTAACCGAGCGATTCGAGGATGCGGGCCACCGAATTATCACCGAGGTTTCACCGAGCCCACCCACATCGTCGCTTCGGCACCGAGCAAGGATCCTGGCAAAGACAGTACTTCATACGCTGCGTGATGAAACAGGGCCTGTGCACCTCGTTGGTCATTCGACCGGTGGGCTTGATAGCCGACTGCTGTTGTCACCGACGAGCAAACTTGGGATCGAGCCGGAGCTTCTTGGATGGACGGCACGCGTACGGAGCATCGTTTCGGTTAACACGCCGCATTTTGGAACCCCACTTGCCGGATACTTTGCAAGCGTGTCAGGCACGCGCCTTCTTTACGCACTCAGTTTGCTGACTATCGTTTCGTTGTCCGTGGGCGAACCCTCGTTGTCCGTTTTCTCGCGGCTGCTTGCCTCATTGGGCGATCTCGATTCACTACTTGGGAAAGATTCGAAAATTGTCAGTCGCGTGACTGATGTCGTTTTGCGTGTCGTCGACAAGAAGGGTCGAGCCGAGGTCAGCAACTATCTGCAAAAGGTTCGCTCGGATCAAGGGGGCCTAATCCAGATCATGCCTGAGGCAATCGATCTATTCAACGTTGCAACCGAAGACAGTGCGAACGTTCGATATGGTTGCGTCGTGACGGCGGCTCCACTGCCGCTCCAAATCAAACTTGCACGGAGATTGCTATCTCCCTATGCCGCAGCCACCGGAGCAATCTTTTCCACGCTCTATCAACTTACCAGCCAACGTCCTCGAATGTACGAATATGCCCAACCGACCGCAGAGCAACAAGAGAGCCTACGCTGGAGTTTCGCCAATGCGGTTGACGATCGTTCGAATGACGGTGTGGTACCCACTCTGAGCATGCTCTGGGGTGAGCTGCTTTGGTGCGGGGAAGCCGATCATTTGGATATCCTGGGGCATTTTCACGACGACAAGAAGCCCGCCTCACACATCGACTGGATGATGAGCGGCGCCCATTTCACCAGGATACGATTTAGTCAGGCGATGGATGCCATTGCGCGGTTCATCCTGAGAACTTGAATATTTCGGCGCTTATGGCGACTGGCGCCACGCAGAGCGACCGACCGGCCCCTCGGACTACTGTGCGACCGCGATTTAACTCCGCCAGGCGAGTCCGCGTTTAGAACCGAGCACCATTGGTAGTGGCGTAGGGTTCTGCAATGATGGCGAACCGCCAGGCGGGCGGCTTGTGCTTGAAAGATTAATTGGCTGTGGCAACCGACAACAAAAAGCGCATCGCAATTTTCATAGTTACATACAATGCCGCCGGTACCGTCCGGCAGGTGCTTGACCGAATACCGCCCGCCGTGTGGGAAAAGGTCGAGGAAGTATTCGTATTCGATGATTCCAGCCAAGACGATACCTATCTCGTTGGTATTGGTTACAAGACCCTACACGGCACAACCAAGCTCAGCGTTTTTAGGAATGAAAAGAATCTGGGTTACGGCGGCAATCAAATTCGCGGATACAAGTACGCGCTCGCGCAGGGTTACGACATCGTCGTCTTGTTGCACGGCGACGGGCAATACGCGCCCGAAGCACTACCAGACCTGCTGGCCCCACTTGAAGCTGGCGAAGCGGACGCAGTCTTTGGCTCGCGAATGATGACCCAAGGAGGAGCGCTCAAAGGTGGGATGCCCATGTATAAATTCGTGGGCAACAAGATCCTCAGCCACATAGAAAACGGAATGCTGGGGACGTCGCTTTCGGAATTCCACTCTGGATACAGGGCTTACTCTTGCCACGCATTGGCTAAAATCCCATTCGAGAAGAACACACACGACTTTCATTTCGACACCCAGATAATTATTCAATTTCACGCTGCAGGGCTACGGATCGTCGAACGTCCCATCCCCACCTATTACGGCGACGAGATTTGTCACGTAAATGGGATAAAATACGCCAAAGACGTCTTGCGCTCCGTGTTCGAATATCAGCTCCATGAGCTGGGTCTGAGGCGCTACGCGGAGTACGAAGTACCACCCGCATACAACGCAAAGAAAAGTCTATTGTCCTCCCATTCACGCCTGCTCGAGATGGTCGGGCAGCCGCCGCGGCAGATACTCGATATTGGCTGCGGCCAGGGCGAACTTGCGCACCTCGCGCACGAGCGCGGTCACTACGTAGTCGCCATCGATTGGAATGCGCCTAGGTTCGAGGTTGACGAATTCATTAAGGCCGATATTGGGTCGGGATTGCCGTTCGAATCGGACCGAAAATTCGACACGATAATTATGGCTGATGTGCTGGAACATCTGCCAAATCCACTCGCACTTTTGCAGGCTGCTCACAATCACTTGACCCCAGACGGCAAGATCCTGATCTCTGTACCGAACGCGGTACATTGGTCGATCCGATTGCTGGTTGCTTCGGGAAGATTCGACTACACGAATCAGGGTATTTTGGATCGTGGACACCTTCGGTTTTTTACATTGGCGTCCGCCACGAGGATGTTCAAGGATGCAAACCTTGAAGTAATTTCACGCATCACCACACCAGTACCGTGGGAAAAGGTCGTTCCCCCTGCGTTTACCAAATACTTGAGCGAACAAGTCGAAAAACTGGACTATTTCGCAGCACGTTTGAACCCCAACTTGTTCGCTTACCAGCACATTTTCGAGCTTCGTTCGATGGGTCAAGCTGAAAGAACGTAAGGGATGCTACTGCTCAATTCTCTCGTCGATGACTTGTGTCAGCGTTTCCTCGTTGGTTTGAAGGGAGCGGCTCCGTATTATCTACTTGCAATAGCGCTGGTGTTTTTCTTGTGCCTGCCGCAAATACGCAACACACTGATACGTTGTCGCAAGTCGGTACGTGTCAGCATACTGGTGATAGCAAGTGTCCTGGCCGTTATTTGGGGGTGGTCGTTACTCTGGGCATCGGATGACGCCTACATTACGTTTCGCTATGCCGAGAATCTAGTCAGGGGGCATGGACTAGTCTTCAACCCGGGTGAAAGAGTCGAGGGCTACACTGACTTCCTGTGGGCATTGATTGCAGCTCTCGCAATAGCGTGCAAGCTCGACCCAGGACAAGCAACTGTAATCATCAATCTGGCAAGCTTCGTCGGTCTAATCTTTCTGGTTGAACGATTGGGCCAGCGAGTCAAGTCCTCGCCGACGCTCATTGGGGTAGCGACTCTTTTCGTAGCGGCCAATTACACGATGGCATCATTCTCGACCGCCTGCATCGAGACGATGTTTGCCGCCATGTTGATGACTCTGGCGCTGGAGAGAGTCGATGCCGGCAGGCCCCTGCAAGGAGGCCTGGCAGGAATAGCCGCTACGCTCACTCACCCCGATCACGGGATTTTTTACGCGGTACTTGCATTTGCAATATTCATCGATCCCGAACGACGGCGCCAAGTAGTTCGATATCTTTTACCGTTTTTCCTGGTATTCGTGCCGTACTTCATCTGGAAGCGATACTACTACGGCGATTGGATGCCCAACACCTTCTACGCGAAGTCAGCCGACAAGACATACTTCGAACAGGGAATCAATTACCTACTAATTACGATTATTGGCTCTGGCCTTTGGTTGACACTTCCGCTCGTGGCCGTTGGTGGGTTCACGGCAAGGCGCACCCTGATTGGGCGCTATTCGTTGCTTGTCCTGCCTCTCTACCTTGGCTATGTCGGTAAAGTCGGTGGCGATTTCATGCTGGGTCGGTTCTTCGTGCCTGCACTGCCGCTGTGGTTCCTGTTGGCAGATGCTGGATACCGAGCATTGTTGTCGAAGAACCATTGGCGCTCGGCAATCGCTCTGCTCATTCCCGCGGTGGCCGTGGCGTTGCCGCTTACCGTCATCAAACCCGGTGAGATCTATCGCGGAGTCGCCGATGAACGAACCTACGGGACCGTGGATAAATTTTCGACCATGCAAGTGGGTGCGCTTGGATACCTTTTCGGCCACGCACTCTACGATCGTTTGAAGCTCAATCACATCGAGCCAAAGATCGCGGTTTGGAGCGTCGGCATGTCGGGCTATTACTCCAAACTCCCCATGTTCGACTTGCGGGCTCTGACCAGCCGCAGTGTAGCTCACATGCCCATTGGAAAGCGCGGGCGCCCTGGGCACGAAAAGACCGCATCGCCCGGATTAATCGTCGAAGCTGGCACTCAGCTGTCGGAATTGGCCGTATACCCGCAGCCTTACGCCAACCTGGGTGCACTTAGCATTGCCGGCGACCCATTCTTCATGGTGCGTTATGACTCAGACCTCGTACATAAAATTCCAGGACGCACAGGACTGATTTCTTACCCGGACTATCTCGATTCACGCATCCCGACGCTATCCCAACAAGGCGAACACGACCTTTCATGTGAACTCTGGCATATGCGGGAATACTACTTTTCAGTGAACAATGATAAAGCACGCAAGGCAAGGGTCATTGCCGCCGCGATTCAAGCCAATCCTTCCTTGCTTGGCACTGAGCGAGTACTGCTCGAAGGCGGAGACTTGGCCCGGTTTGGACTGCAGAAGGTTCGCAGCTTCACCTTTGCAGAACAAGAGGTACCGTGGACGACCGAAGGCGATGCCAAGCAATGGCTCACGGCAGAGCTCAGGCCGGATCAGGAATATCCGCTCGGTCGCGTCGGTCGGTTCGTAAATTCACTCATCTATCCTGAGGGCGATTTGCCCACGGGACGCATGACGTCTCCGCCCTTCGTGATTGAAGGCGAACTTATGACATTCATGATTGGCGGCGGCAAAGTTCCCAATTCCGAGGATTTGGAGTTGCTCGTGGATAATCAGCCCGTTCGCGCAGCAACGGGCTGCAATTCGGAATGGATGAGCCAAAGGGTCTGGAACATCTCCATGTATCGTGGCAAGTCCGCTCGACTTGTGATCTCCGATACGAGCTCGGGCTCGTGGGGGCACACTACTGTGGATGAAATCATCGAGTGGAAGGAAGTCCGATAACTGACGGATCGCGGACACGGACCCCACACGACCACGTGTCCGGCAGCCTGTTTCCCGCGGTTTTCAGTTGAGTGCAAGTGTTCCTTGGCATAGACACGCGAAGCATTCATTATGGTGCCCCCATGTCACTGGCCCAAGTCAGCGCTTCCACTTTAGACCCCACAGAAAAGTCGACCAATACCGACGATCTTCCGACACTGACGCTCCTTTCACGAGCGCTCATGTTGCTTGGCGCCGAGGGCGCGTCCGTTGGTTTGGCAATCGGCTACAGTCGGATGCGCGAAGTTCCCCTGCACTATTTCACGACTAACGTCGTTGCACGAGAGCTTCGCCAAGGAATACTGTTAACGATGATTGCCGCAGCTGCGGTATTTATCGCAGCCGGCATCTTGTACGCGCGGCGCAGGCGAGTAGACGGCAGCCTGCCCAGTGTTCTTTTGCACTTCGCCCGGAGATTTGCGCCACTTTCAGTAGTTGGATTCGTACCGTTTTTGTATCAATGGCAATTTTGGACGAACCACGAAATCGCGTTCCTCATTCTGACGGCAATCTCCCTCTTGTGCCTGGGTGCGGCTCTGCGCACGGCAGTCGCATCGGGGCCGTTTCCCTGGGAAAATAGCCTAATCGACGATATCGTAATCGCGGTTGGCTCGGTGAAGAATGCGTGGCCAACGCTCGTACGTCACCTGCCGCTGGTGATAGTGTGCACGGCGGCACTCGGGTACACCGTGTATTTCAGCTATTACACAATAGCCTACCACAAGGGAGTGTATTCCAGCTACGACCTAGCCATTGAAAACAACGTGATGTGGAATGTCCTGCATGGGAATGACTTCTTCAAATCCACGATTGTCTTTGGCCCAGTGGGCTCGCATTTTGGGTACCATGCGACGCTATTCGCCTATGCAATGCTGCCGCTCTACGCTCTGGCGCCGCGGGCTGAAACACTACTCTTCATTCAATCGATGTTGCTTGGCTTTGCCGCGGTCCCACTATTTCTATTCGCTCGACGCCACGTTTCGGACGCTTTGGCCTGCATTCTGGCGGTTCTTTACCTCTTATACCCCCCGGTGCATGGGGCCAACATGTACGAGTTCCACTACCCGCCACTCGGTACATTCTTCTTGTGGACCCTGCTGTACGCGCTCGATACGCGGCGCAATCTGCTGGCAGCCATAGCGCTGGTTTTGACCCTCTCGATTCGTGAGGATATTTCCGCCGGGCCCATGATATGGGGCGCATATTTCTTGATCTCCGGCCGCAGGCCAAAGGCCGGC
>PMCK01000062.1 GCA_003154095.1 Myxococcales bacterium | reverse complement strand
CGTCGCTCTTCGGAATCTTCGAGCTTTTCCTGAATCCGAAGCACTTCCGCTAGTTGCTGATGCTGACTCCCTCCAACATATATTCGTTCGAGCTGCTGCGCAGCTGGCAAGGCCGTTGTCGCATCATTGGGGTCGAGCGCAACAATCTCTCGATAGCACGCTTCCGCAGCCGCAACGTTGTTGAGGCCATTCTCTTGCACCGCTGCGACTTGCATGAGAATTTCGGCGCGCACCGAAAAGGAATCCGCGCCACGTGCGGCTTCGCTCATTGCCTCAGCGGCCTTGGGAAGATTATTTACGCGCCGGCCGATATCGAGCAACCGCTGACGAACATCACCATCTGACGGTTCGAGGGGCACGAGGCTGGCATATGCTTCAAACGCACCTTGATCATCGTGAAGCCGAGTGTCCCTCAAATGGGCAATCCGCCGCAGCACGTTCTTGCGTTCATCCTGGGTCGTATCGCTGAGGGTTTCCCCCAAACACTCAAGCTGAACGGACAATACTCGAACCAAGTCACGAATTTCGTCGCGTGCCTCATAAACGTGCTCGAGTGACTTAGCTGCTTCCGCGCGGAGGCTCCCGATTTCCAAAAGACGCTCAGCCAATGTTCTGGCGTCGCGATCGTTGTAATTTTCAACAAGGAGATTTTGCACGAGGCTGATTGCCTGATCGGGGCGATGCAACCGGTCGAGCAATAGCTGCGCTAACCTGCGCTTGATGGCAGCTGACTCATCAGGCGCGGCCAATTCGAGCCGGCGCGCGAGCAGTTTTGCCAATTGTTCAAAGCGGTCGTGTCGCGAATACAATCGATCCAAAGATTCTAGCGAGGCCAAATGGTTCGGGTCGATTTCGAGGATCTTCTCGTAGTGCTCGATGGATTTGCTACCGTCTTCGAGAATTTCCTCGCTGATCAATGCAACTTCAATCAGCATCTCGATGCGTCGATGCTGATCGGAAGTAAGGGAGATTGCGCGATCATACATGTCCTCCAATTCACCCCAACGCTCCGCGGCAGTGAGTATGTCTTTGAGGCGACTAAATGCTCGATCGTTTTCCGCATCTAGCTTTAGTATGCGTTCCAGATATGGCGTGGCGCCGATGGGGTCGCCCAAGCGCTCTTCGTTTACGCGTGCGGCACGTTCGCAGAGACTCAACTCCAAACTCTTGGACAGTTCGGAATTGAGCACGATCCTAAGGGTTTCGACCAAATCAGTTGGTCTACCGGATCTCACGGCTAGCTCTTCGGCAGTATCCCAAAGCTCCAATTCGTCAGGATATTCGCTGAGCGCCTTGAGGACGACTGTCAAGGCGGTACCAGTGCTAGCCAACTTCTGATCGTACACAGCCGTAAGCCGTCGCACGAGAGCAAGCTTTTGGTCCTTGGCATCGGCCGATTCAAGCAAGACAGAGAGTGCCTGTGCCTCCCTTCGAGATTCACCACCGGACGCGAAACGATTAGCTAGAACCATTGCCGCATCGCGACGCACCCCATCAACGTCCAAGAGTTGTTCGACCACATTCAAGGCACGGCTGTCTTCGGGTGCCCGTTCCAGAGCAGCAACCGCTGCAACCAAGGCGTCTTCAGGACGCGCTAATCGCCCCGAGTAAAGTTCTGCCAATCGAACTTCCAGTTCCACGCGTTCGGCGCCCTCGGTGTTCTTGCGGCGTCGTTCAATAGTTGAGGCTGCATCTTCGATCTTGTCGGCCGCAAGTAGCAAATCGGCGAGTGCCGCCAAGGCGCCGTCATTGTCTTCATCAATCGACAATATCCTTCTATAAAGCTCGGCGGACTGAGACTTGTCTCCAAAGGCCGTGCGTTCTAACTCAGCCCAGGTTGCCAAGATTCCAATCTTGTCCTCGTCGGCAGAAGCGTTGGCAACGCGGTTTTCGTAAAGCCAGCGAAGATCCTCACGCCGATCATGGCTCGTAAGAAGCTTCATTAAGGTAGCGTCAACCTGTTCGTCACCCGGGTTGCGCTGCAAGGCTTCCTTGTATTTGTCGACCGCCTCATTTATACGAGCCAGTTCCTCGGAAAGTATTCGAGCTTGAATCAATACGATTGAGCGATGTTCGGAATTTAGTTCTGCTTCCTTGTCGGAGTCACGCGCCGCAGCCGTCTCGGGCTCGCTTCGCTTGCCCTTGCGTTTGCCCCGCTTCTTACTACTACGATTGTCATCGGATTCTTGAGTCGAAGTCGAATCTGATGCCGCAGCCGCGCGACTCATTTGGATGAGCTGAGCTGCTCGCTGTTCCAGCGCGTCCAAGAAGCCATCCCACATTTGCGCTTGTCGGGCCGCTTGCTCGAACATCTGGCAAACATTGTCATTTTGCGGGAAATGCTCGTACGACCGGCGCGCATGAGCGAATGCGGCTTTTCTGTCGAGCAGGCGCCTGCCTGTAACGTCTACTAACTTGCCCAGCAGTTCCAATTGCTCGTCTTCACCTTCAGCGCGAGCCAGTAGCAATTCGTACAGCGCGGGCAGTCGGGACCATTTCTCGTCGGACTCGTATAGCGGAATCAACGCCTTGGCTGCACGCACGTCGGTGGGATCTGTGGCAAGCGCTCGTTCGTATGACCGAAACGCACGCTGAGGTTGTTCCAATTGACGTTCGAATATTGCGGCGGCCCGATAGGAAAGATCTATCCGGAGCGCATTGTCCGTCGTGCGATCGGCTGTGTTACCCAGGACTTCGACCAGACCGTCCCAATCATTTTGGGAACCGTATAGCTCGGTAAGGCCGTCGAAATCGTTATTCTGCAAATAGGTATCACGTAAGACACGAAGCGCCCGCGGATGACCGGGCTGCAATGCCAGCACTCTGCGCCACGTTCGAACCGTCGCGGCAACGTCTTGTAGATGTTCAAGGTAAACTGCACCCAGCTTCTGCAGTATCGCCGATTGCTGTGTAGAGTCCGTGACTAATTCGGTGCGTCGTTCCAGAACGAACGCAAGTGTTTCCCAGTCCTTGTTTCGTTCAGCGTGTTTTTCCAGGGCATCAATGGCATCGACGCGTGTTTCATCCAATTCGAGAAGTTGCCGATAAAGTCTGGTTGCGTCTTCGGGCCGATGCAGCCGATCCGCCGCTAGCTGCGCGAGTTCCCATAGTACGCTGACACGTTGCGGACCTTTCAAGTCATCGACCTGCACCGAGAGCAGATCGAACAATTGCGACCAAGCACGGCGCTTGCGATACAGTTCGTTGAGCCGCTCCATCGATTCCGGATCGCGCGGCGCGACCTTGAGTAGTGCTTCGTAAGCCTCCGTGGCATTTTGAAAATTGGAGAATTGTTCCAGCCAGCGGCGCGCGGCGGCCCTGTACAGCTTCGTCTTTTCTTCGATGTCGGACGAGACTTCAGCCAATTTGAGCTGATAGGTAAGTAGTTCCCTGTGACGCCCGAGTTTGTCGTAAAGCGACACCAACTCGCGCAGCTCCTCGACGTCGTGCTCGTCGAGTTTCTCGTCGAGCATTACGATTTGATGCAACACCGTCACCAAAGCGGTATCGTTTCTAACGTATTGTCGATAGACCGCCGCAACCTCGCGCAGAATCGCCAGCCGCTTCTCATACTCTTCGGCTGGAGTGTGTTCCAATTGTTGTCGCAGCAGCTCGACCAAGGTCGTAAAACCCTGAGTTGCCTTCAGAAGCCTTTTCAATGCATCACGGGCGGGTTCATTGTCGGGATCTTGCCGCAGAACTGCGCGATACTGCTCGATGGCTCGTTGCGCATTTGTCTGCTTTTCAGCCAATTCCGCGAGTTCAACGGCCGCCTTTGCTTTTACTTTTCCGTCGGGCATGGCACGTTGGGCACCCTGCAACACGTCGATCCAACGCGATTCGTCACCCAATTCGCGGCAATAATCTCGAAAAAAATCGAGCATGCCTTCGTGCGCTGGATCGATTTTCCTGACTTTTTCGAACCAAGGCTCCGCGTCGGTTTTGCTTTCGCGTACGCGATAATGGAGCATGGCGATTTGCAGAATATTGCCCAAAGCGTCGGAACTATTGGCATCTCTGCCGGAGAGGTCGCGCTCGTACAACGCCACCAATTCTTCCCAGCGCTTCTCGGCGGAGTAGAGGCTGGCGAGATACTCCATTGCCTCGGGGTAGCTTCGCGTTTCGCGCAATAGTCTTTCGTACGCAGTTGCCGCGCGCTCGCTGTCCTCCAGCCGGTATCGATATAGCCTTGCCAAGCGAATCGCTGCACCCTTGCGTTCCGTCGGTTCGGTACCGCGAACAGCCATCCGATCGAGCACGCGTGCCACGTCTTCCCAACGTTCACCACGTCGATAAAGTCGTTCGAGCATGCGACCAGCTTGAGTGTTCGTCGCATCGAGTCGAACCGCCTGTTCCAAGTGCTCGATGATGTGCTCTTCGTTCGGTTCCGGAGAGTATCGCAGTTCCATTTCGGCTGCGCGCATCAACATCGAGCTTCGGTATACGTCATCGGTCGCTGCTTGTGCTTCCTGAGCGTAGTTTCGTTCCAGTTGTTGCCACTTGGAACGGCGTTCCGATTGCTCAGCTAGAGCTGCGGTGGCAGCCGCATGATTGGGCACTCGTTGCCGCAATAGCTGCCACGTTTGCTCGGCGGTCGAGGAACTGAACAGCCACATTTCGCAAACACGGGCGAGTTCCTCGAGGTACTCAATCCGCTTCGCTTCGTCTTCCGTGATCGAAACTGCTATTTCTAGCAAACGAGCCACGGCAGTCCATTCACCGCGCTCTTGGTGTTGTGGCAGCGCACTGACTAATAGAGCCTCAAGCTCCTGCGCTTCAATGTCGCGATCCTTGCCGGTTACCGTCTCAACGAGAGACTCCCATGCTTGTGCGGCGTCGGGATCGGACTGCAGTTGTCCCAGAAGTTTACGAATCGCTTCGGATTTCATCGTCCACCATTGTGCTCTTCAACATCGACGCAATTTCACGTCGGACTGTTGCGAGACTAGACCGCCAGCGGCGACCGTTACAAGCGTCGGTGACGCCTTAAGCACCAAGCTCCCCTGGCGAATCGGCCAGTCTTCCAGACCAACTTGGCCGTTGCGCCGGAAGCGCCTATTTCAACCCGGTTGCATCTCGTCATCCAAACGAGTACGGCGAGCGATGTCATGAGTACTTTCGGCCCGAGTTGCCGCCTCGGGTTCGCGTTGGCAACTAGTATCGCAAGCTTAGCCTGTGATAGCTGCCGTCGCGATCGCCCGTTTACTCCCTTCGTTGTCACGGCCGCGAGCACGGGATCATCAACGCAGGTTTCTCGGCCTCCGTCCACGAGCAAACCTGACGCCTACCCGACCGAAGGTGAGAAGCTACCGCCAAATCTGCGGCAATTCTCGCTTGGAGTAAGGCAGGCGGATGCGCCAGAGTCAATGACTTTCGATTCTGTATTGCGTGGCGACTGGAACGAGGACGGCAAGATCGACGGCATTGCGCTACTGCATGCGGCTCCTAGAGAGGCGCGGCCAATTGGCGCCGTCTACTATTACGATGGGGGTGGCGATGCTAGAAAACTCGTGGATCTCCCAGGCTGGATTCCATCAGGTCAGGATTGCACTTGGGAATCGAAGCTACTGCGAATAGGCAAGCATACGGCGACAGTGGATGTTCGGATGCATTGCAGCACACCGATGCCACCGCGCACGAGTACTCGTTTCGTTGTTGTAGTGTCGCCGACGCGATCCGATCCCGCCGTCATTGCCTGGCGATTTGCAGAACCAGCGCCCGACGAAACATTGGATGTAAAGGTCGCGGCTGCGGACCGCGATGGGGACGACAGAGACGATGTGACGCTTACATTAACCTTAGGGCTTGTCTCCAAAAAAGAACAAGTTCATGGAGAATTCGCCTGGTTCGATCGCGCTGCAGGCGTGTCACGGGAGCCGGGACATTTTGTAAACTCGCTTGGTTCTGTTCTAACCGCCCTAGAAAAGAAGGCGGCTAGTCGCAACAGCGCAGCGGAAGCGATTTCGGAAGCATCGTTGGTTTGGCGATTGTTGTCGAGCGCCTGCGCGGAGTCTGCAACCGCACGGGTCTTGGCCAGCGATGGATCAGCGCTGGCTTGCGAGAACGCCGGGGCAATAGCAACTCGGTTAACGGCCATCGAAGTGCGCGCGGCAATGAGTCAAAATGACGTACTTAAGGCCGCGTTTGCGTTGACCAAAGCTCAAGGCGCGTTTGGAGCTGCGGCATCTGCCCCCGAACGTGGACGAATTATCAAACTAATACGCAAAATGAGTACAAGCGTTGACACGCTTACCGCTACGGCCAGCGATGTTAGACCCATAGTGCCGCGCTCAACACCTCATTACAGTCCGCTGCAATTTCAGCCAGACGGGACACTCCTTGCGCTTACGAATCACGGGGTTGTGCGTGTCCAACTAGACGGTCGAGAATCGACTTCGGACGCGGATGCGGCCGCGCCCCCCAGCTGGCCAACAGCCGTGGAATCCAGCGACGGACGAACTTGGGAAGGCGTGGTGCCGGCCTGCGACCGGTCTGAAATNNTCTGCTTGCTCCTCGCCCTGGACTTTGTGCCGGTGAAACGTCGCTTCACTGGCGCGTGAGCCCGCTGCACTTTGATGAAGGAAAATTGCCGTTAGCTCTGGTCGAAGGGGCATGCCTTTCGTCGGATTCAACGACTAATTGTTTGAAGCCGACTCAGCTGGGCAAAGCACAACCGGGCGCTCCACTATCACCCGACGGCCACTGGCTCGTGGCAATGACCGGGATTGGAGTCTTCATTTTTGGAGGACCGAAACCCGAGTTTTGGGAAGGCCCCGTGCTAGGTACTCCTAGCGCGCTGAGTGAATGCGTTGTCGCCAATGGTGGCGAAAACATCGCTTGTCTCAGGGGGTCGCGTCTCTGGTTGTTCGCGAAGTCTGCGCCGACGGCCACGGAAAAACTTCAGTAACCGTCATGGTGCACGAGTGCGTTCGATGTAAGACCGCGTGCGCGTATCAACTCGAATCCAATCGCCCTCGCTGATAAATAAGGGCACGGCCACATTGCCACCCGTGGACACCTTGGCGGGTTTCGTAACATTTGTCGCCGTATCGCCTCTCACACCGGGCTCCGTCTCCGTTATTTGAACCACCACATGAGGCGGCAATGTGATGCTAACGGGATTGCCGCGATAGGTCGTAATAATGACCTCCAAGCCATCGCTCAAGAAGTCAGCGTCCTCACCGACGATCTCCTTATGGACGGATACTTGCTCGCCAGAGGTCGGATTCATGAAACAATACGAGTCACCCTCCAAGTATATGAATTGGAGTGGTCGGTCTTCGACATCGGCGGGTTCGAACTTTTCCCCTGATCGAATGTTTCGCTCAATCGTGCCACCGGTTAGCAAGTTCTTGAGCTTGGTGCGTGTGAAGGCCTGTCCCTTGCCGGGTTTCACGAACTGAAACTCCGTGACAATGACGGGTTGACCTTCGAACATGATTTTTAGACCTTTGCGAATGTCACTGGTATCCATGACTCTCCACAGACAAATTGACCGCACAGTGTTCGCGGTTCGGGCGGCTAGGCCCCCGGCTCTAGCCGCCAACTGTCCTGACGGCAAGGGGCCCCGCGTGATCCGGCCCACGGTTCGCACAATGGCGGGTTTGGCCCGCCACCAAACCGACTCCGTTGTTTCGCCGCAATCACTATTTCGTGCGACCCTCGAGGCAGCGGGTCCTCATGGACGAATATGATCTTGAAGAAATAAAACGCGAAATTGTGGAAAGTCGCTCGCTAACGATCAAGACGAACAACTTGGTCAACGCGCTTTCGGCCGACGTCAAGAGCATTGCCAAGCGACAATTGGGTTACGAGCGGAGGTTTTTCGTAAATAGTGCAACCGCCTATGTCGTCACTGTGGCGGTCCTTTTTGTGTCGTTGAAATTCGCTTGGGACGCCAAGCTCGAAAGCGTCCGGGCCGAGGGCAAGGAAAATCGAGATCGAGTCGAACAACTCGAAAAGGAGCAGAAAGTGTTGCTGGGACGCGAAGAATCAAATGGCCGCGCCGCCCGCGCGGCTGCCGAATTCTATGACCTTATCAGTCAGAACAAGCGACGCCAAATTTTGGAAAAGTACCCCGAAGTCTCGAGATTGCCCCTGACCAAAACCGAACATGCCGTATTCGACGCTGCCGTCGACCGCGCTCGCGACGAACTTTCGCTGATGGCATATCAAACAGGACTTGACCACGCACACATGCAGCGCTGGCAAGAGGCGCAGAACAGCTACGAGGAGTCACTGCGCTACAAGCCAAATGCAACGCATTCTCCGCAGGTAATCTACAATTTGGCGATCGCGCTGCGTGCCCTTGGCCAACAGCGCATGGCAATCCCGCAATTAATGCAATTATCCGAAGCCTCGGTCGATCGTGATGTCATGGACGACGCAACATTACTTCTTGCCGAAATGCAAATTGATATACAAGCCTGGAATGATGCCAAGTCCACGCTTCGTTCGTTCTTGAGAAGGTTCCCAAAGAGCTCGCTNNGAGAGGCTCGTCACGCATTTCCCGTTGGCACGACGGGAGGTGTAATTAACGTATCGTCGTCCGCGTTGGTTTCAGCCTTGGTGCGCAAACGATAAGCGTGGTCGAGCGGCCCATGACCTTTGCCCAATCCCGGAGCGAAACGAATTGCCTCATGCACGAAACGCTCCGCTAGCACGATCGAGTCTCGCAAGCGTAGACCCTCAGCCACTCCGGCGGCAATTGCAGATGCGAGCGTGCAGCCGGTACCATGTGTGGAGTTGGTGGCAATTCGGGTCTGAGTGAAGCGCATCTCATCACCGTCTGCAGTTCGCAACACGTCGACGATCTCATCACCTTCGAGATGACCGCCCTTGAGCAGCACGGCGCCTGGGCCTAGGGCAATCAGGGAATCCAAGGCCGCACTAAGATCATCTGGATGTTCAATTGTCAACCCAGTCAAGGCCTCGGCTTCGGGGATATTTGGAGTCACGAGGGCTGCCAACGGAATCAAATTTCTTTTCAGTACGTGGACTGCGGCGGCATCAAGCAGACGTGCCCCACCCTTGGCGACCATCACCGGATCGACAATAAGCGGAATTCCTGCACCGCGACGTTTCATGGCTCGTGCAACCACTTCCACCGTATCAGCGCAGTGGAGCATTCCGGTCTTGATGGCGTCGGCACCGATGTCTTCCAGAACGCAGTCGATTTGGAGGCCAACAAATTCGGGGTCCACCGGATGAACGCCTTGCACACCACAGGTATTTTGGGCCGTCAGCGCGGTAATTGCCGTCATGGCGAAGCCGCCAAGCGCCGTAATCGTCTTGATATCAGCCTGAATACCGGCTCCACCGCCTGAGTCCGAACCCGCAATAACCAATACTCGACCCAACATGGTTCGTGGTGATAGCGCTTGCCGAATCGGCTGTCATAATCCGCCGCGGTTTGTGGCAAGATAACCCTAGTTTATGGCGAGAATCTGGCCCCTTGGCGGAACAGGCAGACGCAGAGGATTTAAAATCCTCCACCCTTACGGGTATCCCGGTTCGAGTCCGGGANNACAGGCAGACGCAGAGGATTTAAAATGCCACCGGGCCGGCACTGAACAGCTAAGTACGCGAAACCAGGTTCAGAAATCGCCCGAAATCGACGAACGAGCGGTCGGTCGTTGTGAAACGAATGGTAATCAGGACGCCGTTGACGATGCACTTGCCGAAGCATTGAGGGCAGCAACGGCGGCCGGACAATGGTCAGTCGTATCACAATTGGCAGTTGAGCTTCAACAGCGACGGCTCGCCAAGTCCGAGAACGTCGTCCCTCTACATAATAGTGTCGCCCGCAAATCCGGTCGCTAGGCGGCTCTCTCTGCCCATCGTCCAGCGCAGCAGTGCGCCCGGGGGACGGTCAGAGGGAGCACGACCAGTGCTCAGAAAGCGACACGACCATGATTGACCCAAGACACTCCATCGCCCGCACCGACGAAACGGTCTACGAGCACGGCAAGATAAACCCCAAAGCGAGCTTCGGGGACCTGCTGGCCTACTGCTTTGAGCACGGTGGAACCCGTAACGAGACGATCGCCGAATCGATGCGCCAACACGCGTCCGACGACCTTACAATCATAGGGGCGATTGCCGATGACGACCCCCAAGAAACGCGCCGAATCGTTGAGCGTGCGCGTATTTGGCTCAATTTATGCGAGGAAATGGCGCGGCGGATGGCAACAGCCGAGGACGAGTCGGATGTTCATCTGGCCGATGATTGGGAGATGTTCCGCGTCCCGACTGCGAACGGCGTGCCGCAATTCGAGCACGCGCGCCGAGCAACCATAGAAGACCACCGCGCCGTCGGATTCATCGANNATGCACTCACTGATCGCGAGTGAGGACAAGAGCGCGCCGCAAAACATCGTGCGCCGCAAGGCTGCCGAACAGTCCCCCACGCAGAAGCCCGCCACCCTGCCGCCCCCCGCGGTGCCGTCATGAGCGCCAATCACGTACCGGCGCCGGTTGTCATCCTGAGCGCTGACGTCTTGTGTGTCGAAGTCCACAAGATGATCGACAACATCACCAACTTCAAAACGTACTCCCGATTCGAGCAACTACGCGCGGCCCTGAACGCCTATTCGAGCGCTCGATTCGACGATATGACATCCGGCGGAATCAAGAGCGAGCCCATTCGGGAATACATCCAAGGCGAGCACACCTATTCGACCGAAAACATTGCGATATGCGACCCGCCGGCACCCGAAACCCTTCGAACAGGCGAGGCGCGCCAATGAATGCCGCGGCAAGAATCCTCGCTTTTGGCTCAAAAAGTGCCCCCCGCTTGTGGCTGGTTCCCCCCAATGGCAGAATGGCAAACGCCCCGGCAGGCGGGAACCTCCGGGGCGAGAAAGACGCGGGTAACGTCATGGCGGAGCATACACCGGAGCCGACACCGACTGATGAACAATTTGCAAACAGCATTGCAAGGCTTGCGAGTCAGGTGCAGTCCCGGATTCGCCAAGAGAACGATGCAACTCGCTACGCGCTGGCTTTCTCATTGCTCCGAGCCTCGGCAGTCGCCCTGCATGGCCGGTACGATGACGACAGGGTTAATGTTATTCTCGATGCTATAGCGGACGGCGGGAGGGTTGATGGTGTCGAAAGCGTATCGGTCTACCCGATTGACAGGCAGATCGAAGCCGGCCGTCTCGGGGAATACGTTAGACGGGCACTGACCATGGTTCCATACGATCGTCAATTCCCGATGGACGGTGAGCAACATCGAAAAATTGTTGCTGATTGCGTCATCAAAGCGATAGTGGAACGCCTCGAGGTATCGTGTTTCTGGAAGAAATTCCTACCAGAAGACTGGAATTCCAGCGAAAAACACGCGGCTGCCTTGTCCGCAATCGAAGAAAAGCTTTCGAAATCCCTCCACACCGAGTGGACTGCCAAAAATAGCCCCGTGCCGGGCAAGCTCATTCGCGCGTACCTTCGAACGGTGCGCACAATGGGGGGGATTTCGTTCAAGGACGACTGGTTCGATGACGACCCCGGAAGAAATTCGTCAGATACGTAGTTTCACGAATTTCGCAACGTGCATGCATGAGGGCGGTAGGGACCTCTCATGCAGGTCGCACGACATATTCCGGCTCACGTAGTCAGAGAAATCGCAGTCGTCGCGGAGTGTGACCCGCGCTCGGTTCAGCGTCGCGCAGCAGGCCGCCCCATTCGCGGCATGGTTGTCGTGCGAATCGACCGCGAGTTAGCTGCGCGCGGCATCACACCGCCAGTTTCGCCCCGAAAGGACCGCACCCCTTGATTGTGGAATATGGCCGCTGTCGCCGGATTGGCCGGCACCTCCCCAAACCGAAGGCAGAGGAATGTCCAGCGCCCAGCCAAAGGGAACTGCATTACGGCACGTTCGAGGATGGGCGCGAGATTCTGAATACATTCTCGAATGTCCCTTATTCGAGGCGGACAGGCAGTGCGCTTGTGCCTCGCTCTTACGATGAGCAGCCTTCCCCCGACAGCTTACAAGCGAACGTTACGAGCGAGAGCCGAACTGTAGTTGCGGGTGCATATCAGCGTAAGTTGGTTGCCACCAAGGACGACCGCAAGAACGCCGTATCGATCATTGGGAAAATGCGCGTCGCTCCCAAGACTTGAATCTTTACTTCGAAACAGAAACGGCACCTCACCGGGTACCGCAAAATTGGTTGCACCCCGGTCACCACAACCGAGGTGCTTAGGAGACGAACACATGAAGCATGTCACCAAGCCGCGGAAGCGGCAAGTCCGTACGTCCAAGAAACCATCGGCCAAGGAACTACGTGCGCAACGGGACAGTAATGGCCGTGAACTAATACAGTTCCAGCACTTCGTTGCTGGAGTCTCGAGAAATCTCACCGAGGACTGGGTGCCGGCAGTTCATGATTACACTCTGCCGGCGGTTGCATCTAACAAGCTCGATTTCCTGGTGGGCGCTGCTTACCATGATGCGCTGGACCGAATAGACAACCACATCAGGGTCGCGGCAGCTGCTCTGGATGCAGCCGGAACCGAAGCGCTCAATGCGGCTTTCTATGCGATAAATCCGCTATTCCAGACCAAATCAAGGTCGAAGAATGGCTAAGCCTGCTGCCGCGCCCAAGACCGCGGCACCTGTCGTTACGCCGGTAGCCGTCACGCAATGGACGGCGCCGGCTATCGTCGGCCTAAAGTCGGGTGCGAAGTATCTGCAGCTGGTACGCGACTGGCGGATACCTCACACCCGGATAGGGCAAGACGTCATTGTCGAGCTGTCGGTGCTGCTCCGGTTCATCCGCGAGCATGCGGCGGACGTCGATACACCCATCGAGGACTTAGAACCCGTTGACGCTGAAGAGCGAATTGCGCGCCAGCTTGGTTTACGGAGGGTTGTATGAACCTCCAGGAAATCCGCGAGCGTCACCGCGAGATGCATCGATGCATCCGTGCCAATGACATTCAAGGTGCCGAGCAAATCGCCGTCGAACTGTCGCCCGTCCTCGAGAAAATGTTCGATGAACTCGACGACAGGGGCATCGTCCTTAGCTGGAGCTGTGACCAATGATCCGGCACGCTCTGCTCTATGCTCAGACATTGGGGCCAGTACTCGGTAAGGTCGGTAAGCAGCCACAGAAGGGGAGCCACGGTGTTTACGATGCAACGACCGACCCCGAGCAAATCCGAAAGTGGTTTGCTGACAGCCGTCTAAATGTCGCAATCAGGACCGACCACCTAGCCGTCCTTGACATTGACGCAAAACCAGAGGGTTTGCAGTGGCTCGCTGATCATCGTCGCCAGTTGCACAACGTCACCTTGTCCTGTCGGAGTGGCGGCGGCGGGTATCACTTCTATTGGCAGCTACCCGCAAATGTTGACCTCGTTGGGGTACTGACCAAAGGTGTCGACCTCCTGAGAGGTGCGGGCCAATCCGTAACGGCGCCCCCCTCCATTCATCCGGTTACGGGCTGCGTTTACGAGTGGATCAAGTCGTTCCCGAAATCGCCGCAACCGATGCCCCCATGGTTGTTGAGCCTGTGTCGTCGCCCGGTGATGACAGTGGCGCCGAGGGGTGAGTCTCACGATGTAGACCACGCAACCCAACTTGAGCGCGCCCAGAAATACGCGCATCGCGTAGAAGGTGCCATTGATGGATCCGGCGGGCATCGGCACACTTTCAGTTTTCTCTTGAAACTGGCTGGCAACTTCCCGGCCCTCGATTTCGAGGATCTGTGGACCATCCTTGTCGAATGGAACGGCACTTGTTTACCGCCATGGAATCAACGTGAGCTCACGCACAAATTGACGGATGCAATGAAGCGCGTCCGTGGAGGGATCGCAGCGTAATGGCCCTTGCTCCCAAAATCGTCAAGGTCCGCGAAGGGCTGGAAAAGAAGCCTTTTGAGCGTGGCGACCACGTGGAACTTGCGGATCGGCTGGTGACGATCTTGCGTTCCGAATCATCGACAGTATTCGCGGATGGCCAGGTTTGGCGGTACGACCACGGGACACATATATTCAAGATTCTAGAGCCTGCAGAGCTGAGTCAAATCGTGCAAGGTTTTGCTGGACTACAGGTTCGCAGCGGAAAGAAGCTGCGCGACCTCAGACTAAAGGCTGCCGACGTTGGCGGAGCTATACGGCTCGCACAGGACCAATTATCGGACGTGCAGTTTTTCGCAAATGCACCGCGCGGCATTGTGTTTGAAAATGGTTTCGTTCGAATAACTGGCGAGCAGACGACCGTTGATGCTCACTCAGCAGATCATCGGGCAAGGTTCGCTTACCCGTTTGCATTCGAGCCCAAGTCTTTTCCTGCTCGGTTCTGCGAATTCCTAAGTCAAATATTTGAAGGTGACCACGACCGCGCCGACAAGGTGAAGCTTATTCAGGAATTCGTAGGCGTATCGATGATCGGATGCGCGACGATTTACCAGACGGGCGTCATTGAGGTTGGCGACGGTTCCAATGGCAAGGGTGTGCTGAATCAAATTGTAGAAGCCGCCATGCCTCCCGGTTCGGTGTGTGCGATTCCGCCCCAGGACTTCGGGCAAGAGTACCGACGCGCAATGCTGGCTGGCAAGCTGATTAACATCGTGTCGGAGGTGCCAGAAGCTGACATCTTGGATACGGAGTCTTTCAAGTCGGTGATCTCCGGAGACTCGACAACAGGCCGCGAAATCCGACAGGCGCCATTCACATTCAAGCCCGTAGCGGGCCACCTGATGGCAACCAACCGGCTACCGTGCACGCAAGATCAGACCCATGGGTTCTGGAGGCGTTGGGCATTGTTGACATACAATCGAGTCTTCCTGCCCCATGAGCAAAACAAGTACCTTGCTGCAGAGCTCATCAGGGACGAACTCCCCGCAATCGTAGCTTGGTTCCTAGCTGGCGCGCAGAGANNTACTCCTCGGAGCTCTCACTATTCCAGAGAGTCATCAGGCAGCACTCGATAAGTGGAAGCAACGCGCCGATCAGATACTCGCCTTCGTTGACGAGAAATGCGAACGACTGCCGGCAGACGCCGAACAATACCAGTGGACGCCGGCCTCAAACGTTTACAATCGTTACCGCACTTGGGCGAACGACAACGGTCACAGGCCGGTCGCATCCAACACGTTCGGAGAACGGATGCGCCTAATTGGACTACCGAGCAAGCACACGATGACTGGAAAACTCTATCCGGTAGCGATGCAAGCCAGTGGGGGTGACCATGACTAACCGACCAGACGACATGACCAACATGACGGACTTTCATCGCATAAGTTCCTCTATGTGTACGACACTCGTTTATGAAAGGTATTGGAGCATAAGCTCGTCATGTCCTTCATGCTCACAAGCCGGATTAGTTCAAAAGCTCTGCGCCCTGGCGACTCCCGATTTTCCCCGGAATATCGACGAAAACCCTGGGTCCTCGCTACCCTCCGTTAGAACATTCTTGCAAGTGCCCGAATCTGGCTTGCAAATCCGAGCCGACAAGTATCGCGCGGGATTCCAAGTGCCCCCCAACACTGCAGAAAACACAGCGAATCGGCTGCATTCGGGCTCTGATTCACACTGCCATTCACATGCGAGGGCTGCCCTGTGACCATCGAGCACAGTCACGAGGGCGACTACTCGACACGGCCACGCATAGGTAGCCTGTCGGCCGTTGCAACCGTCGGTGAACCGTCCACGGATAGGGCGGCTGGCGGCCTGTTTGCGCACGGTAACAAGGCAGCATCGGAGCGCTCCGTCAAGCAGATGCTCAAGCGCCAACTCGGCAAAGGGGCAACCGCAGAAGCGGTTCAGCAACTTTACCGCGACACCCGGATCCTATTCTTGGCGGAACTCGCCAGGATGCCCAACAAGTCGCCAGCGGTGCAGCGTGATTTAGCCGCCCGCTCCCGTTGGTCTGCCCTGTCAGCCTACTATGCCCAGGTCGCAACGGAGCGAGGCTTGGATACACCAGCCGGCATCGTGCTTATCGAGTTGTCACTCAAATGTGACGCACGAGCAGAACGCCTTGGCATTACGGCGCTGGCCATCAGTGAACGACTCGCCAAGGTCTCACCCAAGGCCAAGCCCTGGTGGATGCTGCCACTCCCGCCGGCAGCCACGACAGATTCATCGACGGCGCCGGGCGACGCCGCAGACGGGCAGCCAGACGGCAGCAATGGGGGCGCGCCATGAGTGCCAAGACATTCAGTGCTGACGCTTTCCTTGCCCGATTCGATCGCATGGACGCGCAGCTGGTGGCCAAGGGCTTCCACAAGACGTCCGCCTGGTGGCGCACCCAATTCGAGCGGTTCCTACGTAGCGGCCGCCGTCGCTGGGTTATTCGAGCCGGCAGACGCGCGGGCAAGAGCTCGTTCCTTTGCCGTCTCGCCGTCGCCTGGGCACTCTGGGGGCCATGGTCGGTCCCGTCTGGTGACGTCGCTGTCATCCCCTTCGTTTCCGTTGACCGTGACGAAGCCGGAGCGCGCATCAGGACCGTCCGCGATATCCTGAAGGCCCTGGACATTGCCGCAGACGTCCGAACCGAGGAGATCGAACTTACCGATCGGGTCTGCATCTTCAGAGTTGAGACCTGCAGCATCCGCACCGTTGGTTTCACGGCCATCATGATCGTCGCCGATGAGATGGCGCGGTACGAGAGCCGCGACACGGCCGCGAACCCAGCCCGTGAGGTCATGGGCTCACTACGCCCCACGATGGCCACCCAAGACCTGGCGTTCGAGGTCTGCAGTTCGTCACCCTGGGGAACTGATGACTATCACGCCGAGTTATGCGACGCGGGCAACAACAACCACCAGATCTATTCATTCGCCGAAACATGGACCGCCAATCCGACCATTTCCGAGCAGCGCACCCACGAGCTAGAACCCGACGAGCGCATTTGGAGCCGGGAATACGCGGCCATCCCAGGCGCGACAATCACCCAAGCCCTCGACCGGGACGACGCTCTAGCGGCATTCGCGCCTTTCCAGTTCCGTGCTGGCTCGCCCTTCGTGTCTATCGATGCGAGTTCACTACGGGGCGACGCTTTCGCATGGATCCACGGACACCTTGCCAAGGACTTTATCGGAATCGAAGCTATAAAGGCCTTCGAAGGCGAACGGCTGCGGCACGTTTCAATGGCCACGGTCGTCGATACCATCGCGGCCGACGCCAGAAGGATCGGCTCACTTTACGTGCTTGGCGACCAGCGTGAGGAGGCGAGTTTGCGCGCTCTGTTTCGTCAGAAGTCTATCAACTTCCGCTCGTACGCTTGGACCGAACCATCGAAGGACGCGGCATTCCAATTGCTTCGCCGGGTGCTGAAGGAACACAAGCTCCACATTGTTGAGCACGCTGTGCTTCGACGGCAAATGCTCGAGTGCAAAGCCCACTTGCGCCCGAGCGGTCGCACTCACTACGCAACCAACGGCTTAGACTATCTGTCCGCTCTCGTGACCCTCATGCACGCGGCCGACGCCAAGCACGTTGACATTGACACTGAAGCCAACGGCTCGACTTGGGTTTGCGCCGACCGTGGGGGACGCAACACCGACGGCACCTACGAACGCGGCTCCATTCATGTTGGTGGAGGCGACGACCCTTTTGAACGAACCGGCAATATTGCCGAGGATTATAAGCGGATGGTCGCATTCCGCCGAGCGAAATTACTGGAAGGATGATTATGCAAGACCCAGCCGACATTTCACAAGCACAACAATGCCACTCAGAAGCAAAAGCCATCGCCGATGCTGAGCGTGCAAAAGTTTCCGCAGCCGAGCTAGCTGCATCCGATGCGCAAGTGGCACACGAAGCAGCCAAAGAGGCACTGCGGGCCAAGCCAAACGCGCTGAATGCGACCGCACTGTTGGTTGCGGCGCAGATCCGAGATAACGCAATCGAATCCCTGGAAGCTGCAAAGCTTGCGTCTAAACCCGCGCTTGAAGCCGAATCGCTAGCTGGCGTGCGTGTCACGTACACTCAACGCCTCGCAGAGTTTCAGACCTACCGGCTAGACCTTGATCGGGATGTGGCTCTCATCGTCGAAGCCGAGGCGACAATTCGCGCGGCCGTCGCACGAATTTACGCACGCTCGGATCGTCATCGAGTTTGCCAGCAAGACCTCGAGGCCTCGATCAACGCCCTGAACTTGCCTCCAGTCGGTGGCACCCTTATCGAGCCCCAATACCTAAGAGACCTTGTCACCCGCGCCCTGCATACGAAATATGGCGCCATGCCGATTTCGATTGGCGAGGTTCGGCCGGTGTCCGAATGGATCGGGTTTTACTAATGGGAGCGAGCCGGATACAGCTGGCAAAGCTGAAAATTCGTGGCGGGCTGTGTACCCGCGTTTGCACGATACTCAATAACAATAGTCTCTCGGTGGCGGCCGCCAAGGCCCTGCCGACCAAAGCACTACGCGACCTCGGTCTAAGTGAAAGCGAGGTCCTACAACTCCGCGAACACGGCGAACGTCCGCAGGAAAACCAATGACTCACCAGGGTGGCAGAGGGGGCCTAACCTTTCTCCCTCTCTGCCATCCGAACCTAATGCCAATGTTCAAGCCAGATGAACCAATCGTAATTCATGTCGTCGCACAAGCCATCGGGTGGACTTCCGGCGATACTTACCGCTGGTTGAAGTCGCTGGGCGTGACTCATCGTTTTCGCGGAAAGCAAACACCGGCGATGACACGTGCCCTTTACACTACTCTCGCGGATTTGAACGAATACGCGCCGGCTGTCGCCCGATTCCTCGAGTCTGCGTTCAACGAGTTCATAGCCTCGTCAGAGTCCTTGCCCACGTCAACGGAGCAAAAGACCAAAGCCTTCGTGACCTGGGCGAATAACGAACGACTCAAGCAACACCCGATTACTCTCAAGGATTCACCCAATGCCTGAATCAAAATTCGACGACCAAATCCGCGCAGAAATGCCACCGCGCCCCAAGTTGCAAAGGGGCGTGCCATCGGCTGAAAATGCCGCATGGGACCGCGATTACTTGACCCGCTACTTCCCCAGAGGTGGGCCTGTTTACTCACCCAGGCGACGCACGAAGCAAGCGCAACAACCGAAGGATTCAACCCAATGAACACAGAAACTGAGGTTTCAAAATGAGTGATGTAGAACTAGATCTGGTGCTAAACGTCGAAGACGTCGTAGGCCCGGCCCACAAGGGCAGTCGCGCAGTCGACGGCCTTATGACATCCTTCGATCATATCGAAAAAAAGGGCAAGTCAGGGGCGATGGGGCTCGATTTTTTCTCGAACGAGCTCGGCAACCTGCAAGGTGCGAGCGGCTCGCTATTGGGCAGCAACGCGCTTGGAGGGGTCGTCGATAGGTTCAGCTCGCTCGGAAAAATGGGCAGTGCTGGTGGACCAATTGGCATGCTCGTCGCGGCTGGGGCTGCCTTTGCTGCACTCGACCTCGCAGTCGTGGGGCTTGCGGTTGGCGGGTTGGTTACCGTGGCCGAAAAGTTCAGCATGGCAGCGATCGAAGCTGGCAAGTTCGCCCAAGAGTCTGAGCTCGCAATATCGGCATTGCTACACGGCAACATCGGCGAAGCCGCCAACCAATTCGACGACGTAAGGCAAATGGCCGTGGGATTGGGTCTCGACGTTCACAACACGGTCGAACAATTCCAGAGTCTTCTGCGCGCTCAGTTCGACGTGGGGCAATCCAAAGACCTCGTCAGAATGGCAGCCGATATGCAATCGGTGGGTGCCAAGGCAACTGAGGTTGAGTCGATCTTGCTGGCCATGAGTCAAATCAAAAGCATCGGCAAGTTGCAAGGGCAGGACTTGCGACAAATCGAACAGGCTGGCATCGCCGGCAAACTCGTCATGGAAGAGTTGCAGAAGTCGATGCACCTCGGATCCATAGGCGACGTCCAAAAGTCGATGCAATCCGGCGGAATCTCGGCCGACGTTGGCATTTCGGCGATCGAATCGGCGGTGATGCGCAAGACGGGGGAGTCTGCGCTTGGCCAAGCCGGAGCCAACTTCGCTGGCAATTCCCTGACCGGAATGTGGTCCCAAATGAAAGGCGAATTCTCGAACCTGATGATCGACGCTGGCCGGGAAATGATGCCCGGGCTCGTCGATATCATGCAGACCGTCAAGGGTTCATTCGACGACCTCATGAAGTCGCCCGAGCTAACGTCCCTGGGCGCAACCCTAAAGGAAGGCTGGGAAGAATTCGTTGGCTGGTTCAAGGAAGAATGGCCGTCAATCAAAGAGAAGATACCTTCCGTGTTCGAAGCCATCGACGACGGCGCCAAGAAAATAATCAAGGCCTTCGAATTCGTGCATGAACACTGGGAGGGCATCAAAACCGGAATCGAGGTCGGGGGGATCGTTATAGCCGGAGCACTCGCAACTGTTGGCGTGATCGGTGGCGCTGCGCTGCTTGGCCTGGCCATTGCTGCCGAGGCAGTAGCGTTGCCATTCGAGATGATTGCCTTTGCAGTTTGGGCCATCGATGATGCTGTCGAGGGACTGTGGGCAGTAGTCAACGGAAGTGACTGGAGCACCTGCGGATCGACCATCATCGAAGGAATCGTCAACGGCATGGAGTCGGCGGTCCCGGACTGGCTCGCACCGTTACTTGGTATCGACAACTCGAGCGTTGGCATAAATGCCGACCTCGGTAAAAATGTAGGCAGCGACGCCGGTTCAGGTATGCCGACTGTGCGCAGTGGTGCCTCTGCAGCGGCTGCCGCAATCTCGAATGTATCGAACGTGTCGAACGTCAAGGGCGACTCAAATCTACAGCTCAACCTAACCGTCCCGGCGCCTCCAGGTGGCACCGAGGCCGACGGCGAAAGCTACGGATCAGGCATAGCCGGTGGTCTACACAAGCACATAATCGGCTTCTTCAGTGGAGCCGGGGAGAACGCAGCGTAATGGCTGACCAGACCTTCAACGCAACCCTATTCAAGTGCGACGGATTTGGGATAACCGACATCGTGACGGTTTCCCAAGGGGTGGATTCAGATGGGAATCCCGTAGACACCATGACCCATAATATTAGGTGTACGGTGAACAAACCGCCCCAGAGAACTATGGGTGGCCTTGGCTGCCTTGTCGGGAGGTCGGTGCAGGAAGGAAAGAGATATGGCGCCGTCATCGTTGACGCCAAAAACAATGTATTGGCCTTTGGGGCCGGAAATAGCTTCAACGAGATCACTCTCGATGTTGGCGGCAACCCGTTTGTTTTCCCTTTGCTGATGCTGACATGGAGCCTCGCAGGATTTTCCCAAACGTGACTTCAGCTCTGTACGCAGCCGTCGGTTCCGTCGCAATAAATGACACCGCCCGGGAACGCGCCATAAATGAGATTGTAGCCGCATTTTTTGCCGTTCAGGTCAGCGGTGCCAGCGGCGCAGCACCGGCACATCGGAGCGCTTCCACCCGTCGCAGCATTGCCCCCAGTTGCCGCGCCGCCAGTAGCAGCGCGCCCGCCCGTCGCCATGGCGCCGCCTGTGGCATTCGCAGCGCCACCAGTTGCAGGGGGGGAAGAGCTGACCTCAACCCCCCCACCAGTTGTAACCGTAGGGATCAACCCAATGGTTGCCCCGCCTGTGCCGTCGCTGGGACCTCGAGCAGCTGGCGACGCATCCGACGATGCACCACAGCCCATGAGAACGAACGCCAGCAGAACCGCGAGATGATTTGCCATGTCGCATCATACGACGCTCAACTTGGAAAATACCTTCCGATGCATGATTACACCCACACTATCCATTCGGTTAACCGATTGAACCGGTCGACCTATCATCATGACGTTGTACGATTGCATCAAGAAAACTAATTGAACCGTGTTATAGATTGGTTGTCAGCAACGAACACAGCCGACAGGAGGCATCAATGCCACGCACAAGCAAAGGCGGACCGCGCAAGATGACAGGCGTAAAGTTCCCGCCAGACGTCCAACGACGAGTCGACGCCGTGTACGACGAACTGAAGAGCAAAATCCCAGGCATTCCACTCGCCCTGAGTGGCGTGCTTTCACAGCTTGTCGTCCGAGGTCTGGACGTTTACGAGCGTGAACTCGGCATCGCGAAAACAAGCAAAGTGGCATGACTTCCACCGCCCAAACCCCGTGCCCCAAGTGCGAATCGACCCAAGTCTGGCCGATCGAATACGGCCTAGTCGAACCCGACGAGCCGACAACGGGCGATGTGATGCTGGGCGGGTGCTTGGTCGAACGCGGTGTTAGCCCGGCATGGTACTGCAACAACTGCGGTGAAAAATTCGGGATTTGGGATCCGGAAGACGAGGACCAGGATTGAAACTAGACGGCCGTCGCGAGGGGCGAACCTCCGACGGCCAGACCTGAACCAAACGAAGGTGATTCAAGTATGTGCAATGTAGCTACTACCAGTTTCGAAGCAAGGGGGGCCCGTCATGCCTAAAGAAGCGAAAGGCGAGGTCCGCCGCACTTTGGATGGCTTCGTGGCCGTCATTACAATCAAGGGTACTGAGCGCAAGTCGTTCGACATGCCCACGTGCCGCACCGACGCGGAGGCGCACGAGCGTTCCGACGTATTGGCGAAGCTGGCAAAGCGCTTTCGTCGCGCGGGACTGGCTGGCACTTCCGAAACTCTGCGTTTGCTGGAAATGGTTGGCGTGTCAGCCCCTGCCCTATTGCCCAGTGTGCTCAAAGTCGCCGACAAGTTGGCGGGTGGCGAACTTGCCCCTGCAGCTGCAAACACGGTACCCACGTTCGGCGCTATTGGTAAGCAATGGACCCGGGGCGATCTGCACAAGAAATACCCGGACTACGTAGCCGCCAAGGATTCCGAGCAGGACGAACGACGCATAAAGGTACTTTGCGGGCTTGACGTTGGCGGCATGAAGCTGGGCGATATTCCGATCGATAGATTCACCCTTGAGCATGCCGAACGCGCCATGCAGAGCCTACCAGAGCGGTGCAAACGCCCAGCAACGCGCCGAGCCTACGCGCAAGTGATGTCCCGGACGGTGGCGCTAGCCGTGTATCCGCTGCGCCTTATCGACCACAGCCCATTGCCCAAGGGGTTCTTGCCGAAGATTGGTCGACCGCCGGCATTCCCGTATTTATTTCCCGCCGAGGATGCCTCCCTGATGGCATGCACAGAGGTTCCATTCTGTGATCGGCTTCTGTTCGGAGTACTGGCACGGGAAGGTCTGCGCGCCGGTGAAGCCGCCGCACTTCAGTTCCGTGATCTCGACTTGGACAATGGCAGCATTTCCTTACCCGAGAATAAGACCGACGACCCACGGACATGGGCGCTCGATTCGTCCGTCGTTGGGGTACTGAAGGCATGGAAGGAACAGCGCAAAGCCGAACCAGACGACCACGTGTTCGTTGACGACAACATGGGCTCGTACGACTTGACCAAGTTGGCGGACCGTTTGCGCACCGACCTAAAGACGGCCGGGGTAACGCGTCTTGAGTTGTTTGAAACCTCGCGGCTTCGTGGGCGCCTGAGGGTTCACGACTTGCGCGCCAGCTTCGTAACCCTTGCCCTAGCCAATGGCCGAACCGAAACCTGGGTTGCAGACCGTACGGGACACCGCAGTTCGGTCATGATAAATCGCTACCGAAGGCAAGCACGTGCAGCGGCAGAACTTGAACTTGGAGACCTGCAACCATTGGCCGACGTACTGGCCAAGGCTGATTCACATTCTGATTCACACTCGGAGCAAAAAACCGAGGCAAGAGAACGACGAAAAGACAAGTTATTTCAAACACATGGGCCCCTTGGCGGAATGGCAGACGCAGAGGATTTAAAATCCTCCACCCTAACGGGTATCCCGGTTCGAGTCCGGGAGGGGCTACCGTCGAGTGTTATTGTCAACATCAGGGCCTGATGGCCCACGGAATTGAATCTGAACTCACGTTTCTACGCTGGGTATCCGTTACTTCGAAACTGTGAATCGACCAGCTGGCTTGAAACACACCTGCCGGAAATTGAGGGGAAAATCGTGCAAACGAAGTGCCCCTTAACTGGCCCGTTGACCTTGCCGTTGCCAATTTGGATACGCTATTGAATTTGACTTTCTTTATCTATTGGAACAAGACTAACCAAGTTCATGACATTAGCCGACGCACGTTTGGGTGAATTGCTGACGATCAGGCAGGTCGGTGGCCAGGGCGGTTTCCGCAGGCGCCTCCTTGAATTGGGGTTACTGCCCGGCACCCAGGTCACTGTTAAGAGCGTCGCACCGCTGGGCGACCCGATAGAGCTGTTGGTTCGAGGCGCTAGTCTCTCGATCAGAAAGCAGGAGGCCGCCACGGTGAGCGTGACAGTTGACCTGAAAGGACAATTCAGGAGCGGCAGCCCATGACGATGGCTTGGCCGAACGCGGTTTCGGTCGAGGTCCCTCAAAAGCCAAGGCCACCCGTAATACTGCTCGCCGGTAATCCGAATACCGGGAAAACTACTCTATTCAATGCACTCAGTGGGGAAGCCGCGCGGGTTGGCAACTACCCCGGTATAACGGTGGAACGGCGCTCCGCTTCCATCAATGTACAAAACCCGAATGGCAGCCAAGAGAAAGCCGATCTTGTCGACCTTCCTGGTGCTTATTCCCTGAGCGCGCGTTCGCCCGAGGAAAAGATTACGCTCGAAGCGATCTTGGGGCTCGCTTCCAACCCCGTTCCGAGTCTTGTCGTTCTCGTTGTCGACGCCGGTCAGCTAGCGCGGAATTTCTATCTCTTGCTTCAGATAATGGAGCTTTCCGTCCCGACGGTAGTGGCCATAAATATGATCGACGAGGTGAGCTCGCCGCCTAGCATGCCCGAACTTTCGAGGTGCCTGGGCGTTACCTGTGTGGCCACGAATGCCCGAAAAAAAATCGGTATCACCGAACTTCGCAAGGCCATCGATCAGGCATTGTCATCGGGAACTCCCCCTTCGATAAACCTAGATTACCCCGCCTCCTTGCTCGGCGAACTCGGCAAAATTGCCGATGCACTTCCCGAAAGCTGGCAATTGACGGAATCGCGTCGACGTCCGATGGCCCTCTGGGCGTTGACGAGCATCGGCGACGATGAATTGCGGGATATCCCCAGCGAACTGCGCCTCGCATGCGAAAACATGCGAATTGTTCGCAATGATCATGATCTCGATCTCGAGATTGTGCACACGCGATATGCTTGGATCGAAGACTGCTTGAGGCATGCCCAAAATAAGGGTCTTTCTAATCCACCCAAACGATTGATGTCGGAACGAATCGATCGGGTGCTGTTACATCCGGTTCTGGGTTTTCTTGCCTTCGCATTGGTCACCATCATACTTTTTCAGGCGCTGTTCATCGGTGCCGACCCGCTGATTCACTTGATCGAAATTGGCGTGTCAGCGTGTCAATCGGTGGTCGTGCATTACTTGCCTTCGGGTTGGCCTCGGGATTTACTGGTGAAGGGAATTATTGGCGGGGTCGGCAATGTAGTGGTCTTTTTGCCCCAAATTGCCTTACTGTTCGCCATAATCGGGTTTCTCGAAGATTCCGGATACATGTCTCGAGTCGCGTTTTTGATTGATCGAGTCATGCGGCTGCTCGGTCTCCATGGACGAGCATTCGTACCGATGATATCCGGTTTTGCCTGTGCGGTGCCTGCCATCATGGCCACCCGAACGTTGGAACGACAGCGCGATCGGCTGTTGACGATGCTTGTCGTACCGCTGATGACCTGCTCGGCGCGTCTGCCCGTGTATACGCTGATCATTGGGGCGCTATTTCCTCCTTCTCGACTGGGCGGGTGGCTTCCGCTTCAAGGTACACTGATGGTAGGGCTATACGGCTTTGCTATCGTTGCAACTCTGGGTGCAGCTTGGGTATTGGGGCGCACGGTCGTAAAGGCCCGGCGCGTGCCTCTTATTCTGGAGCTGCCTCCCTATCGACTTCCGCACTTGCGCTCGATCGCTCGCATGGTCGTGAGCCGCTCAGGCGATTTCCTTCGCGAAGCTGGCACAATCATCCTGCTTTGCACAATCGTACTTTGGGCACTCCTTTCATTCCCCCGTGCCCCCGTTCACAATGGGCCGGCGGCGTCGGCCATGGTCACGCACGTTGCACAATCAGCTCAGCAATTGCCTGGCAATGCTCGGCCTCAAAGTGACGCCGAACGTGCCGCAGAAACCAAACCAATCATTGAAAGAAGCCCAGGCGCCTGGATTGGGCGAACCCTCGAACCCGTATTGAAACCGCTGGGATTTGACTGGCGAATTGGGGTAGGTTTGGTTGGGTCGTTTGCGGCGCGGGAAGTGTTCGTTTCGACAATGGCCTTGGTTTACGGCATCTCGGATAACGATACGGGAGCAGAGGTACCGCTGCGCGAACGGATGCGGGTCGAACGAAAAAAGGACGGTTCGCGACCTTACTCACCCTTGGTTGGAGCCTCGCTTTTGGCATTCTTCGCAATCGCTTGCCAGTGCAGTTCGACACTAGCAGTCATAAGGCGCGAAACGCGGACTTGGCGCTGGCCCGCATTCCTATTTGCGTACACAGGCATCTTGGCATGGCTAACGAGTTTTGCTATTTATCAAGGCGGTCGATTGATTGGATTGTCTTGAGCCGCAGCGGCTTCGCGAAGCGAGCGCACTATGCCGCTCTCAAAGAATGAGTTCACGAACATTCATAAGCCACTGCCCAGGGAATTCTTTGCTCGCCCGGTGCTGACGGTCGCAAAGGAATGCCTGGGAAATCTCCTCGTGCACGAGATCGGCAACACGACCTTGGTCGCAAGAATCGTAGAAGTCGAAGCCTATCGGGGTCCGCTCGACCGCGCCGCGCATAGCTTTGGGGGTCGTCGCACTGAACGAACGGAAGTCATGTTCGGTCAAGCTGGCATCGCCTACGTATTTTTCGTGTACGGGATGCATTGTCTCTTCAATGTCGTAACCGGCAATCGTAACGAGCCGCAGGCAGTCTTGATTCGTGCGGCCGAGCCTCAATATGGACAGGCGTCAATGTCGTCTCGCAGGGGCCACCCCAAGGACATTCGAACGTTGACCAACGGCCCAGGCCGACTCTGCCAAGCGTTTGGTATCGACCGATTTTACAATGGGACGGATCTATGCCGCCCACCCTTGTACTTTGCCCAAGGGCCGGCACCACGGGTCATCGAGCAAAGTCCACGCATAGGCGTCGATTACGCTGGGACTTGGGCGGAACGACCTTGGCGCTGGATAGATGCGGAGAGTCCATTCGTATCGCGACGCCCAGGACCCAAAGGGCCCCGACAAATCGGGTAATTGTTCGGGAAGTAATGCACTTTCGGTCCAACAGACGCTAGGCTGCGACCCGATGACTTCGGTGAAACCCAACGACCCCCGTACCGATACCGAAGGGGAACGACTCGTGAACGCTGCCACAAGACTTTTAGGACGAAGAATTACACTCTGTGTATCCGGGAGTATTGCCGCCTACAAGGCATGTGAACTTGCGCGCCTGCTCGTAAAGCTAGGTGCCAAAGTTAATGTGGCGCTAACGCGTTCGGCAACGCAGTTCGTTGGCGCTGCGACTTTTTCTGGAATCACGGGTAATCCCGTGTCCATCGAAATGTTCGAAGATGCAGCTGTGGGAGAGTCCCACATTACGCTGAGCACCCAGTCCGATCTGCTCGTGATTGCCCCAGCAACTGCCGACCTATTGGCGCGCTTGGCAACGGGTCGTGCCGACAACCTCGTCACGGCCTGTGCCCTGTGTGCTCGTTGCCCCATCATAGTTGCACCCGCGATGCATCCGTCAATGTGGGAACACCCCGCGACTCAGCGCAATATCGAGCAACTACGCGTCGACGGTCGTGTGAAGATCGTAGGCCCTGCGCGTGGTGAAGTCGCATCGGGAGATGTAGGCCTGGGGCGATTGGAAGAACCCGAGATCATTTTGCACCACGTCGTAGCGGCATTGTCGCCTCAAGATCTCAAAATGCGGCACGTTGTCGTCAGCGCGGGGCCGACATTAGAGGACATGGATCCCGTTCGATTTCTGGGCAATCGATCATCGGGGAAAATGGGATTTGCCCTGGCGCAATGTGCCGCACAACGCGGCGCGCGGGTGACTCTGGTGGCAGGGCCCACGCATTTGCCAACGCCCCCGGATGTTACGCGGGTTGATGTTCGTAGCGCCCTTTCCATGCGTTCGGCTCTTTGGGAAGCACTAGGCAGCAAATTGGATGGTGCGGATGTCCTGATCATGGCCGCAGCGGTCAGCGACTTCCGATCTTCGGAAATTCAAACCGAGAAACTGAAGCGAAATCCGAACACGAAGATCCCGCAACTGGCAATGAACCCGGACATCTTGGCAGAGATTGGCGCTGAACGAAGGGGCTCCGTACCACTATTGATCGGGTTTGCCGTGGAGACCAACAGTGATGCGTTGATTGCATCGGCACGCAGCAAGCTTTCCAGCAAACATGTTGATCTTGTTGTCGCAAACCTGGCAGAAAAGGCTTTTGGTCTGGACGAAAATCACGTAACACTGGTCACAAAGGCTGGAGAATCAAAGCTTGGCGTCGATTCCAAATCGAACCTGGCCTCACGAATTCTCGATTGGGCCGTGGCATCACTGGGGGATGCGCGTTAATGGGTTCGGCTCTCCTCGTTTCCCTAGTTTCGGTATTGCTCGCTGCAAAGATTGGCCATTCTGACTGGCGCACGGCTCCGATTCGGCTTGCCGTATCCGCGGCACTCTCAGTTGTTCTCGGCGCAATTGCCGTTATAGTCATGCACAAACGCGGGCGCATCCGCGACCGCCTGACACCGCGCTGGGGTGATCTTTCAATTGGAGTTGTGAGCGCAGCGGCGCTCATTGTCACGACCTGGGCGGGCAGGACGTTGCTTTCGCCACGCGGCGTGCCGCGTCAAGCGTGGTTGGCTCAAGTCTATTGGTTCCTGGGCAACCCCAGTGAACTCGAATCGATTCATTGGTTGCCGTGGCTTGTCGTTTTTGCCGCAATGTTGGACGAAATTATTTGGCGAGGCTGGATTCAAGATCGGCTTTCTGTCGTGGTCCCACGTGGACTTGGGTGGGTCCTTACGGCAGGGCTCTACGGAATGCAGGCAATCCCTACCCTTTTTACATTGAGCGATACGGTGGCAGGTCCCAATCCACTGTTGCTAGTGATGGCGCTGGCGGCGGGCTTGCTTTTTAGCTTTCTCACGCACGTTACCGGCCGCGCAACGCCGTCGATGATTGCACACGCAGCATTCTCGTACTTCATGTTGCTGCAATTTCGCCCGGCGCTGTGAACGGCTTGAGGCTTGCGTGTTTCACACGACCCTAAGGTCGTAATCATCCACCAGTGATGCGACTTAACTCTTCTTCGCTAATATCGAAGTCGCTGAACACGTTCTGTGAATCGTCGTGATCATCGAGCGCTTCTGCGAGGTTTAAGCAGACTTCTGCGTCGCGTCCCGTCAATGTCTTCTTGGTCTTTGGAATATAGGCAACCTTACTTTGCTGAATGGGTACCTGCGCCGTTTCGAATGCCGCTGTAACTGCCTCCAGATCGCCGATTGGCGTATAAACTGCCCAAGTATCGCCTTCATCGCGGTAATCGTCAGCCCCCGCGCCCAGGGCCACATCCATGAGCTTTTCCTCTGACACCGCATCCTTGTCGAGCAGGATTGTGCCCAGGTGATCGAACGCCCATTGCGCGGAGCCGGGGCTGCTCAATGAACCATTGTGCTTTTCGAAAACCTTGCGAATTTCGGCTGCTGTCCGATTGCGGTTATCCGTCATCCCTTCGACTACGAATAACGTGCCCCCAGGACCCGTTCCCTCGTAAAGAACGTCCTCGAACGCAGCACCTTCAATCTCCCCGGTACCTCGCTGGATTGCCCGCTTGATACTGTCATTGGGCATCTGCTGCGCTTTCGCGTCAGCAATTGCCTTTCTTAGCCGAGAATTTCCTGCCGGATCGCCGCCGCCAATTTTTGCGGCGGTTAGTATCTCGCGCGTAAGCTTGGTGAAGATTTTGCCGCGGGCAGCATCAGTTGCACCCTTCTTGCGCTTAATCGTCGCCCATTTTGAATGTCCGCTCATGGAATCGACCCAATATCTTCATTGACCAGCACTTTGCCGGTCGGTTGTCAGTGCGAAGGAGAGGACTTGAACCTCCACGGGAGTTACCCCACTAGCACCTCAAGCTAGCGCGTCTGCCAGTTCCGCCACCCTCGCTTATTTGATGCGCATCTTCGGGATCCGACTCTGCGCGCGGCACAATTGTTGAGCATTTTCCGGGGGTCGGTCTTTAGCGCGGCGAAGCAGGAACACGCAAGGGCTACTGTGGTTGCCCAATAGATTTGGCCCATTGTTCAGCGCAATGCCTGTGAACTATCGACCGGTGATTCGCCGGACCGCTGTGATCAATTCCCCCGCTTCGAAGGGCTTTCGGACCCAAGCCGAAAATGCCGCTTCGGCACCTTCGGGAAGTCCCGCGGCCGAACCAGTGATGAGAACCATCGGCATTTCAGACGCCCCTTCCCTCAAGACATTCAAACCGGCTTCAATGTCCTGACCAAACGGGCTTAGGTCCACGAGCGCAAGATCGAAGTGATCTTGGTGCACCTTGGCCTGCCTTATTTCCGCGAGGCTGCCGGCGCTGATGACTTTTGAGCCCTGACATTCGAATGTCAGTTCAACCAATGAACAGATCGAGGCATCGTCTTCGACGAGCAATATCCGAAGCCCACCTAAACTCCTGGTCGCGGTCACAATAGCGGGTTCACTGTGACTCGACTCGGCCCGAGGCCAATCCAACTCGAACGCGGCACCCATTCGATTGCGGACTAATCGCAACTCCGCGCCCTGCTCTTTTGCCAGCTTTCGGCAGTAGGCGAGGCCAATCCCAGCTCCGCCTTGCCTCGTGGAAACGGGGGCATCCCAAATAGTCTCTGCCCGGCCGGGGTCAATACCTGGGCCTTCGTCACGCACTTCAATTAGGACACGCTCTTCGGTAGTGCTAGAGGTCAATGTTACAGTCTTGCCGTCAGGACTAAATGCGATGGCATTCAAAAGCAAGTTTATCAACACCTGCGCCGCAACATCGGGCGTCGGCAAATAGACATCCGACATCTCGAGCCCGCTCGATACGAGGCGAACGTGACGTTGCTCGGCAAGCGGACGCACTGCGAGTATTGCGCCGGACACCAAGTCTTGTAATGAGTCCGAACCGTTTTCACTCGGCGTCGTTGCTCCTATGGCCCGACGCGCCACTCGATATCCAAGGCGAGCCTGACGTAAGGCTACTTCGAGCGCTTCACGAGCACGCTCACCTACGACGTGCTGCTGTGCGACCTCCAACCAGCCAAGAACAACGGTCAACGCATTGGACACTTCGTGAAGCGCGCCTGCCAATTCTTGCGCGCCCACCCGCACCTCGGAACTTGCCGAGGGAGGAATGGAACCTCTAGTATCTTGGCTTTCAATGGGCTTCACGTGAGCACATCTTCCAACGGACCAACACTTGAGTGGTTAAAAGCATTGCGAAAGTTAAGGCATAATGCCAGCAAATCCGCTCACCGGCAGCCTAGCTCGGCAAAATCAGCTGGATTTGCCACCGGCCCGAGCTTCGACGATGCTACGGCTGGAATCCGTCTGGCAATTCGAGCTGAAAGGTCCCATCAGCCTCTGAGCGGCTCTCGGCAACTTGGACGATCGTTGCTGCTATTTTGGGGTCATTAGCGACCTGACCGCCATCGTCGAGCAGCGCGTATACCCGCATGACTGCCCACGGAATTTGCGTGCTACCACTCCCACCTGAAGTGACATTCGAAGGGACCTTCAACGACCCTGCCCAGGGCACCGGTAACGGCGAGGCCCAAGCTGAAAGCGTGTTCGTCCCCGTCACCACTTCCTTACCTTTCCAGACGATCCAAGGCCGATCAGTGGACGGACGAAGGCTGAAGTCAAAGCGTCCCATATCTACGGGCAATACGAATTGCGAATTCGATTGAGGTTGAAATAGCGCGGACGCCGATCGGGCCCCGGGGCTGCTGTTGCGCAGCGCGACTATCTGGGTGGCCCTATCGCAAAGTAGGCCATTAGCAGGGGTTGCCTCGATTGTGGCCGACTGAAACGCTGTCAATTGCGAGGAGTCAGCGGCGTTGCCCTGAACTTGGGAATAGATCGGAACCTGCAGTAGTCGTCCCGCCTGATTGCTGGGAGATGATTGAATAGTCCATTGAGTGTCGAGCACAGCATGCTTGCCGTCTCCGGACGGAACGACGAGTACCCGATATTGACCTGCCGGCAATGTTATGTTGAATTGGCCATCGGCACCGCTCTGTGTCGATGCCGTATAATCGGCCCAAATGCCGCTATTGCCGACACTAAAACCAGTGCTCAGAAATGTAATTGGCGCTGCCAACGGTTGCGCTTGATCGGCCGTCTCGACGCGACCCTGAATTGTTACCGCAGCGGGCACGGCGTTGATGGGCAGTGGAGCTTCATTGCTCCCTGCAAATAAGGTCAAACCAGACATTGATACATAATATGTAGGCTGAGCCACACCCGTAGGCGGCTGCAACCGGATTAGTTCCGTACCGACGGGAGGACTCGAGTCTGCCGACAGGATTGGATTGTAATTAACGGTCGCCTTGTAATCCACGAGGCCGGGATCTTTTGCATCAACCGTATTGGCTCCTAGCGTCACCGGTACGGCCAGCACGCGACCTTGAATCGGGTCCACGATATCCAGTTGCCAATGATAGAGATCACTTCCAGTTGCAAAAGCAGAAGCTTGAATCTGGACGTCCAAGGCAATCGATTTGGGAGTGGGCCAGGCTAATGTCAAGAGTGATTGACTAGCGGATACTCCTACATCGCGAACGAGCACGGGGGGAAGATTGCACTTCGGGTCCTGGTCCGAGAGATCGCCAGATAGAGAAAAATAGGCTTCATAGGTATAACCGGAACCTGACGGCACTCCGGTCAGGGTTGCTGGCAAGCTGTTGGCCGTAAATACGGTTCGTTCGAGACCGTCCACGGGCCAGCGGTGAGTCACCTCCACCTTTACTGAGTTTTTCCCAGCGGCGCTCACGGATGAATAGTCACAATTCAACCCAGCATTCGAGGTATTTTGCAGGTCAGCATCCAGGGAAAGCGGGACTAAATCAGGCAAAGTTATATCCGCTCTACCAAGACTTGGCACATCGAGCGGTAGAACGAAACCCATTCCGGAATATTGGGGAGCATTCGTGGTTGATGGGATTGATATATCTACCAATACCTGCGGGATGGATAGGTCGCTAACACGGCATAGACTCGAGGAACAAACCATGCCCCCTGGGCAATCTTGACTACTTTTGCAGGGAATTGAGGCAGTTGCGGAATTACTATCCGCAGATATGCCAATCGAACAAGAGGCACTGGAGCAAAGGACTATGACTATGAGGCAGGACCTCACGGTGTCGTTCCTTCGCCAGTTGGACAACCAGAAGCGTTATTAAGGTTGAGCCACCAGGTCATCGTCGAAGCGTCATCAAGATTCAGTGGGTGGTGATCGAGAATTCCTCCGTCGCTGTTGTTGCTACTGTCGTTGCTAATATGTGTCACCACGAGATTAAACGTCGTACATTCCTGCTTACTCGTGGAGACGGGCCACGTTGCTTGTATGTCTTTCAAAACATCGGAGTGCCCGGGGGCTATGTCTCGACTGTTTAGATAATCCAAATAGTCAGGCCCCAAATACCAAATCGCTCGAAGCGCTTCACCGGCGTCTTCCGATCTTTCAGAAACCGAAAAGTTAAATGGCTTGTCAAGACTCAATAGGTGGAATTGGTCGGTTCGGGGTATCGGATTCCACAACAGCGGCTGCGTCTTTTTCGGGCCTTCCCAGGTCGGGGGCTCGGGGAAAATACAGCCGGGGGTAAGCATCGCCAACACAACGATCGCTCTGCAGTGCGAGGAACGTACCAACCGCAAAAACGACCTTATCGCCATTGGCCCGGTCCCACACCGCGACACAAATGTCAGGGTCGGTCCAGTGGTTGACGCGGTCGTGGGGGCCATGACTTCTATCTTTGGAGTGCTGGGATCCGCCGCTCGGACCCCTTGGACGGTTGCCATCGAATTGCCGCGTACTCGGCGCTGGTCGCAAGCCTGATCAGATCCGCAAGATTGGGAGCGCTTTCGCCCGTTTCGGTCTCCGTAATCGTCGCCAAAACGTCGCGACCTTCATCTATGGACAGCTGGGCAATTGCAAAGCCCAAATCACCGGTGGCGTATAACTCCGCTCGACGCCTCGCACGCTTGGCAAATTCGAGCGCTCGATCATAGTCGAGGCTTTCTAGACATAAGTCTCGCATGCGTCTTTGAGCGGCGCTGGGTATACTTTCCCAAAGCTTTTCTGCTAAGCGCAACGCCTCGCTCATATTGGTCGGCGGGTGGCGCTGTGGAGGGCCAAATGCAAGTTGCAGAGCGGTCAGCACCGTCTTGACTTGCGGCGCAGGAGCACCCATCACGAGCGAGTATTCGGGCTGGGTAACCCAAAGAGAGCCCGCGACAAGGCCTGTCAGCTCTCGGGACTCCTTCGGCAATTCTCCGTCGAGAAGTAGAGCGCTCGGTATTGACAACGCCACGGTCGCCCTGGCCCGGTGAGAACCGCGTTTGTAAAATAGCGGGGTACGCATGAGTCCCAAGCGCGGCGAAATCTCGGCAAATGCCTGACCGAGCGGGCTCGCCGAACTCGACGTAATTCGATCCAGCCCCGTAACCCCGTAATCCGTCAACTCCCGTTGAAGGAGATGTTCTCCGCCCTCCCAGATCAATGCCAAAGCATCACTTACGGACGTGGAGATATCTCGGAACAATAGCGAGCGCACGGCTTCGGGCACCATGGGCTGCGCGGCTAGGTCCGGCGGGTCCACGCGTTCGGCGGATGCCAGCAATATGCCGCGCGCATGCTCGATGGCACGTGAAAGTGGGATATCACGCTCGACGAATGCGGCGTCTCGCACGAATTCCATGAGCCGATGCGAACTCGGCCACTGCCGCAGCCAGCGGCGTAACAACGTAAGGGTCTGATACGACGGGGAGGCATTCTCGACCATGAACCTTGCGCGATCGATGGCCTCACCGAGCGAACCGGGGTCTGACTCGGGCGATATCATCGCCTGATCGACCGCAATTGCAGTCTGCGAATTGTAGGACGGCTGCTCGCTGCGTCGCCGCACCAATGGGATTTCCAGACCCTCTTCATCCGGCGAGACAGATGCCGCCTCTGCCTCGGGCTCCGGCTCGGGCTCGACAATGCCTGACGCAATTTTAACGTCGAGATCCGACGATTCACTGAACGTTATCTCCGGGCTGGACGAACGTGCGCGTGATTCAGCCGTTCGCACCTGAACCCGATTGGAAATTTCCTGCTTAACCTCTTTTAGCAACGTGCCTGCGTTTGGAGGACATCCGGGTTCGGAGAGCGCCATTTCCAGCCATCTCAGGCTCGTTTCCGTGTGCCCGAGGGCTAGGGCCGAGCGCGCGCCATCAACGCAAACATCGGCCAAGGTTCGGAGGCCGCGTAGGTCACCGGCAATGGCATGTTCGAACATTGGTACTGCTCGTGCGAAGTCGCCGGCCAAAACGAAACGCTCGGCCAAACCCAACGCGATAAGCGGTCGCAGCCCGACTTTGGCATGCGCCCGAACCAGCTCATCGGTGCCCGCTCCGGAGCCGTCGGTCGCATCGATTGCTTCGGCAAGCAAGAACGAACGCAATTCCTCGTCCTCGCCTCTGAGTTGGGTCGGCAGCAGGCGGAGCGCTTTTACCGTTTCGTCGGGATGATCGGCAGCCTCTTGTTTCTTCGACTTGTAGACGAGGACCGCCAATTTCAATTGTGCTCCGGCATGTTTCGGATCCCACTTCACCGCCGAGCGTGCGCAGTCGAGCGCTGCCTCCCGGTGACCCAATCGGTCCGCCAAGTCGGTGGCCTCCACGAGGAACTTTACTCCTTCGCTGGGCGAGCTAGGGTCGCTATAGGCACGGTGAGCCAGGGCCTGCACCAAGTGCAAGGTCTCGCCCGTCATGCGCGCCAGTTCCAATTCGATCGATGCGGCATTTACAGGAGTAAGGTTTTCGCGGATCAATTGAACCCAGTGTTGGGCGTCCGTAAGGCTCTTGTGCTTTAGGAGCAGCGCAACCCCTTGAAGCGCAGCGTCGTATGCAACGGCGGTTCTCGCATGCCCGTTGATGATTGACTGCAGCAATTGAAGTGCATCATCAATGCGATCTTGTACGATCCGCAGTTGTACTAGCTGCCGAGCAACCAGCACGGAACGCGACGAATCCTTGGCAGAGCGCTCGAGCAGAGCCGCCATCCACTCCAAGAACGACTCACTTTCTCCGATTCGTGCGACTAACGCGTCGAGCCTAGACAAGGAAAGCGAGTCACCCACCGCCAGTTGCAGATAACCCACTGCCTTGAGCGCGCCCATTCCGATATTCACGTAGGGCTGTTCCAACACCTTTAGGACTTCAAATAGTAATTCGCGGGCTCTTTCGGGTTGGGCGCACAGCCAATTGATCGTCGCTTCGGCCTCTTCGTATTCATCGATGTCTGCGTCGCATCGAATTGCAGAGGCCAGCGCGTGGGCGCAAAGCTCTGCCTGCTGTAGCTGCACTGACGCGCCAGCGGCCGACAATGCGAGTCGTGCGCCGCTCGGGCCTTCGATTTTTTCAAGGCTCTCTCGAATTATGCCACTGAGGCGCGCTCGGGTAGCCTCTCCTGCTTTCTCCGACGTTGCAGCCAGTTGGGCTACTGTTTCCGTAGTCTGTGCTAGAAGCGCTGCAGTGGGTTCCGACGCAAGCGCTTCCAGCAAGAGCTCTACCCGGGCGGCAAGAAAATCAGGGCGCAGCTCGAGCTCCCCTTGGGCCACATTGAGCCACCTTGATGCTTCTTGCCCGAATTGTGGACGCTTAACAATCGATAATATTGCATTTACGAACGGTGACGCATCGCCCACTTTGCGCGCCAATTCGGCTGCCAGCCGCAGGGTCGTGCACTCACTGGGCACGGCAACCAGCGCTGCACAGGCATGTTGGAGCGCACGACTGTAGGCACCCGACAATTCAAAAACCTTGGCGGCGCGATAATGCAGAGCCCGTTCGCCGTAAGACCCTAAGGTCGAGCGAGCAACACCGTAGTACAGCTCGTCGAGCCAATTCTGATCATTTTCGGTTTCGAGTAGGGATTCAGCAACGAACAACGCTCGTATGTTCGATGGATCAATGGTTATTGCCTTGCCAATGTGTGTGCGCGCAAGTTCGGCTTCGCCCATTTGCGCCGTAAGTTGCGCGGTTGCCGCCAACAGTTGACTCCGGCGCTGAGGGGATTTCGCCTTCTCACTCGTATCGAGTAAGATTCGTGCGGCCGCACGGTGCCCAAGATTCTGAGCCAAGTCTTCTGACACCAATTCGACTATGCCGGAATACTCGGAATGCAGCAGCTCGGACCAGAGCGCATTGGCAGCGAATTCGTCGTTAGCCAGTACGAATCGATCCGTCGCCAAGCGCCTTATGGCTTGAATTGCCGTATCTTCGTTGCCAGAAAGCATGCTTAGTTCGCGCTCGAGTTCCGCCGCCGCAAGTTCAGTGTCTGGTACTTCAAAAGAGTCGACCTCGGAGAGATTGGGCACCCAACTGCGAACGATTTCGGGGGCCACTCCCGCGCGCAATGCGCGCAATGCGGCTTCGAACGCGGACTCGAGGTCCCCGAGCGATAGACGGCGTCTCACGATTTCCCGTAAGTTATCTGGAGCGTCGGCGTCCGCAGCAACTGCTCGTTCCAGTACTTCCAACGCCAATCGAGAATCCGACACCGAGTCTGCACACGCCATCAGGGTAGCTCGCCAGTTAGGGTCGGAAGTACCCGTGGCACACATTAGTCTCCGGGTGGTTTCCGCGGCGCGCGGAGCATCCACTCCTATGAGTGCCGACAGCACCATTGCTGCGGTCGGCAGCCACGCTGAAACGGCGAGCGGCACATCGATTGACCGAATGAGCCAATCCGTCATGCGACCAGCATCGTTGGCCAAGACCGCTAACTTCGCTACGCGGGAGAGCAGCGAGATTGCAGCGGGACGCAATGTACTGGCACGAGTCGCCCAAGCCAGGGATAGCTCGAGGTTACCTAGTTTTTCATGGGCCTGCGCTAATTGGAGGGCAAATTGGGCCCTCGGAGGAATGATCCCCAGGGCTCGCTCCAGCGTCTCGGCTAAACTCCGCGGATCATTCGGCGCTTGAAGTGCTACGTCAACATTCACTAGACGCGCCGAATTGGGGGACACGACCAAGGCACCATCGACGACACGGCGGGCAATTTCCAAATCACCCAATTCAAGATACGTCTCAGCTGCTTGGGCAAGAATTACCGCGCCAACGACAGAATCCGTGGTCCTGGCCATCAACGTCAGGGCATCGGCGAACAGCCGCTTGTCGACCATGCGGCGCGCCAGCGTGACGACCCAACCCAGCAATCGTTGACTGGGTTCGAGTTTTTCGATAGCGAGACGAATCGTCGACAGCGCTTCGCCCGGATGACCTTTGTGGAGCCAGTAACGAGTTACCGCTAGACAGCCCCGCTCTCCGCCTTTCTTTGCCAGTAATTCAAAGGCATTTTTCCACGCCGGAATGGTTTCTTCTGCGTCGCTCTTCAGAGCAATTGCATCCACCAGCTGGGCCAATTGCACCGCCGCTACCGTGGAAAGCGGCTCGACCTCGAGCCACTTTACCAACACGTCGCGAAGCGATTCGATTGAGTCCGGGTCGAGCGCCATTCCGGCAGCGATGCGGGCCAGCAAATGGATCCGCTCGGCGCTGGGCATGTCCTGCGATTCACCGAGGAGAGTCTGCCACTGCTCGTGTTCGGTGGCCTTTCGAGAATTCCAATTGGTCACCGTATTCAAATCGATCGACCCAGAAAACGATTCGCGTCGCTTGACGCGCAGAGCCCACGCTATCGGCCCGGGCGCTTCCAATCCCCGGTTTTGGAATTGAACGAATTCGTTCGCGAGCCAGAGCTGCGACTCTGTCGACGTGGCAACGCGTGCTGCATTGACCAACGTCCGAAGCAACAAGCCTACATCATCCGATTCGGCCACGCTCGCTTCCAACATGCGCCGGGACTCGGCAGATTTTGGATCCGCGAGAATTCCGCGGCACAATGCCTCGACGGCCAATTCGGGTTTGCCCATGGCGCTGGCATACAGCCGCGTCAAAACGACCCAGGGGGCTGCATGCTGGTGCGACTTGTTCTCGATGAGAGCGATCTCATGGCGTGCAGCAAGCCAACCCAAAAGGCCCGCTCGTGCGAGAATCCCATCGAACGATTTGGGAACGGTCCCGGTAGGATTGAGTGCATATTCACAAGCGCGATTCGCAGAATCGACGTCAATTACACTGTCGTCCAGCGCATCGAGACCGAACGCCAATGCGCGGTCGTATTCATCGCGACTCAGTGCCTTTTCAATTTGCTGGCTGTATAGGCCCCGGTCGTTGGCTACTCTTGCGCATTCGCGCCACACGTCCTCAGCAGCCTCACGGCGACCCAACTTTGTCAATGAGATCGCTAGTTGTTCGGTGGCTAGAACCGATCCTGGGTCAATCTCGAAAGCGCGCAGTTCAGCTTCGAACGCCGCCAAGCGTGCCCCATGTTGTTGATACCGGCGCGCTGCTTCAAGCTGCGCTAGGACCGCACGCTCGCGACTTACGACTTGTTGGTCATTAGTGTGCAGCGCGGCCAGCCATTCAAGCGGCTCGGTGCACTCGCCGTCAATTCTGGCGATTTCTGCCAGAGCTTGTGCAGCGTGCTCCGCGTGACCCGAACGCCACCAGAGGCTGGCGATTCGTCGATAGAAGCGTAGGCGTTCGGGGTCTGTCGAGGGCTCTCCAGCCGATTTCAATAGTTCAGCTGCCTGCGACCAGCAACCAATACCCTCTAACCACACTGCCAATTCATCGCGGAGCGACGGGTCATCCTTGAGTTCGAGCGCGCGTCGCGCGCACCGAATCGCTGCATCATGTCTGCATTTTCGAAATACATATCCACGCGCCAGCTCAGCCCAACAAAGTGAAGCTAGTTCGAACTCCGACTTTTCCTCATGGGCTAGTGCGCGTGCCTCGAGAACCGCAAATTCGGCGCATCGTCCCAGTGACCTCCGCAACGGCGGCTCGAGGTTACTCACTAGCAGCACAGGTACGGTTTCAGTACTTCTAACCCAAGACACGAGCGGAAACTGACTGCTCGCGCGCGAACGAATGCGGGGCTGGTGAGTAGATGAACCGGACACGGCTTGGAGGTACTAACCTGGTTGAGAGAAACCCCGACTTCTAACCCGTGGTACGGTCGACGCCAAGCTTGTCAGCGACACGCCCCACGAGTGAACCCAAGGGCCAGGTCCGCCTGACTTTAGCGTTATCGGGTGCCCACCCGGCAGATTTGATTCATCGCCTGGCGGTTTCTAGTACGATTTGGCACCTCTTCGTACTAGCCTGTGCGCAGACGTCCGCCGTGGCGGGCGCTGGAGGCTTGTGATGCGTTCCCTTCGCCCATCGACGTTATTGATGAACAGCTCAACTGCGGCTCTGGCCGTTGGTTTTCTTTGCGGCCTCTGCTGGGTAGGCCCGGCTCAGGCACAAACGGGTTCCCCTTCCCCAATCGCACCGGCAAAAGACCAGCCAAAAGCTGCGCCCGCCGAGCCCAAACCCAAAGCGCCGGAAACAGCGAAACCGAGTGCAGCGGCCAACAGTTCGGCCAAGGCGGAGGCTCCAAAAGCCGCGACCAGCAAGGCGCTTGCACCTCCGGTCAAGGAGGAGACGAAGAAGACCCCAACTCAGGCCCAAGGGCCCGCCGCCTCGGGCGACAAGGCGGCGACACCGGGTTCGGCCATGGGCGCGCCCAAACCCCCCGATGCCAAGACAAAGGGAGCCGCCAAGAAGGCCAGCACGGATGGGGAGAAAGCGTACAAGGCTGCAGACTTTGCAACCGCGCTGACTCACTTCGAAGAGTCTGAAGCTTTGATTCCGAGTGCGGCTGCTGAGTTTTGGATTGCTGACTGCTTGGACAAGTTGGGACGTCTGGACGAAGCGTTGCCGGCGTACGGTCGCTTCTTGGCTAATCCAACCATCGACAAGTCCCTCGCTGACAAGCGCACTCTAGCCGAAGCAAGAGTGACTCAACTCAACGCAACCGTTCCCGGTGAAATTCAACTCAGTACAACACCGGAACACGCAACCGTAATGGTGGATGGTCAAGCTCAAGCTGGACAGACCCCGCTCGCACTCAAGCTTGTACCAGGCGAGCACAAATTGGTCGTGACGGCGCCGGGGTTTGAACCGAAGGACGTGATCGTAGTAGCCAAGGCCGCGGCCAAAGGGGAACAGAAGGTGGATTTGGTGGCCATTCCGCCTCCGCCACCGCCTCCGCCGCCTCCGCCGCCTCCACCGCCTCCGCCACCTCCGCCACCTCCGCCACCCCCGCCGAGCATGACACCTGCGTATGTGACGCTAGGAGTCGCCGGTGTATCGACGCTGGTGGGTACCTATTTTGGTATCCGAGCATTGAACGCCAAGAGTGAATACAACGATAAACCAACCTCGGCGAAGGCGGACAAGGTCGAAAATAGCGCACTCGTAGCCGATATGGCGTTTGGCGTTGCCATTACTCTTGGTGTGACGGGCATCGTTCTTTTGACGTCGCCGGATGAGCCCGTCGCAGGAAGTCCAACGGCTAAGCTGGAAAAGAAGCCGTCTCTCCAGGTTGCACCCTGGGCCAGCCCCAAATCGGCAGGCTTGGGAGCGCAGCTTACGTTTTGAGTGATAGGGCCCGCTCGCGGCCCCACACGCCAAAAAACTTACCGGCCAAGTGAGGTGCAGTCAGTCTCTAACGCCTGACGCCGATCATGGCCGCCGGGACTTTTTGTTTGTATTGACGGCACGTGNNTTGATTCATTTTTCAACCAAGTTCCTTGTTTCGAGCGCGGCTGCGTTTGGAGCAATCCTTGGCCTCGGACTGTTTACGTTCGTTTACGCCGAAGGGTTTTCGTATTTCACCACGGATCCGAAGGCCTGCGCGAACTGTCACATCATGAACGACAAGTATGATTCATGGGTAAAATCAAGTCATCATATCGTGGCAACGTGCGCTGATTGTCACTTACCGCACACGTTCATCGAAAAATACATCGCGAAAGCGGTCAACGGTTACCACCATTCGAAGGGCTTTACTTTTCAGGACTTTCATGAACCCATCATGATAAAGCCCCGCAATTCGCACATTTTGCAGGAAGCCTGTCTCGGCTGCCACGGGGAATTCGTTCACCAAATCGTGGCGGGCAGCACCACAGATAAGAATGCGGTTACCTGCGTTCACTGCCATGCATCGGTCGGGCACGGCCCGATCAAGTAATTCGAATCCACTTCAGACGGTAAGATCATGCCAACCGACACAACCGCTCCCGAGGGCAAACCCCAGAAGTCTCGACGTCCAAGCGTCGTCATGCTGGTGGTTATAATTGTAATCTTTGCCGGATCTACGGCAGTCCTAGCAGGACTGCTCATAAATATCTTGCAGAGAAAGCAGGAGGCGAAAAACCCCTATTTGCGCTTCGTCAACGTCACCGACGACACGACTGACCCTGCCGAATGGGGCAAGAACTGGCCGCGCGAATATGACAGTTACATGCGGACGGTAAATCCAACTCGGACTAAGTACGGTGGTGGTTCACCCTCGGAGGTCATGCTGCCGCCTGAAAAAGCGGAGAGCAACCCCTGGCTGACTCGTATGTTTGCCGGGTACGCATTTGCGATTGATTACCGCGACCGCCGGGGGCACGCGTTCATGCTGACGGATCAGGAAAATACGAAGCGAACCAAGGAACGACCGCAGCCTGGATCGTGCCTGCATTGTCATGCCTCGGTAATGCCACTGTATCGTAAGACTGGTGCCGAATTAGCACCGCAAGCGTCTGCCAGTGAACAGTTGCAAAAGGGGTTCGCTGCAATTGGCAAACTCGACTACTGGGAGGCCAGCGAGCGTCTCGAAAAGTCGGGCAATCATCACCCCGTTTCGTGCGTTGACTGTCATGACCCAAAGACCATGCAATTGCGCGTCACTCGACCGGGGTTCATCAATGGAATAAGAGCGCTCAAAGCCCACGAAGGCATCAACGACTATGACCCCAATCGGGATGCAACGCGGCAGGAGATGCGATCGTACGTCTGCGGCCAGTGTCATGTGGAATATTATTGCGGACCGAAGACAACGCTATTTTTCCCCTGGAACAACGGATTAAAGGTCGAAGAAATCGAGTCGTACTACGACAGCTACAAGTTCGAGGATGGCCACCGATTCTACGATTGGAAGCACGCTGAAACGGGTGCCGAAGTACTGAAAGCGCAGCATCCAGAATTCGAGGTCTGGAATCAGGGCACGCACGGCAAGGCGGGAGTAGCGTGTGCTGATTGCCATATGCCCTATATGCGGGAAGGAGCGCTCAAGGTTTCCGACCATTGGGTCCGCTCGCCGCTCTTGAATCTGAATCGGGCGTGTCAACAATGCCATCACTACCCCGAGGAGGAGATAAAAAAGCGAGTTGAAACTATTCAAGACAGACATTACGCATTGCTGAGACGCGCTGGCAGTGCGCTAGTGGACATGATCGATGCCATTAAGGGCGTGAAAGCAAATGGCGCAACGGAGGAGCAACTAAAGCCGATGCTCGAGCTGCAGCGCAAGGCTCAATGGCGCCTAGATTTCGTGGCAGCCGAGAATTCCATGGGCTTTCATGCCTCGCAAGAACTCGCGCGGATTCTCGGAGAGTCGATTGATTATTCGCGCCAAGCACAACTAGCAGCTCTAGGACTAAAACTGGGGGCCCCAACTGCTGCGCCATCTGCTTCCGACGCAGGCTCAGCTGTTCCTTCGTCATCGGTTGCACGCTCGGCATCCGGACATTCGACGGGCCCAATCGCGCCGTCGAGCACGCCACCCAATCCATCGGCTCCAAGATAGCGCTGCTACGTCACTTTGCGTCTGGCGTCATGTTGAAAGAGACTTCTTTATCCATTCCGTCAATCACTAGGCGGCGCGTCGAGTAACCGGGGTACCCTACCTCGAAAACGCGGCGTTCTCCGCGCAATAGTTCAAGTGTGAACGGGGTGCGCCCCACTTCTTTGCCACGATAGAAGACACGTGTTCCTTCGGGTCGAATGGTAATTGCAACGCGAACCGTATCTTCTACTGCCGGCTCGGATGCAACAGTGACGGAGGGCGGCGCGCTCGGCGAGGCGGGAGCGGCCTGCTGCGAATTTCGATTCGGGTCAATTCCCTGTTCACTTCGGGATGCTTCATCGCGGCTGAGCGCAACTTGACGTTCCGGCGCCGGCGATTGAACTGAAAGCGCCAACGGCGTGGGACTCGGATCGACGCTAACCGACGCATCACTCGAGTGGGGCGCATGTGGACGCAGTGCAAAAACCAAAATAGCCAGAACGCATACCCCTCCTAGCCCCAACAAAACGGCGTTGCGACGGCTGGCAGGAGCCGCCGAAAGTTGTTTACTTGGCACTTCTTGGGGCGAAATTCGAGCGCTCGCCAATGGGTGAGCCCCCGCACCGCGTCGATGCTTATTTGCACCGACTCCGAGCGCCCCCTGCGCCGCGCTTTTCGGAGCACGAACCTCCTTTTGGGCAACCGCGCCAGCAGTATTGGATACCGCTCCGGACTGAGCTTTGGCCTCTGCGATTGCTGCAGACGGAAGGTCGGCATCTTTTGCTGATGAGACTTCCGCGGGACCATTGGCCATCACTGGTTCCAGGGTTCCTTGGCTCAAGCTCTCAATCTCGAGCATTCCATCTGGGTCGGACTCCCGTGCTTCGATCGGAGTAGGCGCTTTGACCTCCACGCCTGTAGATCCTGCGGCAGGGGGCTCCGAAGCAATGCGCACCGTAACCGGGTCTTCCGCATTACTATCTGGACTAGGTTCGGATTGCTCTTCTCGCACCGAGGCACCCGTCGAAGTCGCGTGCACGGGTGGCGGCGTGCTGATGCGTGGCCCCGGTGGGCTCTTTGAAATTCTGCTAGGTGAAGTTGCCGATGCGCTCGATCTTGAAGGAGGCGTACTTGAAGGAACGGGAGTAGCGGATCGGACGACGGCAGTTTCAGGGGTCGCTGATGTGGCGAGTGTGTTCGACGTTATTGACTCAGGCGTCGCGGACTCGGGACTTTGAGGCGACGTAGCCGATGTGGGACCGGCTTGTGTACTATTCGATCCAGCAGCCGCAGGTCGCTTGGACGCTGGTGTGAGCTTGCGAGTGGGACTGACTGGCGACTGCTCCCCAGGTGTGATGTGCGGGGGAATCGTCGATCGAATAGGCGGCGGCGGGGGTGTCACTCGCCGAAACGACGGGCGAACTTGGGGAGGTGGTCTAGTCGGGGGAGGCACGGAAGGTTGCGGAGTCGCTGTCGCCGGGGGGTGATTCGAGCGCATGCTGGATGGCAACGGCGGGGTTAGACCTGGACGCGACCAAGCAACGTGCGAGGGCGGTGGAGGTGCGCTCGTTCGTAGAGCAGCAACGCGAGGTTTTGGGGGCTCACTTGAGGCATTCGCAGGTGGGGATGGAGCGGAGCTGGGTCGAAGTTCTGCCGGTAGAGGCTTTTCGTTCACCGTTGTTGGTAGTTCGGCTATGGCTTCGGACTTNNCCTTGTCGCCGTGCGTTGGGGCGATCGTGCTTGCCTGCTTTGAGTTGGGCGACACTGAATGCTCTCGCTGATCCTCGCTGAACCAATTCGAATCGAGCGACTCAGTGCTCGGCTCAGCCGACCGAGCGCTAGCGGGACCTTCCGTCGAATCGTTAGAGTCGGGGGCGTTTGGCACGGCTACTGACGCGTTGGATTCGGAGCCTTCTGTCTCATTCTCCGGTGTGCTTTCGGCACTTTGCGGGGACCTCGCCGCAATATCATGCACACTTTCCGTGGATAACTGGGCCGCTGCTGGAGTACTCGCAATTGGCTTGTCAGATAATTCCACCGGAGCTGCAGGGCTGGCTGCGTCAGTATCCTCCGGCGCAACGGCCTCTGGGGCGCTGGGCTCTGAGGGATTGGCACTCTTGGTGGAACGACGTTTTCTTGTTCTGTGGCTCATCACCTTGCCGCCATCGAACTGTACCTCGAAAGCGGGAGCCTGTGCCACCGGCTTAAACCAGTTCAAATGAAGGATTTTGGAGGATTAGGAACGCTCAAGGTCTTCCAATAAGGGCTCGAGCTGTAGGGTGTCCTCGAAGAGCCACTCCGGCCCAATCCTATTCGACAAGACATGCACGAACTCGACGGATCCGGGACTCAGGGGTGAAAAACCGTGAGCTAGAGATTGAATTCACTCCGACCGCCTAGCCAATCGACCGGAACGCTCGCCTCCATTCGGATGTCCAAAACGCGCAATGTCACCGGAACACCTTAATTCGAATAGCTATTTCCGAAACCGACGGATCCCCCTAAGCGCCTGGCCCGTATAGCTGCGGGGGTTCGAGGCAACCTTTTCGGGAGTACCCGAGGCCAACAATTGGCCACCCCCGGCTCCGCCCTCGGGACCCAAGTCTATTACCCAGTCGGCGCAGCGAATTACGTCGAGGTCGTGTTCGATGACAACCACTGTATTTCCGGCTTTCACCAATCGGAGCAGTTNNGTCGTCGAAGTGAAGGCCCGTCGTGGGCTCATCGAGCACATAGAGGGTTCGCCCGGTATCACGTCTCGACAACTCTCGACTTAATTTTACCCGCTGCGCTTCACCCCCGGATAGAGTTGGCGCGGGTTGCCCTAGGTGAACGTAACCCAGGCCGACTTCGCTCAATGTCCCCAGCGTTGCATGCAGCGAGGGATGTGCTGCAAATAGCGCCTGCGCCTCATCAACGCTTGTCTCGAGCACGTCCGCTATATTCTTTCCACGGTAACGCACGCTGAGTGTTGCTTCGTCGTAGCGTCGACCGCGGCAGATTTCACATGTAACGTACACATCCGCCAGGAAATGCATCTCGATCCTTCTAAGCCCATCTCCTTGGCAAGCTTCGCAACGTCCACCGGGCACGTTAAAGCTAAACCGCCCTGGAACGAAACCGAGCATCCGAGCCTCAGGTGTTTGAGCGAACAGACTGCGTATGTCATCGAAGGCTTTGGTGTAAGTAGCCGGATTTGATCGTGGCGTTCTACCAATTGGAGATTGATCGACCAGCACGACTTTGTCGATAGACTCGATTCCTTCGATACCTCGGTGCGCCCCGACCCTGACTTTGGAACCCTGCAGGCGACGCGCGAGGGCCGGCTGCAATATGTCCGAAATGAGTGTGCTCTTCCCGGCACCCGACACACCCGTGACCGCAACCAATACTCCAAGAGGTATAGGCACGTCGATATTCTTCAAGTTGTTTTCCGTCGCACCTTTTATCGTAAGCCATGCCTTGGGCAAGAGCCGCTCTTTGCGACTGAAAACATGTCGCTTGCCCGAAAGATATTCGCCCGTAAGCGATTTTGCCGACTTAAGCTGTTTAGGTGTTCCCTCGAAGACCACCTCTCCACCCTGGCGTCCCGCTCCAGGTCCAAAATCGATAATGTGATCGGCAGCCTCGATGGTCCCTCTTTCATGTTCCACAACGATGACCGTGTTACCCAAGTCCCGCAGTTTTCGCAATGTTTCAATCAATCTCGTCGTATCGCGGGCATGTAGTCCAATCGAAGGCTCATCGAGCACATACAGTACACCGGACAACTCACTGCCCAATTGAGCCGCCAAACGAATACGCTGCGCCTCGCCACCCGACAGAGAAGTCGCAGAGCGATCTAGTGTCAAATAGCCAAGACCTACAGCCTCCAAGAACTCCAGACGACCATTAATTTCGGACAGAATTTCTCGAGCGATTGCCGCCTGCGTTCCGGGCAACTTCAATCCAGCGAAATGCCGGCGGGTGTCCACCACTGACCAGGAGCTGACTGCCGAAAGACTATGGCCGGCTACGAGCGCTGTCCTTCCCATGGGTCCTAGGCGAGCTCCACGACAGCTCCCACACGCCGTCTCAGCCATGAATTGCATGTAATATCGGCGCATCTCTTCACTCTTGGTTTCTCGGTAGCGCCGCACCATCATCGGAATAACGCCTTCGAATTGCATCGGCCAACTCACTCGACCGTGGCTGCCGGTCCAACTCACTTCGACACGCTTATCTCCCGTTCCGTAGAGCACGAGATCACGATGCTTCTTAGAAAGACCGGACCACGGACGTTTGAGCTCGACTCCAAACTCACGCTTTAGAGCATCGAATAGACCAAAATTGATTCCGCTGCCACGCGCCATGACATTGGCAAATGGTATGATAGCGCCCGCGTGGATGGACAGACCGCGATCGGGAATCAAGAGATCTGCGTCTATTTCCAAACGTTTCCCGAGGCCATTGCAGTCCGGACACATTCCAAGTGGGGAATTGAACGAAAAATGCTGGGGAGAAGGTTCGGGTATGGATACATTACAGTGACCGCAAGCCCGTTCGCGACCCAGGTGCGTTAGCTTGCGTTTCGCTATTGCGAATACCAAGAGCTGATTGTTCCCTTCTCGAAGCGCAGTTTCGACTGAATCTGCCACACGCTGGCGCGACGAACGCTTGGGATCCAATCGGTCAACTATCAGTTCGACTGTGTGCTTGCGCTTCTTGTCTAGTTTAGGGGCATCGGCAAGTAAGGTAACGTCTCCGTTAATCCTAACTCGTACGAAGCCTTTCGATTGCAGTGACAGAAACAGATCCTTGAGCTCGCCTTTGCGGTTCTCGACCAAAGGAGCCAGGAGCATGCAGGGCTCGTCGAATGCTGCCACACGCCGAACGATTTCGTCCGTAGACAATGCCTGTACCGGGTCGCCGCACTTCGGGCAGTGCAACTCCCCGAGTCGTGCATAGAGAACCCGCAGATAATCGTGTATTTCAGTGACTGTTCCGACGGTAGAACGAGGATTTGCCGAGGCAGCCTTTTGCTCGATTGCAATCGTAGGGCTAAGCCCCTTGATGTGGTCAAAGGCCGGCTTGTCGAGTTGACCAAGAAATTGTCGGGCATAGCTCGAGAGGGATTCGACATAGCGACGTTGCCCTTCGGCGTATAACGTATCAAAGGCCAATGAAGACTTTCCGGAACCGCTGGGACCCGAAAATACGACCAGCTGCTGTTTTGGAATACTCAGTTCGTCAACTCTTAAGTTGTGTTCCCTCGCCCCTTTGATTTGAATGACTTCACGTGTGCCCTTGGCCATGCGCCGACAACATTAGCAGATTGCAAACTACCTGCACTGGCCAAGCGATTTCACTTGTTCGACATCAGCGATCCCAGCGACTATTTCTTCCGTGGAAAACTGATGATTGATCTTCTTCCAGGCACAGTTGCAATACTTCTCGTGAGTTGCTTCGCCTTTAGTGCAGGCCTGAATGAACTCGGCAGATGCTAGCGCCACGGGGTAAGTGCCCTTACATGATTTTACCATCTTCTTCTTGGCGTCCACCCACTTAGTACTTTTTTCATCGAAGGCGACAATCTCAGCGGTATCGAGTTGCTTCCTAAAAGCGTTCCATGCGCATTCACAGTATTTGGCCTTGCGTGAATCCGTGCTTACACATCCGGACATGAATCGAGACTTCGCTTCGGATTCCGGCACCTTTGACGCGCAGGAAAGCCTGAGCTTCGATTCGAAGGCTTTCATGCGGGGATCGTCCTTTGGAATATCCCGCTTGAGGTCAGAATCATTGAATACAGTCCGAAATTGTTCGAAGGCGCAATCACAATACTGTTCAGCTTGACCGTGATTCTTGCAGCCATCCATGAAGTGTCCGCGTTCGGATGCAACGGTTGGAGCAGTGGCGACCGCGACGGGCGCCGTAGAATTTCCACCTGCGATCGTACCGGTGGCGCCCGGATCCGCCGGCGGTGAATTGTGCGACGATGCACAGGCTAATGCCAATATGCTGGTCAACGCCAAAGCCCCGAATTGAACTACTAGAAAGCCAGCCGAGCCGAAACCAAGACATGAGTTGAACGAAGTTTTCACACTCACACATTAACATAGCGGGACCGCGAATGTCACGCTAGAAATTCTGCATCCGATCTCGAAGTACCCTCGATAGACGTATACAATCAAAGCGACTGTGATTCCGGCTTGTCAAGAACCTCCCTCACGCGTTTTGCGAGTTGCTCGAGAGAATAGGGTTTTGAAATGAATTCGATGCCCTTTTCCAGTACCCCATGATGCACGATAACGTCGCCCGTGTAGCCCGAGGTGTAAAGTACCTTCAAAGTGGGGCGCAACGCGCGCAGGTTCTGCGCGAGAACTCTCCCGTTTACGCCCGGCATCACGACATCCGTTATGAGCAGGTGCACATATTCCGAGATTTCACTGATGGCCATCAGCGCCTCGCCGCCATTCGAAAATGCATAGACTTTGTACCCTTGCCGCTTCAACAGCCTTACCGCTAAGTCCCGCACCATGTCATCGTCCTCGACGAGCAACACAGTTTCTGTGCCCCTGGCCAATTGAATATTGGGGACGACTCGCAAGTGGTCAGGCTTTTCATCAACGCGAGGCAACAGTATCTTGAAGGTCGTACCGCGTCCGACCTCCGAGTATACGTCTATTGTCCCTTTATGTTGCGTTACCGCGCCATACACCATGGCCAGTCCGAGACCGGTGCCTTTGCCTTGCTCTTTTGTCGTGAAGAACGGTTCGAATAGATGCGCTCTAACATCGTCACTAATGCCCGACCCCGAATCTGTTACAGCCAACATTACATATTCGCCCGGCTGAATATTGCCGTTCTTTCGGCAATACGCTTCATCCAGTGTGATATTGGCGGTCTCGAGCGTAAGTCTTCCGCCGTCGGGCATAGCATCCCGTGCATTTACAGCTAAATTTACGACAATTTGTTCGACCTGACCCGGATCGATTCTGACATGACCCAGAGATTCATCGAGAGTGGCGCGCAGTTCTATATCTTCGCCGAGCAGGCGACGCAGCATGTTTTGTAAGTGTTCGACTACGGCATTCAGGTTAAGAACCTTGGGGTCGATTACCTGCTTTCTCGAAAAGGCCAGCAACTGTCTGGTCAAGTTGGCCGCGGAATCCACGGCCTTGATGACTTCAAACATTGACTCGTAAAGCGGATCATTGGGCTGTAGCTCCATGATAGCCAACGACACGTTGCCGCTAATCACAGTCAGGAGATTGTTGAAGTCATGGGCAACACCCCCAGCAAGGCGGCCGATTGACTCCATTTTCTGAGCATGCCGCAAGCTTTCGGCGAGCTTTGCATTTTCCTCATCGGCTTTCTTACGTGCCGTGATGTCGACAAGGACGCCAATGAATCGTTCCACTTTGCCGGAGTCATCGAAGTACGGGTACCCCGTATCCTCAATCAGAACATGAGTGCCGTCTCGACTCAGATGCCTATATTCGGCTTTGAACAGGTTACCCGTCGCCTCGGCTCGGGCAAAACGCTCTTGAACGAAATCTCTATCGTCTGGATGTATACGTTCGAGCCACTGTTCAAAACCACCCTGCATTTGTTCTGGTTTGAACCCAAACATCTGCTCGAATCCACCCCCCCAAATGACGACTCCACTAGATTGGCAGTCATAGACGACGTTACCCGCTGCAAGTGCGAGCAAATCGTAGCGGTGCTTCCACTCGGCGGTTTCCACCTCGGACTGACGCCGCCGCGTGATGTCGCGGACCACGAGTACGAAACCACCAATGGATGGGTCGTCGACAAGATTCGTGCCTGATGCTTCCATCCAGAGGTAGGAACCATCACGATGAATGTGACGGAATTCGATCACAATAGTTCTACCTCTGCTGGACGGCAGACTGGACATGATTGCCTGCACTCTGGCAGCGTCGTCGGGGTGAATGAAGGAGTAAATGTTCTTCCCAACCAGCTCTCGGGAAGGGAATCCCAGAATTCGCTCACAGGCAGGACTGACGAAACGTTCGGTACCTTCGGCTTCCAAAATAAGCAGCACGTCGTTGAAATTCTGAATCATTAGGCGGAACCGATGTTCGTTTTCCGCCAACGCTTCCTCGGCTCGCTTGCGCTCGGTAACGTTCGTATTCGTCCCGCTGAGTATGAGGGGCCTGCCTTCGGAATCCCTCTCTACAACGTTACCGCGACCAAGAATCCACTGCCAAGATCCGTCTGCAGCACGCATGCGATATTCCGCTTCATAACCGCTGCTCTGTGTCCCGCTCAAAGTGGCCTGAATACAATCGAGCGTCGGCCGCAGGTCGTCTGGATGGCACAGAACTTTCCATGAATGGTGATTCATTGGAAACTGCCTATCCTGATAGCCCAGCATTTCAAACCAGCGAGGGCTGTAGTAGGTTTCATCGGTCTGCAGATTTCGCTCCCAGATTGCATCCGCGGTGGCTGAGATTGCCAATGCAAGTCGACGCTCGTTGCTCTTCAATGCTCGTTCGGCTCGTCTGCGATCGCTAATGTCCCGCGCAGCTGCAAATATTAGTGGACGCTCACCTTTGTCAAGAAGCGTAACCCTGACTTCCACGGGGAGAATGGATCCATCCCGCCGTTGGTTGACGCCCTCAACGGTTAGCGCCTGACCCGGCTGAATTTGAGCCCATAATTCAGTCAATTCCGTGGGCGTAACCTCCACTTCAATTTCAAAAATCGAAAGCGCCAACAACTCATCCCTTGAATATCCCAACAATTCGCAAGACTGGTCGTTGACATCGACGATTCGACCCCTTTGATCGTGCAAAATAATCGAGTCCGCTGCACCATTGAACAGGCGGCGGAAGCGCTCCTCGCTGGCTTGTAATGATGATTCCGCTCTCTTGCGTTCAGTGATATCCCGCATGTAGACCAGCCGTACTGGTCTTCCTCGATACGTCGTAGTTCGGCCCCAGGTTTCCGCCGGCACTACCGTACCGTCTTTCATTTTAATTTCAATGTCTATGGCTTGTGTGCCCCCCGACTGCAATCGCTCGATGATGCGCCGCCTCGAGTCAGGCGTAAATTCAATCACGTCCAGGCCGTGCTTACCAATCAAATCATTTGGTTCGGCGACACCAATCAGGTTAGCAAATGCCCGATTTGCATCGAGTATTACACCGTTTTCGTGGATCATTAGTCCTTCGGTGGCAATTGAGGACAGCTGTCGAAATCGTTCTTCACTTTCACGAAGAGCCTCTTCGGTTCGTTTGCGCTCGGAAACATCACGTGCTTCCATAACATCATGTCCCGTTGCATCGTCTTGTGGTTCTTCCGCGATACGCACGTGATCACTTTTTTCGGTTAGGCTCGTCATCATCACCTGCCCACACTCGGGACAATTACACGGCAACCTCAACGATACGTCTGTTGCGTAATGCTAGATAGAGGTACATATTCGCGAATATTCTAAGTTATCGAAACCGTTATTGTCTTTATTACGTTCTGGTGATGCCGCGATGGGCACAAAACGGCAAGTTTCCGTAGCGGGCGGGGCGACGAGCCGAGGACGCATTGTCGCACCCGCGGGTTATCCGTCGTGGTAGAGTCAGCGAATTTCCGAAGCAGGTGGGGCAGATGGCCGTCGGCTCTCATACTGGGTCACACAGGCGGCATGCGCCCAGTCGAGCGACGCCAAATATGCTCCAACCAAGACGTCCCGATTTATTGCCTGACCCTTGGCATCAATTGTGTCCCAATCCGCCCGCTCGAAAGCTAGTACGAGATCCAAGACGTCACGCATGGTTCCTGGCACGCCGCTGAGGGCCCCCTTTACGCGCGCGGGAACGGCAAGTTCCTTCAGTGCATCGGTTATTGACATATCCATACAAGCGTCGAGAACCGAAAATAGCCCAAGCAAAAACAACTCCTCACGTACTGCCGAAAGCATTGACGAGGTCGTCGCGAAAGAGCAGCTCGTAGGCTACGACATCACGGTTCGCATCGAAGATGGGCTGACGTGCCACGAATATTTCCACAGCTATCAAAACGGCCGGCGCAACCCGCAGTGTAAGGGCAGCACCATTACGGTCATCCTTTTCGGCCCCCCGGCATCAATTTCGCAGCATAATCACGCACCCGCCGAACAACGAGCAACCCACACTGGCCCTAAACCAACGGACACTCGAGTCACAACCTCACCTTTTCGGCAATTCATAGCTCGATACGGCAATTCGATTGCCTTCCGGGTCCCTAAAGTAGCTGGTGTGGTCCGTGCGAGACTCGATGGGGTGGCCCGAGAATTCGAGTAACCGCTCCACACCAACACGCCTCGATGCGTCGATTCCAAATGCGATGAGAAAAGGCCCAGCGTCCACACCCTGGACGATCTCGCGCGTCCGTTCAGTCTTCTCAATCATCAAAATGGTACCGTTCAGATCCAACCAGATCGAACGAATCTGACCGTCGTCGAAGTGGTGTCGCATTACCTCCCGAAGACCGAAAGCCTGGCGATAGAACGAGGCAACGCGGTCTACGCTTTTGGCACCGAGCGCAATGTGATGCAAACCGACAATTCGACTATTTACATTCATATTCGGGCCCGTATCTCGTGGCACAGCGTGGACACGGCCGAAATGCCGCTACACAAAGGGCAGGAGGTCCAGTGGCGACTGAGTTGTAGAGTAGCCTGCGTTGATACCGTTACGCTGTAATCGAACTGTCGCGTAGCCACCTGCCGCAGTGCCATCAATCAAGGATCCAAAAACCGACATTAGCATACCAGCAAGGATCTATGCAGAACTGGCAACCATTTTGGCTGTGCTCCGTGTAATGTTATGACGGTACCGTTAAATGGTTGCAGAGCCCGCCACCCCCAAAGAGAGCGTCTTGCCCAGGTATCCTGAGATCCAAACGGCGCTTCTGGTGAGTTGCCAGGCGGGCAATCCCGTGGCGATTCAGGCTTTCGTGCAACACCACCAACGGCTTGTCTTTGCGTTTCTCACTCGACTGCTCGGGGCCGATGCGGCGATTGAAGATTTGGCGCAAGAGGTATTCGTGCGTGCCCTCCGGGCACTACCAAGATTCGATGTCAGTGGTCCCGCCAGGGTATCT
>PMCK01000028.1 GCA_003154095.1 Myxococcales bacterium | reverse complement strand
TTAGAATTGAGTTCTTGCAACTAGCGGGAAGGTCGGAGCTAGTGCAAGTAAGAGCATTAACTTCCGTCATGCAGGTGGAGAAACTCAGACTCACTCCAATTGCTCTGCTGCAATCCAATTTACTTTGAAATTGCGTCAAACAATCTGTGGTCGAAGGGTAGCCACCGCAGGGAACCGCCTTGGCGCAAAAGGCATTTTGGAAATCAGTGCAGCTTTGGATGGCCGGCGCGGTATTTACGACAGCGTCCGTCACATTGCAGCCGGCAGGCATTGCCGTGCAAGCGGCGCTTTCGAATGAGGTAGCGCAGTTTGCTGCTGTCGTATCGGAACTGCACTCGAGTTGTTGCACCTGCGCGGAGCAAGTTGCCATGTCCTGGAGATTGCAATGCGACGCCCAATTGCAAAACGACTGTTGCCATTCATGACAAGCCGCCGTGCCGCGACCCGCAGTCCAATCAACAGAGGGTGTCGTATTGGATGGGTTGCTACTACCTGAGCAACTGAGAAGCCAAACGCATGCGATGAACAAACATGAAATTGAGATGCGGTGAGACATGGGACCTCGTTGTAAAGTGAACGCACGACCGGCCCTAATGCAGATAAGTCTGGCCTGGCGTGGTTGCGAGCAAGTATTGAGCCTTGCCCGGAGTCACTCTAACAGAACTTGCACGGTAAGTAATGAGTTTGGCGCGGACGTCATCGCGTTTCTCTCGGCTGCAATTCGGGCCAACGCTCGACGATTCGGTGGCCGGTGAAGCAGGCCTCGGGAAGTGCGTCCGCGGATGCTCGGACTTCCGCATCGTCGCCGCGAACCTCTCGCGTGAGCACACGCGCTCGATCGTGCATGCTGGCGCATCGGCATCACCGGTCCCCATCGAACGCCTACCGACGCTGACGCCGGCGCAGGGCCGTGCTCTCGAGAGCGAACTTGCCGCATCGCACTGTGGAATGCTTCCCGAGCCCATGGTGAAGGCGATGGCACTGGCACAGCGCGTTCGCGATTGGACAATCGCTGAACGATTGAGTCAAGCAAACACGGGATCTGGCGCCGTTCTCATCGCCGACGCGGAGCACGCGCGCCGCGATCGAGGGGTTCCGATGACGCTCGCCACCTTGGGTAACTCTCAGGTGCTGAGCGTGGCCATATTTGAGGTTCAACGAGGCGAGATGGATCCCTCGAAATACCTCGAAGCAGCTGACGGTACGCAGCCGTTCGACTTCGTCATCTTTACACCGCGCGTCGATGAAAGTGATCCCTGCGAACAAATGCGCTCAGGTGGATGAGGCACCAGCCGCGCTTGCAGACACTCTACGCTGTGCCCTCTAGAGTGTCGAAGCCTTTTGTTTTGCTTGCGCACATTTCTGCTTGAATGGTACTGTCACACAATGCTCACCACGTTCATTCGTGTGGCAGCGACGGCAACGTGTTTTGGATGCGCGAATCACGGTTCAGTCTCGACTCGTCCCGCTTCCGTGGAACCTTCGTAGAAAAGGACGTTCGCGTGCTCCATGTTCGAGCTCGACGAAGGCTTCGCTACCGCTCAGTGCCTCGAGACTCTCTGCATTGCGTGCCTTGACCCTTGATCGCTGGTGATCTGGGCGTGACTGCACGTGGCTATGCGTGCCGTCATGCCATAAAGCAGAAAGTGACGGAAGCATGCCGACAATTGCGACTGCTCGCGTGCGCAGCTCATTGTCGAGCTGGCCCGTGCGGGTTAGTGGGCGCACGCGTTGCATTCACCGCAATTAAGTACCAATAGTTGAAGCCTCCCGGTGGATCAGCGTCGGGCGTGTTGCCGGTCGCTGACTTCCAGGTGCCGAAGATCGCTACTGGGTCATATTCTTGACCACCCTGCTGCTGGTCACCCGCTATGCAATTCGCGTCGGGGGGTTTCACGGAAGTATCCCCTTTTCCAACAGTCAGGCGCGACTTTTGATCTGGAGCAGGGTCTCACCTGGGCAAGGATTTTGCCACACTTTGATTGGCGGCACTACGAGCGTGATCGGCGGCGTTTGGCGCAAGCCGGGCGGCGACTTATACAAGCTTGGCGGAGGACTGCAGGAGCTTGGCGGCGAGTTACGGGACCTAGTCGACGAGTTCCGAGACCTAGTCGACCAAATTCTGGACCTTGTCGGCGGACCGGTGAGACTTGGCGGCGGGCGGGCCAGCTGCCGCCACGGGGCGACGGAAGAGACCAGAATAGGTACAAATCACCGCCTTTCTCTCACTCTTCGCGTCAAGGCAGATAGACTGTTGACAATAGCCCCCAATCAATGATTCACGCTAAATGCCCGATTCCGCACGAGTGGACCGCTGCTGGCGGGGCCCCCGAGCTTCTTTGCAGAGGGTGGCTTGGGAGTCGGAGTGAGAACTACTCGAAGCAGGAGGTCATAACTGTGAACCGAACAACAATTGCAGCAATTCTATGGGTTTCTGTATTCGCAGCAGCGTGCAGCGGTACCAGTAACACGGCGAACACAGATGCAGGTGGATTGGCCGCAATTGGAGGCACTACGAGCGCAGGCGGACTTACCAGTGCCGGTGGAGCGATCAACACGGGTGGCGCAGCTGCAGCTGGCGGCACAACAGGCGGCGCGATTGCAACAGGC
>PMCK01000475.1 GCA_003154095.1 Myxococcales bacterium | reverse complement strand
TTGCAATTGATCTCCCGAGCCATGTAGTTGATGAAGCTCATCGCTCGGTTGCCTTAGTCGTTGAAAAGATTGTCGATGTCCTCATCCGTGATCTCGGCAAACGGAGAGTCCCCGCCCGGTTCTTGAACCTTCGACAGCAGAGCTTCGAATATGCGGTTGAGTTCATCGCTAGCCTTACGAACGCGTAATCTAACTAGACCCAAACTCGATTTGGAATCGAATATCACGACGAGGATGACGCGATTTCCAACGAGTTGAATATGAATATTCGCATTTTCCCCCTCGTGAAATTGCGTAGCGAATTCATTTTCGCGTAGTAACTTCGCTATGCCACCGGTGGCGGCAATGTTGCCCGCCGTCAGAGAAGCAAGTGAAGTGGTGTCTATATTTTCAACTTCACCGCTCGCTGCGATAAGTTGGCCATTCTTGTCGACGATGAAAACGACCTTGGCGTTCGCTTCCTTCACCAGGCGATCAACCACAGCCTGGATCTGGTTGAACTCCTCTTCGTACATCACCATCTGGGGGTTGACCATCAGTGCCTCCGCAAACTCAAACGCTACCGGCAATATCCGGCAACGACTTGCTGTGTCCCGACACCCCGAGGGTTGCCGGGAGTGCCTCGAGCCCACCTTTGGAGCTCGGGGAACAAAACGCGCAAGCAGGCACCCTTCTATATGACCCGACCGCGGGCAGCAAGCAGGCGTAGCGGGAACTAACATCAGCCCGCAGGCCGACAACCGACATCTCCAACGCTCTACCTTCAACCGAATTCGAAACCCCGGTGAATCTGGTCCAACGGCCCATTGACTCGCTGAATCTGTCCGGAATGGACTTGCGGTCCGATTTGTTCAGCTCGGGCTCTTGTTGCCTGTTCATTCCAACACTTATCTTCGTTTGCTCGGCCGGTAAGGACCGAGTACAGGTGGACACAACGACGTGAAGCTAGGGTATTTTTCGCTAGTCGGGGCCGTGGCCACGACAACTTGGTGTCTTAACGGTTCAGCTGACATAACGCCAAAGGACCAAACGAACGCCCTCGGGACGATCGAGAATTCTCCGCGTGGTGCGCGCATTACCGCGCTTCGACGAATTTGGTCGGCATGGGATCGAAATAATCCGGAGACCATTGAAGAAACTCTGTTGTCGGCCGCTCGGTCGCCGAAACTAGACTCCGCAAGCCGTGTCTATGCTGGGCTTCTCGCCGCCTATGCACGTTCGCGACGCGGCGACATGAGCGCAGCGCGCGAGCGGATTTCGAAACTCGGTTTCGTTGATCGCTGGCTAGTCGTCGGTCCGTTCGACAACGAGGGAAAGTCCGGCTTTTCTCGCGATTTTCAGCCTGAACATGAATTTGCACAGGAGATCATGCTCGGCCGTACTTACCCGGGCAAGGAACGACCTGTGCAATGGAGAGTGGTCCCGAACGAGTTCAAGTTGGGTTGGCTAGACTTTGGCGCACTCATGCGCCCGCAGAAGAACATCTGCGCATACGCCACGACATTCGTTCGCGTCAAACCGGATTCGACCTCGACGATCTCCGCTTGGATCGGAGTGGCGGGCGCTTTTCAATTATTCGTAAATGGCACCGATGTTCTTCACGACGACCACTACCGCGGTCATGACGTTGATCGCTTCGCAACTACCGTACGTGTGGTGCCCGGCTACAATGACTTCACCATCAAGGTATGCAACACCGACAATGCTCCGGTTCTAAGCCTGCGCCTGGCGGACAGTCAGGGTAATCCGGACCCGAGAATCGAGACCCGCAACGACTCGCTACTGAGTGCAGTTGCGCGCGGCGCCGCCAAGGAACGCGAAAAGCAGTCAAGAGTGGCCGTTACCCAGGGCACTGCCAATTCAAAACGCCCGACGAAACCGCTCTTGAATTCAGCTCAATTGGTAACCCAAACGGCCACAGTGCGTGGACCGATTCAATCATTCGATCTGCTGATTGGCGCCAAAAAGCCGACGGCAACTGACTTGGCTAACTACGCCGAATATCTACAGGTAACAAAAGGCGACGACCCGGCGGAACACCAAGCCCGTGACCTTGCAACCCAGGCAGCCGAACAGCAGCCTAGCGTTACTAATTTCCTGCTAGCCTCGGCGTTAGCCGAAGACAGAAATCAGCGAGCGCGCTGGTTGGAGAAGGCCGAAGCGCTTACCAACATCGGGCAGGGGGACAAGCTTCGTTTGGTCTTGGCGCGTGCGATACATGAACGAGGCGGTCCCCATCCGCAAGGGGCATTGCCGTGGCTCAAGGCGGCTCTCGCAATCGATCCCGACAATGTCGAAGCCACCGTTCAATTAGCGGACCTTTACGGAGCGTTCGGTCTGGATCAAACTGCGCTGGTCCTCATAGACGGCGCGTTGCAGCGGCTTCCTCACGCAGTGCGTCTGTTGTCTGCCAAGGCAGAGCGACTGCGTAAATTGGGGCGCGCCACGGAAGCCTCCGAGGTTGAAAGGCAATACGCTAATCTTCGTTTCGACGATGGCGCGTGGCTCGGCAGAATGGTTGAATTGTCTCTTTCCCGGCAGGATGCTCAGGCTGCTAAGTGGTGGGCAGACCGGCTGCTGAACGCCAATCCGCAGAGTCAATGGGCGCTTGGAGTCGCGGCGCGGGCCCGGCGAGCCACGGGAAATGCACCGCAGGCGCTGGAATTATTTCAAAAGGCTCTAGACCTTGCGCCAGAAGACACCGGCACGATGCGAGCGCTCGCGGACCTCCGAGGGGAACTGAGCCAACGCCCCGAGCAGGTTCGACTACTGCGGCGCTTGCTCGATATAGCGCCGCAGAACAAGGACGTGCGCGACTATGTCGAACATCTGGAGCCACAGCGCGCGCGGGCTGATGAAATGTACGCTTGGTCCGCCGAGCGCTTCTTGCCATTGCGATATGCCCCGCCGAATGGTCAAATCCGGCGAACCCTACGCGATCTGAACGTAACCACCGTTTTTTCCAACGGCCTATCGAGCCGATTCAGACAACTCGTCTTTCAACCGTTGACGGATGCCTCCGCGGCAATCTCGCGGCAGTATGCTTTTAGTTATGAAGCTGACCGACAAGTAGTGCAATTGCGCGGGGCGCGGGTTTACCGCGGCGACGGTCGAATAGACGAGGCCATCGAATCGGGCGAAGGCGCAGCCAATGATCCCTCGATCTCGATGTATACCTCTCAGCGGACATTTTACGTCCAATTTCCGCGATTGGAACCGAATGATGTGGTTGAACTTCGGTATCGCATCGAAGATATGACACCGCGCAATGAATACGCGGACTATTTCGGCGATCTGGCCTATCTGCAGCAAGACGAACCAGTAAAAAATGCCGAATATGTGCTGATTTCGCCGCGGACACGCAAAATCCATTTCGATACCAATCTATCGAAACTGCTCAAACATCAATCGAAGGATTCGGGCGACACGCATATCGATTGGTTCACGGCCGATGAATTGGAGCCGATTCATCCGGAGCCTCATATGCCCTCGTATGGCGAGCTATCCGGCTTCATTCATCTATCAACTTTCGATTCGTGGGACACCCTTGGGCGATGGTACTGGGGATTTATCAAGGACCAGTTCGACGTCGATGAGGAGACGCGCCGCCTGGCGATTCGCATCGCGGGCCAGGCAAAAACAGAGGCCGAGAAGGTACAGGCCGTTTACGACTGGGTAGTTCAGAACACACGCTACGTCGCGCTCGAGTTTGGCGTCTACGGCTATAAGCCCCACCGAGCGGTGCAAACCTTGACCCGAGGTTGGGGTGACTGCAAAGACAAAGCCACGGCAATTATCGTGCTCTTGAAGAATCTGGGGATTGAATCTCGATTCGTCGCCGTGCGTACTCAGCTGAGAGGCGATCTTGAGTCCTCTGTCGCAAGTCTGGCACCGTTCGATCACGCCATTGCGTTCGTGCCTTCACTCAATTGGTATTTGGACGGTACCGCGGAAGGCTCCGGGAGTCGCGAGCTGCCAGTTATGGATCGGGGCGCGATGGCCCTTCAAATATGGGACGGCAAGGCGCAGATTGTACGAATTCCCTTCGGAGATCCGAAAAACGACCAAGTGCGCCGCGACATCGCGGTTCAACTGGATCCCGAAGGCACCGCCGTACTCGAGGTGCATGCCCTGGTACAAGGCGATGTCGCGCCGGAGTGGCGGCATCGCTACGAAGCAGAAGCCACGCGAAGCGAACGCGTCGTTGCAGATTTGGGACGCGAATTCCCGGGCTTTGCATTGCTGCCGGGAAGCAACGCCGTTTCCGCCCAAGGCCTAGACGATATCGAACACGACGTGGTCGTAGATGTGCGGGGTCGAGCCCCAAATTTTGCTCGGCGCGAAAACGAATTACTTAGTCTGGCGGTCACGCCCGAGGTGCGGCTCACACCACTTTACGCATCGCTGTCAGAGCGAATTCACGATGTTCGTCTGCTAAGCGTTCCTGCAAGACTGGACACGTTTAGTATCAAGCTACCCGCGGGCTATCGGGTATTTGCCGCTCCGCACGACGTCTCGATTGATTCACAATTCGGCAACTTCTGGATTCGCACCGAATCGAACGCTGGAAAGATATCCGTGAAGACCTACGTTGCGTTTGCAGCAAAGCGCATTACGCCCCAGCAATACCCGGCATTCCGTAAATTTTGCGCGGATGTCGATCGAGCCCTTGAGCCGCGTCTACAAATTGGTCGGTGAGTATGAGAGCAATTGTGCGAATTTTGCTAGGCGTGACAATTTCGACTTTGGCATTCTCTTGCGCCAATCGGGGTAAACTTGCAAGTTCTCCGATTGACGTACTTCGGCGTGCGGCCAGCGCTTCATCGGAGGTGACCCTAGTCGAGCGCTGGTTTTTCGCAGAACTGTTGGCACCGGGTGGCACGCCCACCAATGCGACCAAAGCTCGCGACCGCCTCGAATCGTTGCACGACAATTCAATGCGGGCGCAACTGGGCCGCGGTCTCGACGATGCGCTACACGGCCAATTCCGGACGGCACCCGAGCACTATTTGCAAGCCGCCAAGGCTGCGCGTGTGAGCAATGACCCACAAGCGGAGCTCCTTGGGTGGTTCGCTGTCCATTCCGCCTTGGATCTCAGAAAGCACGACACGGACTTGTATAAGCGGTGGCGGTTATGGGTGGATGACGCGATTCGAGACCCACGTTATTTGGGTTGGCGCGCGCGCGGCGAGTTGGTCGATTGGTGGTCACGCGAGGCAAAGTCACTAGGTGAGAAGAATGTCGAGGATCGTGCGGCGGAGGCGTTTGGTTGCGTAAAACAATTGCGTGTCGCAGGGCCCTTTGGGCACGGTACGGGGCGTGATATCGTACAGCGTTTCTCGCCCGAGTCCTTCGGTCCGTGGCCAGAGCGTTGGCCCGCAGATCCTGGAGTTGGCAGCGCGCCGCAAGTCCTCGAGACAGAACGCCACGGTTGTCTCATAGAGCCAAAAGCCTACGTTCCACAGGGAGTGTTCTACCTAGAAACATACCTCAATTTGAGTAGTAATCGGGACCTGATACTGGCGGTCCAAGGGGCCACGGCGCTTTGGGTCGATCATACGCTGGCGTTGGATCGAGACCCGCGTACCTGGGGCGTTTGGCCACATTTTGGAGCGCGTGTACGGCTCGTTGCAGGACGTCATCGAATCGTGGCGCGGCTCGGGTCGAGTATGACTTCGCTGCGAATCCTCGATTCCGAAGGCAGGCCCGCTCAGGTCGATGTCACTACCGACGGATCATTTGGTTATGTGCTCACTCCTCCCGAAATTGGACCCGATCCAAACGTCGTCGATGCATTCGTCCAGCACGGCAATGTCGTGTCGCCCTCGGACGACGTGACGCGTCTTCTTGCTGCGGAGCTCTTTGCAATCGAAGGTCAATCTGACGTTGCGTCAATTCTATTCGAGTCGTTCGTGAATGATACGAAGAAAGCTACCGGCCCGGCCTTGCTTGAGGCTGCTCGTTTTGCCCAAAATGATCCGCTGTTCGAATCGACCCAGGTTCGAGACATCGTACATGCGCTGCATGAAGCCGCCGCGAGCAAAGACTCTGGCCTATGGGAGCCAAAGCTAGCCCTGGCACTCTGGGTCGCCGAGGGCAAAGGCCCCAAGGACGCTGTCCCACAGCTGGAAAAGCTCACGGCTGAGTTTGGTCAGGTGCCAGGCGTTCTCGGAGCATTGGCTCAACTCTACCGAAAGCTCGGCTGGTCGCCTGAGCAGATGCATACCTTGGAGCGTCTGGAGCAACAATTCCCTTATGATCCAGCCGCGCTCGAGATCGCACTCGCGCTCCACGACGCCCGCGGTGAGTGGGGCGAATCGAATCGGATTATCGATCAGATATTGAAACTCGATGGCGACAGCGAGATACGTCTGGGTCGAGCGCTCGAGCGCGAGGACTACGCGACCGCCCTCACGGAACTGAAGCGGCTCGCAGAGCGGCGCCCGGATCGGCGATTGATCACGGAACGCATATGCGATGTCATGGTGCGCGCGGGCAACGCCAAAGCGTTGTGGGACAAATTGCGATCGATCCTGGAAAAGAATCCAAAGAATTCCGAGGCCCGGCTTTCGCTAGCCGATGCACGCCTCGCGAGTGGGAAGCAAGGCGCGCTTTGGCATTCAATTATCGACGCAGTCCAGAAGGGTGCCCCGACGGATGATTTGCGGGACGCTTTGGATCTTGTCGAAGGTCTGACGGAGCTCGAGCCGTTTCGACTCGACGCAAAGACAATCATTCGACAGTTCGAAGAGTCGGGTCGAGAATTGCCCGGCACGGCCGCTCGCGTCCTAGACTATTCGGCACTCTGGATTCACTCGGATGCCTCCGCGCGCATGTTGGAGCACGAAGTCGTTCGAATCCAAAGCGCTGAGGCGATTCGCGAGTTTTCCGAATATGCGCCGCCCAATGGGGTATTGCTGCACCTGCGCGTCATAAAGAAGGACGGCACGACCCTTGAACCCGAGGCCGTATCCGGCAAGTCAACCGTAACGATGCCGCATCTGGAATTGGGCGATTACGTCGAAACGGAATCAATTCTGAGTTTCGAAGACGATGACCAGCAGGGTCAAACCTACCTAAGCCCAACGTGGTTCTTCCGAGAGGAAAAACTCGCCTACGCGCGCAGCGAGTACGTGGTGATTAGCCCCGAAAGTCGCCCAATTGTCGTTGAACAGCGCGGCGCCGTCCCCAAACCCAGCGTTGAACATCGCGACGGTCTTGTAATCCAACGTTGGCGCGTTGACGACAGTCCCGCCGCAGCCAGTGAACCGTTCAGCCCCTCCACGCGTGAGACGCTCCCGAATATTCGGCTGGGCTGGGGAGCTACACTCCAGCGACAACTTCGAAACCTTGTCGATGCAACCACTGTCCTTACGCCCATTGATCCGCGCATCGTGCGAGTCGCAAAACGCATTGTCTCGCCACTCCCAGAGGAGCAGCAGTTGGAGCGCGCCAAGCGCCTGTATCGATGGATTTTGGACAATGTCGAAGAGGGTGAAGAGGCAGACGGCCGTCATATAATCATAGGGCGACACGGCAACCGCTGGCGGGGCTTCATTGAACTTTGCCGCGCTTCGGGGATCCCAATCGAATATGCGGTTGCTCATAACCGGCTCAACCCTCCCCCTGCCGGTCCATTTGACGTGGCATTTAACTATGACGAGCCGGTACTACGGCTGACGGTGGACAAAAAGCCAGTTTGGCTGACCGTCGTCGACAAGTATGCGCCTTTCGGATACTTACCCGCTCAGATTCGCGGCACCGAGGCCTACCGACTGGGCTTAGCCAATCCAACCCTCGAAACGATTCCCCTGGGCGCGACCCGTGACGGCTTTGATACCGACGGGACGGGAGAATTGCACAGCGATGGCTCTGCCCATTTGGACTTGGTGCAAACTTTCTCCGGGAAGCTTGCGATTGTACTGCGGAACGTTCTGGCACAAGAGCCGCAATCGCAACTGAAAAGCTTCGTGGAAGGCAGGTTGTTCGGGCGCGCATTGCAAGGATCGCGGGTAATTTCCTTCGAGTTCATTCACCAAGCCGATCTCGACAGTCCACTCGTACTGAAGGCGAGCGTCGACGTTCCGGCGTTTGCTCAAATACGCGGTAAAGAGATGGTATTACCGCCGCCATTTACTCCCAATTTGACTCAATTGGTTGCATTGGCCTCACGCACTACGCCTCTCATTTTGTCGGAATCAAGCGAGCAACATCTGACGCTTCGCTTGAAGCTGCCCAGCGGCGCAAAAGTGGGCTCATTGGCAAAGAAGGTACTGCGGCAAGAAGATCGTGAAGTCATTATCGCTGATCGGGGAGATGCCGATGCACTTGTCCTCGATCGAAGCGTGCGTATGCCCGCCGGTCGCGTCGCCATCGAGCGATATGCGGCATTTTCTCAGTACGTGCGCGAGGCCAGTGACGCACTCTCTTCCCAATTCACGGTGAAGCTCGGGACATCACTGTAATGTGCTGCGCTGTTCGAATGCCGTAGCCAGCGACAAGTAAATCGCGATATCCATTGAATCCATGATTAGTGTTGCAGGCAGTTGGCATGGTGCGTGCATATTTGCGCAAGCTGACGAATCCTGGAAAGGTGTAGACTATGAATCGCTCGAGAGTTCTTAGGGGTTATGGAATATCTGGACTTTTGGCCGCTGTGGCCGGCATGTCACAGTGGTCGTGTTCGAACAGCAACAGCACGACACAGTCGAATTCGGATACGGTGGACGTGAAGGCGTGCGGAAACTTGAGTCCGACGCAGGCAGTGGACATTACCACGCAAAAACTGGATGCGGCACTTCGCGCGGGTCTTACGTCACTTGCTCCCGTCGATAGCTCAATAGTGCTCGCACGGCTCCTGACGTTTGGAATGCAAACACATATCACGCCCAGTGCCGATGGCGTAGCCAACTTGGCCGACTTCATCAACACCATCAAAGATGACTGGCTGACTTCAGGCAATGTCGAATCAAACGCGACAAGCGTTGTAACGTTCAAGTTGAATCCAAACGACGTCTGCAAGAACGAAGGGGTGGTGATGAACAACCTCGACGGCGGCACTGCCTACAATTCGAGCCATCAGGATTGCTTAAACAACTACACCAACCACCCAGTGCGCTTCGCGGTAACGCGCATCAGTTGCGATGCCGGTGATAATGTTCACGTCGACTTATTGTTGGATTCTGACAAAAAGAAAGTCATGACCGTTGATCTGGTTGGGACCAGCGCCGCGGCATCACTTGATCTGGGCCAACTGCTAAGTTACTCGAATTCAGTCCAGCCGGTATCTTCGAGTTCGACGCAGACGACCGCATTTGACACACCTACCACTGGGTTGTTGAGCGCGAAACTAGACGTCACTGGAACGAATAAGGCCCACTTTGCCTTGTCGTTGGATCCCGCAATCAAGGTTGGTATCAAGACGAGCTACAATCCAGCGGATGCCGGAGTCACCGACACGAGCCTAGTGTCCTTCAATGTCAGCCCCAAACAGAATCTAATTACAGCCGATGCGGATGCGTTAGCCGGAACAGTCGCGTTCTCACTCGCTCTTGCGCAGACCAAAGTTGACTTTCCCTTCGATGCCTTCACGCAAATGTTCAATCGGGACGCCGCATCCGGCGTCAAGCATTCGGATTCCGTGTCGATCCAACTGCCAGCAGTCGATGGAAATTTCGCCTATTCAGCCACGGGCGATACGCTCACGGCGGCTGGTCTTGACATCGGTCAATCGGCGAGCACAGTCGTGCGTGGGAACGACACACTCGTATCGTGGGACTCCAACGCGAACGAGGGGTGGAAACTCGACCTCAAAGCCAATGGGCTAGCCAATGGCGATGTTGCCCTCACGCTTTCAACCCCGTTTGACGTTCACATCAAATATGCCCTCGGACCAGTTCAAACACTGATAGTCAATCCGCAACCGTTCGCGCTAGATGACGATGTTGACTTCAAAATCGCCGCAGCCAGTTCGGGCGTAACGCTGCTGCAGGACAGCAGCGGACATCTGAATCTCGTCGGCAGCTTGTCTGGTTCGTTGTTGCGCGTGGACACGGGAACCTTTGCGGCAACGAGTCGCGCGGTGCCGGCTGCCAATTCGACGGTTACCGCAGGACAATGTCTCAATCGCAATCCGAGCGCGACCGGAGCACACGCGATGCTGCAAACGCTCTCCGGCGGCACGTGCATGTAGACTGCAAGTTCGCGCGCGCAGGGCCAAAGATTCTGCGCGCGGGCGCTTGTTGAAAACTCTTCGAGAAACGGCTTCTCGTTGGGAAACGGTTTATTCGGGCTTGATCGCCAAATGCTTCACGATTTCCGGCAAATTTTCGCAAGCTGATCCGCGCACAATACAGCCGCGTTCGGCCCGGTCTGCAATAACCGCAAATGGATTTGCTTCGGGGTTCACATCAATGATGGCGGCACCCTGACGTAAGCAAAGTGTGCCGATTTGCATCGGCAAGTTGGTCGCACCGCTGGTGCCGACGACGATAAGTAGATCGGCCCGCGCGGCTGCGCGTATCGCGCTGTCTGCTCGATAATTTTCCTCATCATAGTACTCGTCGAACCAAAGCACGTGCGGGCGTAGCCAGGCTCCACAGTTGTGGCATTTGAGTCGCTCGCAGGTTTCAGGGGAGAGTTCGGCATCAATTTTTGGCGTATTGATCGAAGGTAAGGGTTGAACACCAATACCGCAATCATTGGCACAACGGACGTACGCGGCATCCCCATGTATACAGTGAGTGCGCTCGACGCTGGAGCCCGCCCGACGGTGTAGGCCGTCGATGTTTTGCGTGACCAATGTGAATCGATCACCTAGCGTTGCTTCTAGGTCGACAAGCGCGCGGTGGGCAAGATTGGGCTCCGCGTGCCGGCATGCCCCAAAACGATACAAGTACCACCGCCAGACTTCCTCCGGATCGCTCGCAAACATGCGACGAGTGGCCATCTCTTCCGGCATGTAATTCCTCGAGCCGACAACCCAATAACCATCACTGCCGCGAAAGGTCGGGATGCCACTTTCGGCGCTGATTCCCGCGCCAGTGAGAACCACCACGCGCGGATTGCGCGAACGGACGCGTTCGAGCAGATGCAAGAGTTCTAGATGCATTGCACCCCACGTGCGGCGCCGGCATGTTTGCTGCAGAGACGCTGGTACTCGATCGACGACAACTTGCGTCTATTTCTTAGGGCTCTTCGAGTCTTCCTTCTTCGGATTCTTCGAGTCCTTCTGTGCGTCGGGTTCGACTAGTTGTTCGCGTTCGTCGATGCGTTGTTTAACCTGAGCACTCTGTTCGGTGAGCTTTATGTATGCGGCAATCTTTGCCTGCCGCGAATCACTGCTCCCAGGGAACGCTTTTACGCCAGCGTGTGCAGCAATGAAGGCGGAGTATGCTTTCCAGGCGGCAAGCGCGGCCGGATAGTCGTGTTGCCTTTCCTTTAGATCGGCGGTCACGAAGAGGGCCTTTGCGGCAGTTTGCGGGTCGGACTGTGAAAAACGCAACGCCGCGTCCAAAGAATCTTGGGCTTGCTTGAGGTCGTCTTTGGCAATAAGTGCGCAAGCCAGCCTGTAATGGGCCACCGGGTTTTGCGGTTGTGCTTCGATGGCAGCCTTATATTCGTGAAGGGCAGCTTCCACGTTATGGCCATTGTAGGCGTCGTCGCCGCGCTTGATGGCCTCCCAAGACGGACTGATGCCTGTCCGACCTGCGGGATCGCGACGGATGGTTTTCGAAGGGGCGGCGGTTGTGGCGGTAGTCGCAACCGCATTGGTGCTGGGCGCGGCGGGAGCCGCATTGGTGCCGGTGCCCTGAGCCAGCGCAACACTGCAAGGGGCGGTCAGTATTGCCAATCCTAAAGCGCAGGCGTGGACGTTCATTCGAACCAACCTTTCGATTTGCCAAAGCAGGTTATCATGAAGCGCACCCGACGCGAAAAGTCAGGTCTCCGGCGAGTGCGCTTACTGCGAAAGAAAGGCTTCCGGCCCGAGACCCAACTTATTCAGTATTTGTGGTAATTTCGTTCGAGGAAGCGCCACTCGAGTAGGCATGCCACCGGATAAGCCGAACATTTGGAGGAAGTTGATTCCGCTATCGAAACGCGCGGCCACGCTTACCGTTTCACGATCGACAACCAAACTGACGGGCTCCAAATTCTGACCCAATAGTAACAAAAGTGTCTTGTCGATGGGGGCACGGTGACCGGTCACGTCGATTGCCGCCACTCCACCCCCGATGCGTAAGTAACCTTGGGCGATGCGATTGGTTTCTCGCTCAATCGGTTCAAGCTCGGCGGCGGCTTTGTCGATCTCGAGTCGCAAGCCATCATCCTCGATTCCCCGGGCTAGGTGACGCACGATCAGTCCCATCAGTGCCTTGTTCCTAGGTCGAGCGCGCAGGGCACGATCCATGGCCGTAGCGGTGGGGGTGGGTTCCCCTAACCGAGTGTCGATTGCGCGAGCGTCTTCATCGCAACCTGGGTAGGGCTCAACGCCGGCTCGAATCCACTTGGCGGCACTTGCTAAACCGTCGAAGTCGTTATGGCAGCAAATGGTGTCGATGGGCCCGATTCGCTCCACCAAGGCGGGATCGATGAGTTCCGGGCACGCTCCGTGCTCCGCCTTGCATGTCAGTAAGAATCGCGAATCATCGGAAAATCGAGCGTGTTCCTCATGATCATGGTGGTCTACCCAGGCTCTTAGTCGCTCGCCGAGTCCCGTTATGAAGGGCATTGTGACCTTCCAAAAACCTTGTTCACCAGCTCCGGCGAATGCAACATCCAGGACGACAACCCGGCCGGTGAGGTCGGACGGTTTGGGCAGTCGACGGGGCGTGCCGAAAGCAAGTTCAGGAATGTGAAGCACTGGCGCCGACATCCGTCCAACTGTTGGACGGCCCAACCCTTTTGTCCACACGTCCTTTAACGCCATTGATCAAGTTACCACCAAATCTACTCTGTCCGAGCCCACAAAAAAGCCTTATGACTAGGCCGACCTTTGCGGGAGGTCCTAACATGCGAACTATTCCAGCTGCGTCTGTTGTCTCGTTGTTCGTTGTGTCGGTTCTTGCGCAGGCCGCGCAACCGACGCAAAGCAGTTCAGGCCATCCACTGGTCAGTGCAAATCCAACTTCGGAGTGCCAGCTGACTGGTGCGCCCGCGATGCCACTTGACGTAATTATTTTCACCCACGACAAGGGCGACGCGAAGAACGCTCGTTTCACCGGCATGACCACCGGACTCACGGTGGTGGACCTTCCCGAAACCATGCCTCGAAGGGCTCATGTAGTTTCTGGCACCGGCCGCGGCGGCTTTGCGATCGATGGATGGGTAAATGCCGAAACGTTGCCGCTATATGCAACGACCAATCTCCCGGTTGTCGCCGGGCATGTCTGGATTTCGGGTAGTCAACGCGTTGAGTTTGAAGGACGACAACACAATCAAGTTCGCGTACAACGCACTACTACGAGCCCATTCTCTCAATCATTTTCGGCATCAACCACTTGCAACAACCTGTCGCTCGTTCCCGTCACGACCCCGCCGCAGGATATTCCAAAGTTTGCACGCGGTTACTCACTCGACCACAACGAACTGGCGATTTCGAACGACCCTAAAGGAGAATCGACGTTCAAGTTGGTTCGCTCGACTGTAACATCGAGCGTGTTCTTGTACGGCATGGAAAAGAAAGACGACTGGGTGCATTTGCGCTACTTTGGGGTTGTCGGCATCGATGCCTGGGCCAAACTGAGTGACGTAAGGCTCCTACCCAAGGGGGAACGCGTCGATGAGTACATTCCGACGAATCAAGCAGACTCAGGGCGGCTGCGTGTAGTAGAGTCGGGGCGCGTCGTCACGGTCACGGAGCGCGTTCAGGTGAGGCTGCGTCCTTCGCCCGATGCACCGGTCATAGGCGAAATCGAACCGGCAACGGAGACCCTGGTCCTAGATGTGGCAGCCGGCTGGGCTTCCGTGCTACCGAAGGGGCTTAACGTGGCGCCACCGGCGGACCGACAATTCTGGGTGGAGGCCAGAAAAGTCGGCATTGTGTCGAAAAATTCGCGTGAATCTGCCCCTTGAGGCCGCCTTCTGCGGCATCGCGTGGTACGGTGTGGCGTGCCGTCTGTCAGCCGAGAAACCATCCAATCTGCATTGCCCCACGTGCTTTCAAGCACCCACTTGGAAGCTATTGGCGCCCGTTATGAGGGCAAGGTTCGCGACAACTACACGACTCAGGACGGTCGCCGAATTATTGTCGTTACGGATCGGATAAGTGCATTCGACCGAATAATTGGGACGTTACCGCTCAAAGGTCAGTTGCTGACTACCTGCGCGAATTGGTGGTTCGAGCAGACGCGGGACGTAGCTCCCAATCATTTGCTTTCGATGCCGGACCCGAACGTAATGATTGTGAGAGAGTGCCGAACACTGCCCGTTGAAATGGTAGTGCGCGCTTACTTGACTGGTTCTACGTCGACGAGCATTTGGGTGCACTACGAACGGGGTGAAAGGAGCTTTTGCGGCCACAAGCTCCCAAACGGCATGCGAAAGCACGAAAGGTTGCCCAAGCCCCTGCTCACGCCGAGTACCAAGGCCCATGATGGCGCACATGACGTAAGCGCTTCGCGCGACCAGATTTTGGCAGCCACCAAGATGAATCCTGCTGATTTCGATGCAGCCGCAGACATGGCAATGTCACTGTTCAAGCGGGGTCAACAATTGTGTGCGGACCGTGGCTTGATACTCGTAGATACCAAATACGAATTCGGCAAGACTCCGGAGGGTGACATAGTAGTCATAGACGAAATTCACACTCCCGATTCTTCTCGATTTTGGTTTGCGGATACCTACGAAGATCGGTTCGGTTCGGGACTCGACCCGGAAAGTTTCGACAAGGAATACGTGCGCCGTTGGTTAGCCAGCCGAGGTTTCCGCGGGGACGGTTCGATTCCCACGCTACCTGACGAGATAAGGGTCGAGGCGACTTATCGGTACGTCGAAGCCATCGAGCGACTGATGGGCGAGAACTTCCGACCCCATTTATCGGCCGAACCCGAAGCTCGGATTCGTCGCAACTTGGGGCTCGAGTGAGCCGAACGCTCTCGAATCCGAGCGAGCCGCGGCATATCGCCGAGCGGGCCTATGTGGCCATTCGTTATGCGCTTGGTGCTCGCCAATCGCAGCTGCTGGCGGGCCTATTTGAACCAGGGCGGCCCGCACACAACTTAGCGCAAGCATTGGGTCACCGCGACCGAACGGAGCGAGCACGGATCTTAGCCATCGATCTTAGACCCATCATCGAAGCTCTAGATGACATGAAGGTGTCTAGTTGCTAGCACGCGGCCGAGTTGTTCGATTGGCTAACGACGCGGAGATGCCAGTGTCGAAGGGGCGGCGCGCCACAGCATTACCTGGCGGGCATGTTGTGGCTGTCGATATCACGGAAGCGGCCGGACACGCTGCAAAGATCATGGCGGAGGCGAAGGCCCGCATTGCGCAGGAGCGGTTGGATTTCGAGAGCGATATCGAATCTATTCGAAAGGATCTGATGAATTGTGCCCGCATCGAAGCTGAGTCGGCGCTCGCGGATAAGGTGTTTGAAGTTGCGCGTCTCCGCCAACTCATGACCAAACTTGCCGAAGATGATATAGTCGAACTCGCTCGAGTCTTGGCCGAGCGAGTAATTGGGGAAGAATTGGAACTTCGCCCGGAACGCATATTGCTACTGGCAAAGCAATGCATCCGCGAAGGTAGGGGCTCGAGCCGCCTATCACTTTATGCCCATCCGGACGATGCAGCGTACTTGCGCCAGCAGATAGATCAGTTGAATCCGGATGAGGCAGTTGAACTACAGATCCAATCGGACCCTGACTTAATGCAAGGGGATTTGCGGGTCGAAACCGATGTGGGCACGATTGACGCTCGAATTGGAACTCAATTGGCAAATTTGGCTGCGAAGATTCGCGAATCGTTCAGCGTATGAATGAAACATTGCCTCAATTCGATTGGCGAAAGAATGCACTGCTCTTCGGCCTTACGGTGTGGAGTGTTTTTGCTACGGGTCGCGTGTATGCCGCCTCGGACGCTGCAAGCGACGCAGCAGTGCCTTGGTATGCGGGGTGGACCTTTGCGGTACCGTTGTTGTTGATACTTCTGGCGCATGAATTCGGCCACTACGTCGCGGCACGCTTGCATCGCGTGCCCGCATCTCTGCCGTATTTCCTCCCTTTACCAGCTCAAATGGGCAGCCCGTTTGGGACCCTAGGCGCAATAATTCTGATGCCAGGACGAATTCGATCGGCTCGCGCACTGCTCGACATCGGAGCAGCGGGTCCCCTTGCTGGCATGGTCGTAGCTATTCCCACTATGATTGTTGGACTCAAACTGAGCCATGTGGGACCGCGCATGCCGGGCAATTACATGCAGGAGGGTCAAAGTCTCCTCTATATGGCGATCAAGAGGCTAACGCTGGGACCCATTCCGGCAACCCATGATGTCTTTTTGCATCCGACCGCATTCGCAGCCTGGGCAGGCTTCTTCGTCACCTCGCTCAATTTGCTTCCTTTCATGCAGCTTGATGGCGGTCACGTTGCCTACGCGCTGTTCGGGCAGAAACATGACACGTGGTCACGAAGGGCCTGGTGGGTTCCGGCGGCGATGATTGTCTACAATGGTTGGGCGCACGCGTGGTCCGTTGGGTGCGCGGTATGGCCGCGGACCATGGCACGCTACCATTTTGCCAGCGAATCCGGAGCGACGTTTAGCCAAGCGCTGCGTCAGGCTTTGGCCGCATTTTCCGATGCGCCCTGGTCTCCCGCAATAAGTTCCATGTTCCTCTGGCTAACGCTCATGGTGCTGCTTCTGGTGTTTCGTCGCATGAGTCGAGGCGTACATCCACCAGTCGATGAGCCACAGCTTGGCCCTGGCAGACGCAATGTAGCAATTGGGACTTTGTTGCTCGCTCTATTGCTGTTCATGCCCTCGCCACTAGTCGCATATTGAATTCGACGTCGAGCAAGGTCTCGCAACTTCATGAACATGCAAGCTTGCCTGACGCCGGCTGAAGGCGTTCTATTTTGCAGCTAGGTCGCTGAATTTCTTCCGCATGGCCACACAGACCTCCGGGGGTGCGTACCTT
>PMCK01000625.1 GCA_003154095.1 Myxococcales bacterium | reverse complement strand
ATTCCCATCAAGGCCACCCGAATTCCAGTCAGTATCTGCTCCGCAATCACGTGTTCCGGCTTTAGGCGATCCCACTCAAGAGTCACCGGTTTTCGGAGACCGACACGGTGAGCCTGTTACAAGCGTTCACAGAACGATGAGTTCCGCACGTCCGCGCGATCAATTTGCGCGAAACGTCGAGGAACGAGCCATCTATTCCCAACCGCTCAGCAGAGGCACAAGCGATAGACTACGCATAAGGCAGGAATCGGCGTTGAGTCGTGGAGGAGAGCCCGCTGATTATGCGCGTTCGGGTGGATCAGATAGATCTCTCTTAGAGCGGCGAGGAGTTCAGCGTAAGGATATCGTTCGCGAAGGCGACGTGCTGCTCGGCAAATTGCGGATCGAGCGGGTTGTTACAGAAGGCCTTTTGGTTAACGCCGAGGCCGTCCATTTGGGGCTGGGCACACGGGCGCTGGTTGTTCTTCTTTCACCGCACGGGCGCGGGTTTGCAGATGCGCAAGAGCATTTCGTGCGTACGGCACGCACCGTAGCCCAAATGCAAAGTGAGCATGTAGCAAGGATAACGGAAATTGGAACGCTCGAATCAGGTGCGCCGTTCCTCGTTGCAGAAATGCAAGGACATTCAGATCTCGGCGAAGTGCTGCGCATGCGCGGGGCGTTCGCGGTGTCGGACGCCGTAGATTATGCGATTCAAGTTGCGGAAGCGCTTGCTGAAGCTCATTCGTTAGGTGTCATTCATGGCAGCCTTCGGCCGTCGAGTCTCCGTATGTCGGAGGGCATGGATGGATGGCCACTGATTAAGGTGCTGGGTTTCGGCGCGATGGCACATTGGTCCTTGAGTTCTGCTTCCGTTCGCCCAATGTCTCATCGTGCGGTAAGCAGCGCGCTCCCGTACCTCTCACCTGAACAGATTCGCTCGCCAGGGGACCTCGACACGTGCACGGATATTTGGTCGCTTGGGGCAATCTTGCACGAAATGCTCGTTGGGTGGCCGCTCTATCACGCTGACAATACGGCTGCGCTATTGGCAATGATTGCGGCGGACCCTCCGTCACCCATTACCACTGTGCGTGCCGACGTGCCGCGCCAACTCGAGTCGGTAATCCTTAGGTGCTTGCAGAAGGACAAGTCTACACGGTTTGCTACCGTTGCTGATCTAGCGCGCGCGTTGCAACCCTATGCGCCGCCGGAATGTCAGGCGACAGTCGAGCGAATAGTGCGCGTGATGGCTCGGGGTTCCACCATTCCTGCCGCGTATAGCCGACCCAATAGCGCCATGGTACACATTCGGTCCCATAGTCCGGGGCCGAGGTCATTCGAAAATAAGGCGGTACCGAAGCAAGCTTCGCCTTTTCGCTTGGGAATCGTTGTGGGTGCCGTTGTTGTAATGGGAGCGGCCGCTGGTGTGACGGGCGCCGTTCTTGCGTCGCAAATGCTGCGATCTTCGAGCTCCTCCGGAAAAACCCCGGAAACCGAAAAGCAAGCGGCGAGTGAACCCATGAAAGCTCCAGAGGCCGTTGCGACACCGGTCAAAAACGCGGTGCCAAGTGTTGCATCGCCGCCGGCGAACTCCGCTGCCGCCGTAGCGGTGGTGAACCCTGCAAGCCCCGCTGTTGCGAATCCCGGACCATTGCAACAAGCCCAGCGCCCCATAATGACGGCTTCACGTCGTGCTCCCGTTTTGGCAACCACGGCCCGAGCAGATAAGCCCGTAACTTCTTCAGCGGCGAATGCGGCTGACCTTTTTGGCGACATCAAGTGAGTCAAAGTTCATGGCAGGGCGAAAAAGACGGGCTTTCCTGGCTAACAGCACAATCCTACTGGCAGTAGCGTCGGGGTCCTTGGCTTTTGCCAATGAGGACACTGATAGCGCGCGCGCACTGTTTACCGAAGCACGCCGCATGGCCTCCGAAGGACAGTATGAACGGGCCTGCCCGCTGTTTGAAAAGAGTCTAAAACTGGAATCGGGTATTGGAACTCAATTCAATCTCGCCGATTGCTGGGAGCATGTCGGGCGAAATGCCAGTGCATACGACTTATTTTTGGCGGCCGCCGCTGCTTCCAAGGAAAAAGGTCAGACCGATCGTGAGCGCGTCGCCAATCACCGCGCTGAAGCACTATTGCCAAAACTATCCCGGTTGCAGGTGAGGTCTAATTCGACCGTGAAGAGCATCCGCGTGTCTCGCGACGATGTCATCCTCGCAGGTCATCAGTGGCGTGAGCCGACCCCCGTCGACCCTGGCGTTTACATGGTAGTGTCGGTCTCGAGAGACGACAAGGAACTCTGGAAGACGCAGGTCACGGTGCCGCCCCAGGCGCTAACGGTAATAGTCGCTGTTCCCCCAACCGTTGAATCGACGACCATTGTCCACAATACTCCGGACGCCGTATCCCGAAAGCCGTCAAGCTCAAGTTCGTCGGAAAGGCAGCTCTACGAAACTGCGCCGCCGCCCGCGGCAGCAGGCAAAACCAAGGATGATTCAAGTGGAATTTGGCCAGCTGCAGGGCTTCTGGTCGGAGGCGCTGGCGTTGCGGCGGGAACTATCTTTGCACTAATATTCCAGTCAAAAAATGGGCAAGCACGGGATATTTGCCCCGCCAACGTGGGCTGTTCACAGTCGGACATTCAAACGCACGATAGCTTGGTGAGTGACGCCAAAACTGCGCGAGCGGGTGCGTATATCGCATTTGGACTCGGCGCTGCGAGTATTACCGCAGCAACTATTTATTACGTATCAAAACCAGCAAACCGCGAAAAGGCCCCAGCGTCCGCATTGAATTTGGGTCCTGTGTTGGGAGGTAGCAACGGAGGCTTTTGGGGTGCTGCTGCTCAAGGGAGCTGGTGATGGGTGGGTGCAGGGTGAGTCTAAGAACATGGCGGCGGTGGGCATTGATAGGCGCGACAACTGTTGCACCTGCCTGTGCAGTCGATAATCGACAGCTGACAACTGAGCGCACGACCGCCAACATGGGCGGAGCGGGCTCCGCCGGTGGAAGCGGCTGCGG
>PMCK01000492.1 GCA_003154095.1 Myxococcales bacterium | reverse complement strand
CGCTTCTGCATTTCCTAGTAATGTATAGTTCTTCTGTTCCGTCACTTATTTGTCCCCCGCAAATATCCATGCACTGTAGATTTTGATACGCCTAGCAATTCGGCAATAGAACTCATTGAGTTGGCGTCGTCATTGAGCACCGTCCTTAAGCGCTGCGCCAGAATCTTCCTTGATTCGGTCGTTTTTGCAGTCCTAGCCAATTCCTGCAACAAACAAGTGCTGACTTCAGTTTCGCTGAGCGCGGCTCGGCGTCGAGCCGCATCGGCAAGAGTCTTGATGTGCGCGCCACTGGTCCCGGCCAGTGTTTCCTTGGCAACGTTCCGAATTGGTACAGGCAAATCTTGCTTTAGGTGCAGCTCCAATATCGACACTGCAACATCAGCGTCAGCAATGTCTAGTTCGATACTCGTATCAAATCGGCGCCGAATGGCCAAATCGACCAGCTGCAGGTGGTTAGTCGCCGCAATAACGAGCCCATGTTGGGGCGGGCGGTCAAGCTCCAGTAGCAACGTGCTGACCGCCCGCTTCATTTCTCCAACTTCATGTGCGTCGTCGCGTTGTTTCGAGAGTGCGTCGAATTCATCTAAGAATAGAACCACAGGATTGGCGCGGGCGAATTCGAACAACTCATGGATATTTTGAGCAGTTCGACCCAGAAAACTCGACACGATCACGGAAATATTCGCTTCAGCCAGCGGAAGCTCCAGACTCCGCGCCATCCAGCGAGCAACCATCGTCTTTCCAACTCCGGGTGGCCCGGTGAGCAGCATAGTTCGACGAGGTTGCAGGCCCGAACGTTCAAGAAGCTCAGCCCGACGATGCTCATCAAGTAACTCCGCAAGCCGCGCCGCCGGCTCTGGCGCGAGAACTGGTGCCAGCCCCTCCATCGGATTCTGAATGGTGCTCAATGGCATTCGCCGATCCAAGTCGAGCGGCGCGGCAGCAACTCGTCCTGGCGAAAGAGCCGCGTTCCGAGTCGACGAGCCGCCCGTACCAATAGCGGACTTGAGCCTCTCAGCCAATTCTGGATCGCGTTCTCGAAGGACTGCGATGAGATGCTTTACGGCCGTCACACCTTGATACGCATCACCGCGAACCGCACTGGAGGCCGCAACCAGCAGGGCCTCCCTAAACTCCTCGTCCCAATCGACGCTCGTTCGCCCCAATCGTCGAATCGGACCATCCAGAACGGGCACAGAACGCCGTAATTCAGCCACTTGTTGTATTTAGCGTTCGGTACTATGCTATGTCAATCGGAATCCGAACGAGATTCTGACGCAGGCCATGCGCGCATAGGCCGACGCCGATGTTGAACATTGTAATGCGTTTCGGCATGGAAACGACGGCCGCATCCGGCTGCTTTTGAAGGACGCAAATCGTACAAGGGCGATCAAAGGGGGAATGAAAGTGTCGAACGAGAGAACGCTAAGGAGCGCCTCTCCCGTTCTTTTCGAACGCCAGCGGCGGCTCCTGACGCTTCTCGACGCACTGGGCGGCACTGCCGAAAATCTCGACTTTCAAAAGCTGCTCTTCCTCTACTGCCAGGAGCCCGAAGCCAACGACGCTTACGAATTCATTCCTTACAAATTCGGTGCATTTTCATTCACATCATGCGCCGACCGTCGAAAGCTAGTCGAGCGCGGTTTGCTAGTTGACGATGAACAGCAATGGCAGATAACCGACAAGGGTCGTAGAGCAATCGGGCGAGTCGAGAATGCCCACGTGGCCGCCTTTGCCCGACGGTACCGCAGTAACCGCGGCGACTCGCTCGTTGCGGAGTGCTATCGCCGTTTCCCCTATTACGCGACTCGGAGCGAAATTGCCGAGCGGGTGCTGAGTGGCGACGACGCCGCTCTGGCCAGCATCGAAGCCGCACGCCGTGTGCTTAGGCCCGTAGCCATTTCTACCATCGGGTACGAAGGCCGCTCCGTTGAGAGCTACCTGAACGTGCTCCTGCGCTCTGGAATCACACTCCTCTGCGATGTTAGGCGCAATCCGATTAGCCGAAAGTATGGGTTTTCTAAGAGCACTCTCGGGAAAGCTTGCGATGGCGTGGGCATTCGATACAGGCATATCCCCGAGCTAGGGATCGCTTCCGAGCTGCGAAAGGACCTTGAGACGCAAGAGGACTATGACGCACTATTTGCGGACTACGAGCGAGAAACCCTACCGAACCAAGCCGAAGCTCTCGAATGCCTTAGAACCTTAGTGCGTGACGGACAACGAATCGCTCTGACCTGTTATGAGCAACTGCCACAGCAATGCCATCGGCATTGCGTGTCCGACGAACTCCAAAATCGATTTGGAAAGGTATATGCTGCGAAGCACTTGTGAGGGGTGCGAAACGGCGACATTCACCCGTGGGTTGCCCCGGCGCTTATAGTCGCATGTACTGATTCCAGGCTTTGCGCACGGCCTGTTCGTCAACGGTGCTAAGCTTGCCAATTTGGCGTGTCACGAGAGTCTTCTCGGCGGTGACGATTCGGTCGAGTCGCGCGACGGACGGAAGTGCTAGGCCTTCCTGTTTCCAGTCAGCAAGCAATACGTCGAGTGGCCCTGTGCGCAGTACGGAGGTAATTCGGCAAATGACGACGTCTAGACCCAAGTCAAAGAGAGTCAGTACTGGACGAGGCTTACCCAGCTCGCCGGACGTGAAGGGAAACTGGCAAATGTGTATTTCCCCGAACATGTCAGCGATAGCTATCGTAAACGGAATCTTCGGGGGCGTCGTCGCGCATGAATTGTTCGTAGGCGGAGCGACGCCATTGCGCGTCTTCCGTGTCGTCATCGACCAAAACAAGAACCCTCGCGCGGCCCTCCTTGGGCAGCTGATCGGCGACTTCCTTTGGAATCGAAAGGACGGAATCGCCGCTCAAGTTGGTCGTAAATTCCAGTGCACGCACTCAAAGAGTGTAGCCCCAGCGGGTCGCTGGGTCAATGACCGGGCTTGTTTGGCAAAACAGGGATGTGCTTTGCTCGGTGTCAGTCACCTCTCTAACCGCCGCGAACGCGCTCCAAGAAAGCCCTCCAAGTTTCGTCAGGCTCCCATACCTGAGCAATGTGAGCATCCGCCCGCTCGCGTGACCAGCCCAGTTCTGCTTCGCCGTATAGAGCCGAAAAGCAGGACACGCGATAGTTCATTGCGCAATGGACGAAGACTGTCCGATCGCGCAGGGCGCACATGGTTTGGTGAAAGCGCTCATAGTCCTGAATCAATGGGTTCTGAAAAATCACCGGGATATGGTGGTAAGACATCCCAAGCGCCGCGACTGATCCCGCCTCATTGGGCAAGCAGTACTTCGGATCGAGCAGGCCCAGATTGACTACTGCCTCAAAGCCACCCGATGCAAGCTGGCGTAGGTGCTCCTCGCTTGGCTGACCCGCCGTGAGGATTCCATCGCCAATCGGTAAGTAATTACAAATGCCATCCAATTCGACCACGACGACGTCCTCGCTGTTGGGCATTAGTTAGTACCAATCGGTCAAGTCGCCACCTTGCTAGGTATACGAGCTGGCAAGCGTCAGATGTTCGCACAATTAGCGAGCACATCCAGAATATCTTCAAGGAAGGCGAATTAGCCGAAAGTCAGTTATCCGGAAATCCCGGGTAACTGCCCCAGCTCGCCGGACGTGAAGGGAAACTGGCGCCTATTGCTGTCGCATGCGTGCAAATCGCCGCCCTCGACGGTAGACTCCCTGACGTGACCGAAGCTCAATCGCAGCCCTTTGACTCAGCCGAACATGCGTACGACCGCAATGGGGTCGATCTGACACTCATCCGATGGATGTTGAAACTGACTCCCGTCGAACGAATCGAACACATACAACAAGCGGCCGATTCGCTGCAGGAGCTACGCAGCCTTAATGGCATCGCGGAATCTGGCTGAACTACTGCGCTGCCTCGCAACGCAGGGCGACCTAAGGATCTCGCCGTGCTGCCGGTTCTCGAGGCCACGCTTGAACTGACACGCAAATGACCAACCCGACCGCCCTCGTCCAGAAACTATGGAACTACTGCAACATCCTGCGCGACGACGGCCTGTCCTATGGCGACTACGTCGAACAGCTGACGTTCCTCTTGTTTCTCAAGATGGCCGACGAGCAGTCAAAGCCGCCATTCAACAAGCTATCGCCGATTCCGTCCAAGTTCAGCTGGACCGCACTGCTAAAACTGGACGGCGACGCACTAGAGGCGCATTACCGCCATACACTCGACGAACTCGGCAAGCGCTCGGGCATGCTCGGCGTGATCTTCCGCAAGGCGCAAAACAAGATCCAAGATCCGGCCAAACTCCGCCGGCTGATCGTGGACCTAATTGACAAGGAGCAATGGTCGAGCCTGTCCGCGGACGTGAAGGGCGATGCCTACGAGGGCTTGCTCCAAAAGAACGCGGAAGACGTCAAGGGAGGCGCGGGCCAATACTTCACGCCGCGCTCGCTGATTGCCGCGATGGTGGACGTCATTGCCCCGCAGCCGGGGCAGGCCATTTGCGATCCCGCCTGTGGCACCGGCGGCTTCTTGCTCGCGGCGCATGACTACATCGCCAAGAATCCCACGCCCGACCGGGCGCAAAAGAAGAAGCTCAAGAGCGGCACATTCTTCGGCATCGAACTCGTAGACAGCGTCACGCGTCTCTGCGCCATGAACCTGATGCTCCACGGCATTGGCGGCGATTCCGAGGAGGATTTGCCCGTCGTCACCAAAGACGCGCTAGCCGGCAAACACGGCGAGTACGAGATAGTCCTGGCCAACCCGCCCTTCGGTAAGAAGAGCAGCGTTACGATTGTCAATGACGCGGGCGACACTTCCAAGGAATCGCTCGTCATCAACCGCGACGACTTCTGGGCAAGCACGAGCAACAAGCAGCTCAACTTCCTTCAACACATCTTCACCATCCTCAAACAGCACGGTCGCGCAGCCGTCGTACTGCCCGATAACGTCCTCTTCGAAGGGGGCGCGGGCGAAACCGTCCGCCGCGAACTCCTCAAGCAAGCCGACGTTCACACCCTACTGCGCCTGCCCACCGGCATCTTCTACGCCCAAGGCGTCAAAGCCAACGTCCTCTTCTTCGACCGCAAACCCGCCCAAGAAAAACCCTGGACCCAAAAACTCTGGATCTACGATCTACGCACCAACCAACACTTCACCCTCAAAGAAAACACCCTCAAGCGAAGCGACCTTGACGAATTCGTCAAATGCTACAACCAGAAAAATCGCAACAATCGCAAAGAGAGTGAGCGATTCAAGTCCTTCACGTACGAAGAACTCACGAAGCGCGACAAGCTCAACCTCGATATATTCTGGCTCAAGGACGAAGCGCTAGAGGAGTCGGCGAACTTGCCCGACCCGGAGACCATCGCGGCGGATATAGCCGCCGATTTGGAGGCCGCACTCGAGCAATTTGCGACTATCGCGGAGGATTTACGAGGGGCGGAGTAACGATGCTCAAATCCCTCGAACCAAGACCCATGGCGATCGGTATCCTGCTGAGAATATTTCAGTCGATAATTGCTTCGATTGTCCCAGCGGAACAAGAGATTCGGTTCCTTCAGTTGAGCCCATTCGGTTAGCACCTAAGGCTCGAAGGCCGTTTGCAAACTGCGAAAACCGCTGCTTAGCGATTCGCAATTTGCCATTTGTCGTCACGCGGTGACCGCAGTTGTAAATGCGGAATTAGTCGCCAATTGAGGCGCGTTAGCGCGATTGTCCCATGCACCTGATACGTCTTTGCCAGACATCGGCCCTCGCGAGTTCGATTGGGGACCTAAACCCATTGGCATGCAGCGTGCTTGGCGGGTGACGCAATCGTTATGTTAACCCGTGAGATCCGGCCCCTTTCGGCACCTAATGCAACGGCTGTCGTCGAAAGTCCAAACTTGGACCTCCTGCGTAGCGCGGCGGTAACCTTTGTCGTCGTCTTCCATATTAAACTCTTCTTTGGCGGGACGCAACAAACGACTCCGGAGATGAGCGATCTTGGGCGCTGGGGCGTTCTCATTTTTTTCGTCCACACCGCGCTAGTGCTCATGCAATCTCTGGAGCGTCACCTGAGTTCTTTCGTCGAGTTTATCGTTCGAAGATGCTTTCGAATTTTACCCCTCTCCATGTTCTTCGTGTTGATTATTGCGGTGCTGCGCTTACCTGTGGGGCACTTGCACCAAGGGCACTTCTACTCCGTGCCTCTCCCGCCTAGCGCCGTGCTAGCTAACCTCTTTCTGGTCGAGAACTTCACGCACTTCGAACCTGCCGAAGCACCCCTTTGGAGTCTGCCGCTCGAGATGCAGATGTATATCGTCCTGCCGGCTGCGTACGCTTTTTTGGGTGCTCGTCGCAGGGCAGTCAAGGCCATGTTCCTTTGGCTACTCGCACTTGCGGTAGGCATTGCTTGGATGTCGTGGCGGCATCTGCAACTACCGATGTATGGGCCGTGTTTTGCGGCAGGCATTGTTGCATTCGCGCTCTGGAAAGGGCATCGAGTGTTGAGTTGGCAATTGTGGCCAGTCGCTCTGGGTGCGGTAACTCTATGCTACCTATTGCGACCATCGCTCATTTCCAGCTGGCTTTGCTGCCTCGTCCTTGGCCTTCTCGCCACGATGTTCCGTGAAATGCCCAAGGGGATCCTTCGGCGGACATGCCAACTTATCGCGCGTTACTCCTATGGCATTTACCTGTCTCACTTCATTCTGATTTGGCTCGCGTTCGAGCAGCTATCGCACTGGCCGATGGTTGCGCGCGTTGGGGTATTTTTGCTAACAACTGTGAGTGTCCCGGTTGCCCTGTACCACTTGATCGAGTCGCCCATGATTTCCATGGGGAGCCGCGTGACCCGACTCTTTAACTTGCGGTCGATGCGGTTGAAGCCATCCTTCGCCATGCTCGCACCTGGGGTAGCGAGTGGCGCAAGCTACTTGCTCCGGGCGGGTTCGAAGAAACTCAATTCGGCGCGCGCGGATACGACATAGGTTGTCGCGATTGCTTGGGCGGTAACCAGCCCCTGAACCAGTCCCTGTTACCGAACCAGTTACAGCCCCAGCCCCGGCCTAAGTCGGTATCATCAAAACCTCGGGCGCACTCCTGCGCCCCCGCGCATAAGCAGCCTTTACCAACCTGTCACACAACTCCGCAAAATCGACTCCGTAAACCGCAGCTGCCTCGGGATACAAACTCGTCGCAGTCATTCCTGGCAGTGTGTTGATCTCCAACATCGTAACTCGAGCTGGCGACTGACTGTCGTCGACGAAGAAATCGACACGCGACATATCCCGGGCGCCCACAGCCCGATGTGCTCGCACCGCGAAATCTTGGATCTGACTCATAACCTCTTTCGAAAACGGCGCAGGACAGACGTGACGGCTCCCTCCGGGCGCGTACTTCGAGGCAAAGTCGTAAAACTCTGCCAATTGCGGGACAATCAGCGTTGGCGGGAATGCCTCGGGTGAGCCAGGGACGGATTCGAGCACTCCGCAGGTCACCTCCACTCCACTCAACATGGGCTCGATGACGGCTTGGTTGTCCAGTTGCAGCACCCCAGTGATTCCGGCAACGACGTCGCCGATCGGCTGCTCCGCGTTGATACGATATACCCCGATCGCCGAGCCCCCTTGCGCAGGCTTGACTACGACCGCCGCACCCAGACTTTCCCTGGCTTGCCACGCCGCTCTCTGAGCATCGTCACCTCGAGTAACGACTACATCAGGAGTCACGGGCAGTCCGCGCTCTCTCCAGATTTGCTTCGCGAGAGGCTTACTTGCAGCCACGGCGCTCGCTAGCACGCCGCACCCTACGTACGGCAGATTCAAGACTTCGAGCAGCCCTTGTAAACAGCCGTCCTCGCCGATCGTGCCGTGTGTAATCGGAAAAACGACGTCGGGTTGCTCCGCGACCAGGCGCGTCGCGAGATTGACGTCCAATTCATGGCGTGTAACCGAATGGCCGCCGCGTCCAAGTGCCGCCACGACCCCATCAGCGCTCTTGCGACTGACATCGGCTTCGGCGGACGGTCCTCCGCATACGACTGCAACTCGCAGGCTCATGCCGGTGAGGCTTTCTCGGGCAGATGCACCAAGTCAATGTGAAGTGCCTTGCTGAATTCGAAGATCCGTTCGTCACGGTAGAATTCGCCAAACACGATGCGGGTCAAACCTGCGTTAGCTATCAGCTTGAAGCAGCCGAAGCAGGGCGACGCGGTGACGTAGATATCGCCCCCTTCGATGCGAGCACCAGTACGAGCCGCCTGAACGGTGGCGTTGGCTTCGGCATGCACGGTGCGCACGCAATGGCCGTCCTCCATGAGATGGCCCACTTCGTCACAATGGGGCAGTCCGCGAATGCTGCCGTTGTAGCCCGTCGCCAAAATGATTCTGTCGCGAACGATGACTGCGCCGACGTGCTTGCGGTCGCACGTGGACCGCGTGGCTACCACTCGGGCAATCGACATGAAGTATTCATCCCAAGAAGCGCGTTCGGTGCCTGACATAACTGCGCCTATACCTCGAATCGACCGTGGGATTCCAGCGGTGCCGCGGCCATCCGAGCTGCGCGCTGCAGGTACCCAGTATAGGACACTTGACCGGCTGGCGGTGCCGCGACTTTCTGAGCTCGGCGACGCGGTTTGATGCGAAGTTGGCCCGCTTGGGCGGCACTGGCCATCGCCGCGAAGGGGTTCGCCACGATGGCTCAGAGTGCCTCGAATGGGAATGCGCCTGGTTCGACCTACTGACTCGGATCCACGACTTGCCCAGCGAACAACAGGATCCCCGTCTTATCTTGAATGAAGAAGAGGAAGGGGCGATCGAAGGTGATCGGAATGGGCGGAGTTGGTATCGCTCCTGAACCGATCACTGCCGTAGCTGCTGCGGCTTCGGTCCCGTCCTCATCGGCGCCGATGAAAGCCTTCTGTACGACCGCCGCAATTGACAGGGGCTCGTTGGCAAGGCCAGAGAAATCGGCCTGACCGGAGAATGCAATACCCATTCCAAGAGTGCTGAGGGAATTGGTCAATCGGAGTTGAGGCGTCGCGATCTTNNAGCCACGACCCCGAGATCTGGGCGCGAGTGGCTTCGAATTGTCCTGAGCTCGGCAGAACCAGCGTCATCCACAGGTCACCGTTCGTGTACGGCAACTGCACTACCTCGCCCGTTGACGTGGACTTGTACTGCAAATCTTGGGCATTCCCGTTCATTATGTTGGTCGTGACATCCGTGCCGGCCAATGTGTGAAATGTGCCCGGTTGAGTCCGGGTCTTGTCAAACGTTGAAGCCCAGCTGCCATAGAAGTAGAGCGCGTTAGCGATGACGAATCGAGTGGTGCTATCGATGTCCCCGGGTGCCAAGAGGTTGTCGATGCGATCATTCGTGTGATCCATAACCCAGGCATTGATGGCCAGTCGCGAGGGCTCGGGCTGCCCCATGAAATTCACTCGGTAAAGGCCCGTGTCATATTGCTGGCTCAGAAGGTCTAGGAAGGTCGTCTTGACCGAGAAAGTGTTGTCGATCCAGAGAGAGTTTGCTGGCAAGAGCTCGATGCGCCACGTGTACCCGTATGAATCGGTGCGGGTGTAGTTGCGGCTCGCCAGGTCGCGCTGCAGGCGGTTAGTGGCTACGTGATACAGCCCCGCGCTCAGATTGTCGCGAAGAGTGCTCTTCATCGCAGTGGCCGTATCGCCCGCGGCGCCCCCGTACGTCATGGCCAGCGCCAGTTGTGCACTTACCGGAGAGAAGACACCATTTTTGTCCGTCAATGCGAGATCACCATTGACCTGCTGGTAAAGCCCAAGTCCAAACGCATTCGAATCGGTGATGAAGCTTGCGTAGTCGGTATCGGAGATGTCGGGGTTGGTTACCGCCGGCGAGTCCGAGCGAAGGAAAGTTTCGCGCGCGTCCCCGGCATCGGGCGAATTGGGTACGTCATTGCGCTGGGCTACGTCAGCGGGCGAGTTACAGGCGCTGAGGGCCAGACTTGCTAAGCATACGGTCGAAAGGATTCTAAGAGATCTCATTGTGTCCTCCGTCACTTGAATTGCCGGTTACGGCCGGGCGCTTCAAAAAAAGTGAGTGCTAGTTCAACAATTGCCGCAGGCGCCGAGCGTACAGGCTGTTCGGAAATTGGCGAAGGCGCGGGGCTGCTCGCTGTTCGGCTTCTGAGCGCCGGCCGAGGCGCAGCAAGGCATCCACGGCAATGAGCTCCCGCTCGGCGCTCATCTGGCCGGCAGGGTACAGCTGTTGGTGCGCGTTGGCAACTTCGAGTGCCCGATTCGGGTCGGTCGCGAGCGCGGCGCGCGCGCGTTCGAGCAAGCGCGCCTCATCGGCGATGCTGAGTTCCTCGAACGCGCCGGCACCGCTTTGACCCGAATTCGAGCGTGCGGTGGGCTCCGAGCTGCCGCGAGCTTCGGCGGCGCGCGCGGGCGAAGGCTGCCCGGCGGCGCTCAGCGGTTCGCTCGAGGCGGGTGCCTCAGCTGCGGCAGGTAGATCTCCCACGGCGGGCACACCGGGCGGCTGCAATCCGGGGGTGGGTGCGCGGGAGGGCAGGGTCGTCGAACCAGCATGTGCCAAGGTAGACCTGTGTGTCACGTAGTGCCGCACGCCAAAATAACTGCCCACGCCGAGGGCGCTCATCATCGACGCGACGGCAATGGCCTTTCCCGTGCCGTGAATCCCCAAAAATGTCCCCAGCGATTTTAGTGCGGAGCTGCCGAGCGCGGTCTGAGCTGCAACCCCTTTTGCGGCTAAACCCGCGGCAAACACCGTCATTTGCGCATGCGCCTGCCCGGGCATCGGAGGTGCGTCGCTCGCAGATCCGAGCACTTCGCGTAGACTTGATTCCGTACGCGGATCGTCTAGCCATCGAGTTGGCTCTGTCATGATTCCGCTCCCAACTTCAAAGGAGGTTTTCCTTCACGCCGCTCTAAGCGATTGAGCTGTTCCAAAAATTCGTGACGCGCGTGCGAGAGCCGCGAAAAGACCGTACCCTTCGGCACACCGAGCAACGATGCGATCTCGGCGCAGGCGATCCCCTCGAGCTCGAACATGACGAACACGGCGCGCTTTTCGGGATCGAGCGCCTCGAGCGCGAGGTGAAGCTGACGACGCGCATCGGTGACTAGAGCTTGCCTTTCGGGATGATGGGTCTCGACGAGCGCACTCGGCTCGGTATGCGATTCGAGCGGTT
>PMCK01000173.1 GCA_003154095.1 Myxococcales bacterium | reverse complement strand
TACGTAGTTGCTGACGCCGCACCTGCAAGTCGCCCCCGCAGTCCCAGGAGAGATTTTCCGCAGCACCGCCGTCAGATGGCCCGAAAGGCCAGGATTGTTGGTTACGATTCGAATTGTAACTCACCAAATCCAGCAATGTGAAGCCATCGTGCGCCGTAATGAAGTCGATCGAATGCTGAGGTCCTCCTCGGTCGTTGAAGTGGAGAAAATCGCCGTTCAGCATGTCAGCAAACTCGCGCGCGTTTCCATCGCCCCGCACGAAACGTCGCACCGCGTCGCGGTAACGACCGTTCCACTCGCCCCAATCCGAGGGGAAATTGCCGACTTCGTAACCCCAAAGGTCCCACGCCTCGGCAATCATCTCCACTTCATTTACTCGACCCAAATCACGAATTGCTGAAAGAAGTGGGTGATCGCGGAAGAACCGCCTTTGATCGTCCCAAGCGGTACGCTCAAAGGCGTTGGGCGTTCTACCGAGCACGGGAGCCAAATCGAATCTAAAACCATCGACTCCCATCACATTGATCCAATATCGCAGCGAATCGAGTACCAACTCCTGCGCGATCGGGCTCGAGCAATTGAGTTGATTTCCACATCCGGTCGCGCCTTCAATTATGAGCCCCTCGTGAGTTTCTATGTAGTACTCTGCGGCGTCGAACCCACCCAGGCTCACGAAACCAGTCGTATCGCGACGCTTCTCGAAGTTACCTGCTTCACCCGTATGGTTATAGACGACATCTAGATAAACCTCGAGCCCTTGGTCGTGAAAGGCCCGAATCATGTTCTTGAATTCACGCGTGGGCCCGCCCGGCGAGCGGTCGAAAGAGTAACGACGGTCAGGCGCGAAATAGCCCATTGTCATGTAGCCCCAATAGTTAGCTAGGGGCGACGCGACCGAATTCAAAGCATTCTCGGTGTCCTGGACCGGTAACCATTCGACCGTTGTAAATCCAAGCGCTCTCAGATAGGGCGCTAAGTAGGCCGCTCCCGCGTAGGTTCCCCGCAAGATGTGCGGCACACTCACAACTTCGTCGAAACCCTCGGCGTTGCGCAATAGGCGTCCCAGGTCCGAAGATGACGGATGCTGCGTGCATCCGCGCAAGTGCGCCTCGTAAATTATCGCCGACTCCGGCGGGATGCGAGGCCTCGTGCCCACCGATGTATCATCGAAGATAACGACGCCTTTGGGTGCCCATATCGCCGTGTCGTGCATTCTTGCCGGACTGCCCCGGTATTCGACATCACCAGTCGCATAGATCCAAATATCGTGGCCCGCCTCGAGCAATTCGAATGTGACACGGTCATGGCTGAGTTCCCGCGCGTATGGATCGAACAGGACCTTATTGGGATTGAAGCGATTGCCGAATCTGTCGTAGTCCGCAAGAAAGCCGGCACTACAGTTGCCCCTTGTCCAAGTGGGATCGAAAACCCAGTTGGGCCCCCAACACCGAAAGCCGTACAGAGTACCGTGCGGCACACACTTGAGGCAAGCACGCCAGATGTTGTCGTCGGGGTTCTTTTGTAGGAAATATTCGAATTGCGCTTCCGACAAAATTGGATCCGAATATACCTCCAGCAGTACCCGCGTGGCGCGCCGCGAGTACACGGCAAACGTTACGGTATCCCCACTTCGATGAACACCTAGCGGCACGCGGAGTGAGGCCCAAGACTCGGGTTCGTGGGGGCTGAAGCTCGCGCTCGATGGGTGCCTTGTGCCAATTTCGCTCATGCTGGCCGGCAACATCTTACGCCAGGATTGCCGCTTGACCATACCGTTAGTGACTCACTCAACTTTCAGACTTAGGTCCGACGGCATCATCTCCAAATGTCACTGAAGTAGCCAGTTAGGCGCAGTTTTCGCACCCAGACTCCATAATGGTGAAAACCAATCTAAGTCGGGCTATGGTTGCTGTTCATGAGCCTTCCGGTCGATCTAATTGCGAGGAAACGGGACAATAAGCGCCACTCTGACGTCGAAATCCACGAGTTAATCGAGGGATTTATGTCAAATCGTGTCTCCGACTATCAAATGAGCGCTTGGCTAATGGCAGCCTGGCTAAACGGGCTCGATAGGCGAGAAACTTTGGCCTTGACTCATGCGATGCTGCAATCGGGCAAGACTCTGAGTTTGCCTTCGGTGCGCTCCCCCCGAATAGACAAACATTCGACAGGGGGTGTAGGCGATAAGATTAGCCTGTGTTTGGCACCATTGGTGGCATGTTGCGGCGTCCAAGTCCCGATGATTTCGGGCCGAGGGCTCGGTCACACCGGCGGCACTTTGGACAAGCTCGAAGCTATTCCGGGTTATAAGGCGCATCTGACAGCGAAAGCATTCGAGGGTGTCTTGCGGCGGGTTGGAGTGTCTATCATGGGTCAAACTGCCGAGATCGCCCCCGCCGATCGTCGAATATATGCGCTTCGGGACGTAACGGCCACGGTAGAGTCCATCCCACTTATCACGGCCAGCATACTTTCGAAAAAGTTGGCGGAGGGTGTCGACGGACTAGTGTTCGACGTCAAGGTGGGCTCCGGGGCGTTTATGTCCAATCTCGCGGATGCAAGAAAATTGGCCCGAAACCTCGTTGATATCAGCAAGCAATCGGGCAAAGGGGCCATTGCGCTGCTCACCGATATGAATGTTCCTTTGGGTAAGACCATTGGCAATGCACTCGAAACTGCGGAAGCCATCGATATATTGAACGATCGCGGGCCGGCTGATTCTCGCGAGCTCACGCTTAGATTGGGAGTTGAAATGTTATGCCTCGGAAAGGTGGCAAGAACCGCGGCGCAGGCGAGAACGCTACTCGAAGAGGCACTGGCAAATGGTTCGGCATTCGACCGTTTCGTCAGAATGGTCAAGGCGCATGGTGGCGATGCACAATGCGTTATTGACCCGCGACGATTGCCCCGCACGCGCCAGCGTTACGCAGTAGATGCCAACCAAACCGGGTGGATTTCCCGATGCGACCCCAGGGAACTTGCCAGGGTGGCGCTCGAATTGGGGGCTGGACGAACGCGCGCCGATCAACCCGTAGACCCTGCCGTAGGCATTGAACTCGCTGTGCAGTACGGTGAGCGCGTCGAGCGCCGCCAACCGCTGGCCTATTTGCACGCGCACGACAAGCGCGATGCCCACGAATTTACTGAGCGAGTTCGAGGCGCATTTCGGATCTCAGCGAACCGCCCTCGACCTCGTAAACTCGTGTTGCAAAGGCTTGACTAGATTCCGACTGTCCCATCATGTGAGCGCAACCGTGCAACGCGGGCAACCACGGTCGGATGTGACGCGTAATACGCCGAATATAGAGGATGCGGATGCAGATTGGCCAAATTATCCACCGCCAATTTGATAAGCCCGCTCGCCAATGCACTAGGTTCGACCAATCCGCGCGCGAAATTGTCCGCCTGCCACTCGTGACGTCGTGACAAAGCTTTCAGGCAGGGACTCAGGCAGACTGAGACGAGTGAGCCCGTAAACATTGCAATCGAGACGCGCATTGGAAATGAACAATGGGCTGCTCCAATCAAGCTGGGCAATCCTTCCCAATTAATGAATCGGTAGGCGCCATAGATTGCCCCCAGCGCCAACGCTTGAAACATCACGAATGACTTCGAAATATGGCGAAGTTTCCAATGACCGAGTTCATGCGCCAGCACGGCTAATATCTCCGCGCGGTCCAATTTTTCGAGAAGCGTATCGAACAGAATGACGCGCTTCACAGGACCGAGACCGGTAAAATAGGCATTGGTATGACCGCTGCGACGAGACGCATCGACTTGAAATACCCGATCCACCTTGACTCCCGTGCTTTTCGCCAGCGCGCATATGTCGGCCTCCAGTTCCTCGCGCTCCAGTGGCGTGGTTTTCATGAAAAGTGGCTCGATCAACCTTGGCGCGACCAGAGTGACCGTCACTTCGAACACAAGGAAAAACAACCATACAAGTACCCACCAGAATTGGGGCGACCATTTTACAAGGCACAATCCGCACGACGTCAAAACGAGAACGAAAACAGTTGACAAGAGTAGTCCCTTGGCAAAGTCCGCCCAAAATAGCCCCTTGGTTGTGTGGTTGAAACCAAAGCGCTGTTCGATAACGAAACTACTGACCATTCCGAATGGCAACGAAATTAGTACAAAGCACCAACTAACGCCGAGAAAGAAACAAACACCTTGAATGATCAATGAATGGCTGACGTGCGCAATCCATTGGTCGTAGCGTTCGAGCGCGCCTCCAAAAATTGCAAGGATTATCAGCGCCTGCGCCACAAGATGACTGGCCAAGCCCAACCGACCCGTGTCACCGGCGTAGGCCGACATTCTACCCAGAGTAGTCGCATCGATTACCCCTTCGAATCCGGAAGGGATCTCGTTACCATGGTATCTCAGGTATCGCAGATTTATGATGCGAATAGCTGCCTCTAACGAAGGCAATAGCAACGCAAGATCGAGCAGCAACATTGACACGGTCCGTATTTAGCGCCGATCGTGGCTGGCGCTCGTTGCTCCGAGATTGTCGCACCTCAATATCGTATCGAACACCTGGCTGAGTCTGGCACTCCGCCACTCATGTGCGAGTAAATACGGGATTGCGCGCGGCATTCGGAGCGCAAAATGCTAGATATAGGGCCGATGCAATACCGAAAATTCGGGAAGACTGGCTTTGAGACCTCAGTTCTTGGTTTTGGCGCCATGCGGTTGCCGATGATCGATAGGACGACGGTCGACCGTGATCGGGCTGTTCCACTTTTGCTACGGGCCTATGAACAGGGAATAAACTATTTCGATACCGGGAAGTGGTATTGCGGCGGCGACTCGGAACGGACCTTGGGAGAAGCCATCAAAAGCATGGATCGAAGTCGCATTCGCGTTTCGACGAAGTACGCGATGGGTAAACCGACCGCGTCCGATCTTCGGGAGAAATTCGAGACGAGCCTCGATACGATGAACCTAGACTACGTTGACTACTATCATCTATGGGGCATCTCATGGAAGTCCTTTGAAACGGAGCTATCAATTCCAGGTGGACCGCTCGAAGAATTCATCAAGCTGAAGGACGAAGGACTGGTACGGCACCTATCATTCTCGTTTCACTCGAAGCCGGGCGACATCCCAAAACTCGTCGATACCGGCATATTCGAGACAATGCTTTGTCAATACAATCTGCTCGACCGTTCCAACGAAGCTGGCATGACTTATGCGGCTGCCAAAGGGCTCGGAGTCGCAATCATGGGACCTGTTGGCGGCGGCAGGCTGGGGAGTCCCAGCGAGGTCGTGTCCCAGTTGCTGGAAGGGCAACGGCGTGTCAGTTCGCCTGAAATTGCATTGCGCTTCGTGCTCTCCAATCTCCAAGTATCGATTGCGCTAAGCGGGATGTCCACCTTGGAGCAGCTCGAAGAAAACCTGGCTACAGCCGAGCGAGCTGAACCCCTTACGGACGAAGAATTGGATAAGATTGCCCTGTCAGTTCGCGAAAACCAGCGGATGATGGACCTGTACTGCACGGGCTGCAAGTACTGCGAACCTTGCCCCGAGAATGTAAATATTTCGGAGGTCTTTCGCTGCATGAATTACTACCAAGTTTGGGACCTAAAGGCGTTCGCCAAGCAACAATATGCGCAAATTGGGAGCTCCGAGTGGCTCAAAGGCAAGCGAGCCGATGCCTGCATAGAATGCGGCACTTGCGAGGACCAGTGTCCGCAAATCATACCGATCACGGAACAGCTCAAGGAGTGTCATCGTGTGCTTGGATCGTAGGAAGTTATTCCATGTCGCGTGAAATCCGATACACATCGAAACCGCCAACTGAAAATTTCTCCTCGAGCCCATTAGCCACGCGACTCTCGACGGTTTGTTGCGATTCTTCGGACCGTCGATGGTCGTAAATGTAAGCGTAATTTCTTGCTCGACCGAAGTCTTGCCTGTAGGCGGCGTAGCGATCTTGCGATTCGTGTAAAGGAACGACTACGACTTGCTCCTTGAACATGAAGGAAAGACGGTAGGCAGCCCAATAATCGGCTAACGCATATGCAATATTGCGTCGCTTCAGTTCGCTAAGTAGCCTGGATTCGTCCGCATCCAAACCCGCATCGACGATTCGAATCCCCTTTACGAATGGTTCGTATCCGAGCCAACCTGAAACGGCAAAGGATGCCAGCATTGGAACCATCAGCGCAAACAGGAGTCTTGCAGATACGATATGCGCTAAGACGGCAAACAGGAACGGCGCCACCAGAATTAGGGACACGAGGTACCGACTTGCGTAGTGGTCCATGGGCATGACGCTGAGCAGAAAGCCGACTATCGTGGCCAGCGCGGTAAGCGCCGCCATTAGTCCAAGACGGCGCGATTCCCAGGGAACGTCTTGTCGCCGGAAAGCCCCGATAGACACTATGAAGGCTGCAACGAATGCTGCGACTCCAAACCATTGGCAAACCTGGAAAGGCCAAGGAGGGTGCCAAAGTACATAGTCGCTAGCGCCGGGCGGTTGATGGAGCACGGTGGTCCCCAGAACCCAGGGTAGGCAGGGCCGTTTGAGCAATGCCCAATTGCGTGCGAACAGCTCTGAGGTGAGCGTTAATGGTCCGTGCGCCGCCTGCGGTAATAGTCGACTGACGATGTACGGAATTGCCCCAACACTTGCGCCAGCCGTAGCAGCGAGGATACGCCGCAACCATATCCCGCGTGAGTTTGTGCCATCAAGACTTGCCAAGACCAAAAGGAGTGCCAATGCGGGGGAAAAGACCAAGGCATAAGGGTCAGCAAAGCAAGCCAGCGCTCCGATAGCGGCTCCTATCGCAAATCGAGTAAGCTTATGTCTCGCAGAGGCTGCACCGTCGATGATCCAGATGGCTACAAACACGAGTGTCAGTGCCGTTTGTCGGGGCGGGTGCAACGTATAGGTGTGAGTGGGCGCTGGCGACGCAATGAGCGGTGTTACCAACAGAAGAGCAACAGTGGACGATAGGCGCCGGCACAATGTAAGGAATGCGAACAAGATCGCCAGCAAGTGTCCAACTAGCGCCGTTAGCATGAGCGCTAACGGAGTCGCGCCCATGATCAAGAAGACGGCCGCTGCAACAACTGAGTCAGCCGTAGTTTGGTAGCCACTGCCCCAGAGGAACCAATGCCATTCGCCATGTAGGATATGCATGGCCTGCAGACCAACAATCGCCGAGTCGGAGTTTACAACGCCGGGATTCAGCAGTTCAGGCAGGCGAAATGCCGTTGCCGAGAGCAACGCGACTACCCCAAGAATTTTCGCCCTATCGCTTAGCCGCCCAAGTCCACGCATCTTTTGGCGGGCAATTCATAGCACTATGCAATCTAGGCCCTGAGGCCTAGATTGTCTCCTGTCGAAATTCAGTCTTTCCTACGTTGATGGCGTCACCCTAGGCACTCGTCTGTGAATTATGGCGTATCCTGTCAATGTCACCAAAGCGGACGCGGAAACGGAGGGGTGACATGGGCAGCGGCGACGGGAAGGGCACTAGGACCACCTACTTTGCCCCGTTCGAGAGAGCCAAGGCACCCGATCTCGAACGCACTATTCATTTGGTGTCGCAAAGCCCCGTCACCACTGCGCTGTTACGTAGTGCTACGTCGATGATGTGTGTGTTGAATGA
>PMCK01000426.1:8495-13758 GCA_003154095.1 Myxococcales bacterium | reverse complement strand
CTCGCAGCAATCCCCTTCCGTTGTCAGCTCGCAGTGGATCGGAATATCTTCATCGGGACCTAGCTCGAAGCCCTGGGTATCACCCTCACACTCATCGACGGTAAAGTGAACGGTGCCCACGGGTATCGTAAACGTCGAAACTTGGCCGCCGGGAGCCGAGAACACGCCCGAGATTGGTACCGCATTGACGAGAAACCGGAAGTGAAGCGCGTCCCCGTGTTTGGTGGGGTTTGAAGTAATTGTAACTCTTGACTTGCGATTGCCGACACCAGCAACAGAATGTGACTCGAGCGGCGGCACGTCGGACCAGCCATTCATCACGCTCTTTTTCTTGGTGCCACGCGATGAGACACCCGAATTATTTGCGACTGAATTTTCGTCGCCCGCGCCGCCTGAGGGGGACTTCGGACTGCTAGCCGCGGACGATCCGCAGCTGGCCAAGAACCAAGCCGTGCCGATGACTATGAGGCATTTTCGCATGATCCAAATCTCTCGGATTGGAAGTTGGGGGGCCAAGGCATCTTACGGCAGCCCCTACACATTGCAACCGTCAGCTCGAATCGATGTCCTTGGTTCAGGCGGAATTTGGCAAAGCTTGCGTCATCTCGAGCCGTTCTCTCTGCCGAACGCGCCGTTCAAGCAAGAATGCCCCGAGTGGCACCAAACAAGCTAGGGCCAGAGCCACCCACGCAACTTGATCCATTCCCTCGAGACGCCCGCTCGGCGTGGCAATCAAAAATGCAGAGGCCCCCATGGCGCCAATCGCCGAAGAGAAATGCTGCGCGGCGGATTGGGCTGACATGAAGCGCGCGCGCTGGGCAGGTCGCGGCACTCGTGAGGCAAGTGTTTGCATGGGGACCCTGCGTACGCTGCCCGACAGCATGAACAGGGTGAATACGAATAGCACGGGCATCCAAGCAGTCGGACAGATGAAGCCCGCAACCAGCGCAGAACAGTAAATCAGGGTGCCTATTGAAACCATGGTGGTTGCACCCCAGCGGTCCACCAGACCACCCACGATACGCATCATGATAAAGCTCGCAGTCCCACCTACGAGATAAAGCAGGCCGATCCTCTCGCGCGGGTAACCGAGGTTATGCTGAACGAATGCGGAAATATTGGGGACAATCGCGAATACGCCGACCATTATGAGGAGTGGTGGCTCGGTAGTTTGTTGGGGTGACGTCGCTCAATGAAATCTTGGTGACGCACTCGCATCTGTGCCGCGGGCCTCCGGAATTGACGTACTAGGGCCGCGACCGAGGCTTGAGGCGCAAAGCGAGCTTCTCGACGCGCTCCAGCAACGTCTTTGCGTTTGGTCGCCCTCGAAAAACGTACAGGGCACCTTGGGACTCCCCCTCCAATACCTCTTCGCTGACTCGCAAACGCTGATTGACGCCAAAGATAATGGGTTCACGCAGGCCTGACTGAACGAGTTCGACACGCTTCCATACACTTGCCCGACTCCAATATCCCATCAACTCGAAGTGCACGCAGCGCTCGGGCGACTCGAGATCGATGAAGGTAATATCAGGCACGCATAAGCCCACACCGGGCAAATCGACAAGGACTGTTGCAGGCTTGATCTGGAACTTCGCGGAGAGCCCCCTCAGATCGGTCAACAGCTGCAAAAGTTCGCTATTGTGCTCAAATTGCTCTTCCGCTGGCGCGTTCGGACTAAGGTCGCTAATTGCAGGACCATTGACAGTCCGATACAAAAGCGGCTCGCGCCGCGCGCCCCATTGAACGTCAGCCTCGAGATCAAACGGCCCTGCCGCNNCCGTCAATCGTGAGGCTCAGCCCCTGCTCACTCCTGCGCTCACTGCGATGAAGCAGCCGGCGAAACTTCAATTGCCGAAACAGCTCCCTCAGTTGCGCGGCCGTCGTATGCCCGTAGTGGACACGAACTTGCACCGCACGCAGAAGTACCGCTTGAACGCGTGCCGTATCATAGTTGCAGACCAAGTCCTCGGCGCTCCAGTCTGGTGCGCGCAATAGGCGTTGAGCGCCCGGCAAGTCGGCGTACAGCCGTTCATCGATACTTTCCGCTTTCCAAGCATGCTCCGCGCAGACTTGTCCGATAATTGCCTCCCTATTCCATTCTGAGTTCGAATTACCCTGCTTTCTGGACTGCGTGGCCAAAAGGAAGAGTTCTTTTCTGATTGCGGTGGACTCTTCGGGACTCGCCTCGTCGAATACGCAGCCTGCTTCGACCAACTTCGACAGTCCGCGAGCCACTTTGCGTTCCTGTTGGGTCTCTCCCATGGCTTGTACGAGCGCCGTGTATTGCTGCCTGGGCGAGCCGACACAGCTGCGCGCCGTATCGAGAACTTGTTCGGCCCAAAAGTGCACCTTTTCCCCGTTCTTGCCGCTCAATTCCGGCAATATCAGTTCCCCCTTCTTGCGACTCGCAATCACCAAATCGGCCGTAAGCATCACATTCACCGGTACGCCAAGTGGTCACGCCGCCGCTCGCTCGTGCCGGTTTCAGCCGTCTGACTTGTCACGAGTTCGTAAAGTATGGCGCGCTTTCCGTCGCGAGGTCGAAGTATCCGCCCAAGACGTTGAACGTGTTCCCTGACAGAGCCTGTACCACTCATTACGATGGCCACATTGGCATCCGGCACATCGACGCCTTCATTGAGCACACGTGAGGTCACGACTGCGCCGTAACTTCCTTCCGAGAACCGAGTCAGAATCTCGCTGCGTTCCTTGACCTTAGTTTGGTGCGTAATGGCCGGGATTAGAAACTGACGACTAATGCCGTAGACNNACCGTGAGGTTATCGAGGGTAAAGATGAGACAGCGGTCCCTGCCATGCTTGATCAACAAGTCGCCCAAGGCGCTTAGTTTCCCAGACGCAGCCACCGCAAGAGTCTTTTGCTTTCGATACGCATCGAGCGCGCGTCTGCCCTCTCGCGAGCTTGCCGCCCGTTGAATGAACCGGGCCCAAGCATTGGGGCCATTGAACTTTATGCCGTGACGGCGCGTGAAGTCGAGGTAAGTAGCGCGCGCTTCGTCATATTGCTCGCGTTCCTCGGGCGAGAGTTGTACGGCTACTCGCACGGTCTCGTATTGTGAAAGGAATTCGCCAGTCATCTCCACGATGTCGCGCCGAAATACAATTGGGCCCACCAATTCATCGACCGATGTATCTGCCCCGTCCGCGCGCTCGGGTGTAGCGGTCAACCCCAAACGATAGGGGGCCAGGCTTAATCGAGCTGCCGCTTGGAAACTTGGGCCCGGCAAATGATGAACCTCGTCGAACACAACTAGACCAAACCGATTTCCCCAATGATCGACATGCAAATGCGCAGAGTCATAGGTCGAGACCGTAATCGCCTGGAGGTCAAACTCGCCACCGCCCAAAATGCCCACTTCAACCGAGAAACATGCCTTCAACAGATCGTACCATTGACGCACCAGGTCCAAAGTGGGTGCTACAACGAGGGCACTTCGCTGCCTGTCTGCAATGGCGAGCAGAGCGACGAGGCTCTTGCCGGCACCTGTTGGAAGCACCACGACGCCTTGCGCCCCACGGCTCAGCCACGCGTCGAGTGCCTCGCGTTGGTAGGGCCGAGGCTCCCGACCCTTGGCATCGAATGTCAGTGACAATTTTTCATACGCGCGAGCATTATCTTCGTAGCCTAATGCCTTGCGAACCAACCATTTGACGATTGCCGCGTATTGGTACCCAGCACAACGCCAACAACGGCTTCGCTTGTCCCACTTTACCAATCCCGCAAAGTCCTGAGCAATTTCGTGTTCCGGTGCCAGACCATGTAGTTCCAGTGTTCCCCCAACATACTTAAGCGAAATGGGCGCACAGTTCTGCGACATGGCATCCATTTCAAGAACCCATCCATTGCAGCGCGATACCGCTTTGGCGCGCCAATGAACGGCAGTCAAATGTGCCGCGTCTAGGGAGGTCGCATAGTCGTTTNNAGAACCCAACCATCGCAGCGCGCTACCGCTGGGGCGCACCCATGAACGGCAGTAAAATGGGCCGCTTCTAGGGAGGTCGCATTGTCGTTTCACGGCAATACGCTTAGGTTCCCAAACAGAGTGCCTTTTCGCAAGTCACAATTTTCCAGGTCCANNTAATTCATGCTAGCGTCGGAAGCGCATGCGAACGGCCTTGACACTCATCGCGGCAATAGTGCTAACGGCCCGCGTGGCGGACGCCGATGAGTCAAATGATACGCATACATGGGTTGTAGCCGGCATGGGCGTCGAAGCTACCGAGTGGCGCGTGACCACCCATGGCACTGAACGAGGTATAATGGCGGCGCTTCATACGGCGGGTGTCATGGCAGGGAATTGGACCAGCGCCAACGGCACGCAGCTCTTTTCGATTGGTGGTGGTGAGGGCGGCATTCAGGTGGAGTACCTCAATCGGTTTGCATATGGGATTAGGTTTTGGCGAATCGGCCCGGGGTCATTGGTGTTACGCGGTGGATTGGCGTTCGACATACTCGGGACGCCTCACGGCGGCAATTTCGAACTTGGACCGCTATTCGATTTTGGGTACCAGGCCGTGATGCGCAGCGGTTTCCTCGACGTGGGCATGCAGACGGTCATTCCCGTGATTCCGGCCGTATTTTCCAGGAATAGCAGTCACCACACAGCTGAATGGTTCAGTAGCGGACCGCACTTGGGCGCGGGTTTCGGCAACGTCTATTTCGACAGCACTGTTGCTAGGACTATGTATGACGGCGAATTGCGTACGGAGGTTCACATTGATATTTGCGGAGGAACTGGCGTTGTTTTATGTTCACGGCTTCAGAATTTCAGGTACGACGACTCTCACAAGCCGGTGACGTTGTTGGGACTCTTTGTTGGGTTCGGAGAAGTCGGACCGGGACGGAAGAAGTAGTTATTGGCGAATCACCCCAGTTGAATCGGATTCAGAGATCAAAACCTACCTGCGAGGTTTGGGTTCACGCTCGCCGGGTTTCTTTTGCTGGCTAGGCGTCAACTTTTCGGGGGTGGCCACTGCGCGCCGGATTGCACCTGCGCCGAAACGATCTTGAATGGCGTCCAACGTTTCACCGAGTCGATCGCGCTTACTGTCGGCGGAGAATAGTTCCATCTGGACCTGCTGACTACTCTCGAAGTGGGAAGCGCTAACCCCCACCAGACGCACCTTTTCACTTACAGCGGCGTCTTGCCAAAGTTCGAGGGCAATTGCGCGTATCTTCGAACCGTCTTGAGTGGGGATTGGAAGCGTCTTGCTTCTCGTTATCAAGGGGTAATGCGGAGC
>PMCK01000426.1:0-8459 GCA_003154095.1 Myxococcales bacterium | reverse complement strand
CTCGATTTGCCGAGTATCGAATTCGAATGTGGACTCTTCCCCTATCGATTGACTCTCACGATTGGCTTCGACCTCACGGTTGTCATGGCCGAAGGCCATTTCGACGACCTCTTGTGTCCGCGTTCCGAAAATAGGCAGAAGCCTGTCGCGGCGCGCGTTTTGCAAGTCACCGATTGTCGAGATACCAATTTGCTTCAAGGCCCGCTCCGTAACCTGACCAATGCCCCAAAGCTTTCGAATCGGCAGCGGCGTCAATAGGGGCACGACTTGCTCGGGCGATACGTTGACGAGCCCGTTGGGTTTACCGGAGGTGCACGCGATTTTCGCGACAAGCTTGTTCGGACCAATTCCAACCGATACAACGAGCGAAGTCGCCGCGTGGACGCGTCGTTTCAGCTCCCGGCCGAGAAGGAGGGGCGCTTGAAATAGCGATAAGCTGCCGGTGATGTCGAGATACGCCTCATCCAGGGCAATCGGTTCGATTTGTGAGGTAAATTCGTAGAATATTTCATGAATTTCCCGAGACACTTGCGCGTACTTGGGCATATCCGGAGGGAGAAATACGCCTTCTGGACAGAGCTTTCGCGCCCGGAATGTGGGCATGGCGCTTCGTACTCCGAATTTGCGAGCTTCGTAGGATGCCGCGCAAACGACCCCACGTGCCGTCAAGCCCCCAACAATAACCGGTAACCCGAGCAAATGCGGCTGGTCGCGAATCTCTATAGCTGCAAAGAACGCGTCCATGTCGGCGTGTACGATGTATCGAGTGGACACAGAGCTCTCGTGCGTTGATGGACCCACTTATTCCAAATGCTCATCCGTAAGTTGCTCGAACACGGAGCTACCTGCAATGAATCTGAGCGGAATCGAGGCCGTAGGCCCTACGCGATTCTTCGTGACGGTCAAGTCGACTCGCCGAGTTCCGAGCGCACTATCGCGGGGAGAATAGACTTCACCGGCTGCATTCGAATCGGAAAGTTCGCAGCTTGCTGTCGTAACCGGCAAGATGAAAGGTTGAGATTGCAATTGAGATGTTACGACTACCGCGCAACCACTATCCGCCAATTGCTTTAGCTCATGAGCAACCTGAGACAGTCTGTTGGAGTAGTCGGCATTGATTCCCGCCGCACGCGCAGCGTCACCGCCGGCAGCAGCGCAGAACGTCTCCATTCCGTCGACAACGACGACGACGCGCTCGAACCGAGACCAAAGGTACGCCGCCGCGTTAGCAATTTCCGCCGTTGAATCCAAAGCCTTGACCCGAAACAGGTGCAATAAATTGCCGACCTTGCGAACCGCAACGTTTACGCTGGTGCCGACGGCTTGACGAGTGAAGTCGTCCTCCCATGCCTCGCCCGACCATATTGCACCGTAGTGCGTATCGGCCTCCGGATATTCGCGGTACATGGCGCGCGCGGCTAGGCGCGCCATGATATCCGTCTCATCCAGGACCGCACTCGTAAACACGACAGCGGCGCGCGCGCGAGCTGCCATGTACGCTAATAGCAAGGCCATCGCCGTTTTGCCGCAGCCGGGCTTACCCGACAGGCTCAACAAAGTGCCTGACCGCAAACCACCGGCTAGCAGTCGATCCAGCTGCCCGAAACCGGTGGTAGTTGCCGGCGCAAGCGCGCCCATGCGGGTCGTGATGTCAACCTGCATGCTGGTCAACGCTAAAGGTAAATGTTGCGCTTTTACCTTGTCCGAGCTGGATGGTGCCACAACTTGGAGACTAACCGATCTTGCCGGACACGAGTACGAACGTCGCCCTTTAGCGAATCAGAGTGCGAAGAAGAGGACTTGAACCTCCACGGGAGTAACCCCACCAGAACCTGAATCTGGCGCGTCTGCCAATTCCGCCATCTTCGCGATATGCTTGTCTGAATCCTGCTTCGAATCGGCTCAATTAAGAACCGAAGCGAGTCGCTCTCTAGCTCCAGAACCCCGACCAGCGCAAGGTCTTTCCTGAATTGGGCAGGCCCATGTGCCGGGCCGATGAAATACTTCGTGAACGACTCCGGCAATCGACCCGGTGGCCAACTGACTTCGGACAAAGTCTCGTTGGATTACGTAATTCCGAGGCGTCTGCGTACGGAAAATGCAGCATCTTGAGTCCAGAATTGGAGAAGGTCTTGTGCGATTGTAATGCTCGCATTCGCGTCAGTTCGCTTCAGCCAATTGACACAATTGACCAAGTCATCAGCGAGCACCGCCGAAACTCGGGCCGCGCCTCCTCGCGCACGATGAACGAAATCGGACAGTGAGGGCCTGGCCGCACGAGCGTAAACATCGCCCGCTTCCTCTACGCGGCCCCTTCTGCCCCAGGCCAACGCCTTGATAAGTCGCCGGGTTTGAGCTTCCTCGCCACCTTCGCTCACGCGCACGGCTGCTGACACCCAGGATTCTAGCGTTGACAGAGGCAGCCGTTCTGCCGCCTGCCATTTGCGAGCCAGCATGGCTAGGACCCGCCCAATGGCAAAGATCTGCACGGCTTCCGGGGCCTGGCTCAAGATCACCGGTGCAATGATGCTCGGGGGATCACCGGGTTCGATACATACGCTAGTGACATTATTCGATACGTAGAATTCGAATTCACCGGCACCGAGCACGGCTCCTACCCGATCGGCAATTGTCCGCAGCGGGTGCCCTGAGCGTGGTCCGATTCGATCCCGCGCAACGAGTCCGTATTGTTCAAGAGCTGGATTGTCGATTCGGTCCAATGCGTCGGCTATTGATGCAAGTAGGGCACCCGTGGGGTCGACCGGACTCGGCATCCCGAGAGCCACTAATTCCTCGACTTCAAGGGTGCGCTCCAGAGTGGCTGATTTTGCGGCCCGGGAGGCCACGGCTAGATTCTCCGCATCCGTAGCGGCCCCTAGTACCACGAGTGGACCTAGAGCAACGGTCGCATCATTGCGTCGCTCCAACCGCTCGAGGGCTCGCGAGACGCCTCGGTATGCGTCCGCTCGGTTGACGTCCGCCNNAGGATCGATATGGCTCGATCATGCTGGCCCAATTCAGTATCCAACACGCGCGCCAGTTCCTGATAGACACGAACCTCCGCAGGTCCGAGCGTTGGTCGATGTTCCACGTAACTGGTCAGGGAATTCACATAACCTTGAAAGTTCGCTGTTTGACCGGCGCGGCGCTGTTGGCCCAATAGCTCGACCAATTCAGTCGCCGCCGTGCCTTCGAGCCCTGACATTTCTATCGATTGCTCGTACGCGTTGATGGCCTCCCCTAGGTTACCCCGAGCCCGTTCCACACGACCCAGCAGCGAAAACCCGTCGGCGCGTCGACGCGGCTCCGACTCTACCTTTATCCACCGCGAAGCAATTTCGGCAGCCGACTCGAATTCACCGCGGCGGACACGAACCTCCACAAGGCCCCGCAATGTTCGAGCATCATCTGGGTTGATTTGTAGCGCAGCTTCCAGGTGTTTGGCGGCCTGGGCGGGTCGGTCGAGGTGCTGCTCATAGGCGCTCGCCAAAGCCAATCGGGCCTCGAGTGCTTGGTCTTGCGTGGGCTGCTGAGAGAGCATCCTTTCAAAGCGTTCGGCTGCCTTGGCGTGATTACCTTCGCGAGTATATAGGACACCCAGCGCGAGCAATGCTGGGGCCTGAGTTTGTGTAGTCGTGGCGGCCCTTTCGAGCAACGCAATGGCTGCGGCCACGTCGCGCTTAACATCCGCTAGCAACTCGGCAACCATCAACCGCAATTCGAGTGCCCGTTCCGAACTTCGGCAGCGACCTGCCGCATGCGATAGAATCGCAACCAGTCGATCTGGTTCTCGCTGGGCCAACAACAAATCGCGCAGTCGCGTGGCCAGTGCCGGGTGTTCGGGGTGATGCTCCAAAGCAGTCTCCAGGACTTTCACCGCTCCAGTTATATCCCCTCCCGCAATTCGATGTTCGGCGGCCGTAAGCCAATACCGCGTAGCTATATCGAGATCTCGGGTCGTTGCACATTCTCGCTCAGCTGCCATTTCCAGTCGCAATACATCGCCGCGTTCCATGGCGAGTCGACCGACGGCGCGCATTGCGGCAATGTCTTCGGGATCACGTTCGAGCGAGTCCGCCAAGACATCTAGCGCGGTTGTATCATGCAAGGCCTCCAGTGATTCACCTAGCCGCGTCTGATACATCGCGGACAAAGATGGATCGTCTAGCAAACTTGCAAGTCGCGCATCAATCTGGCTCAACAGCGTTGCGTTATCGGCGCGCAGGGCAGTAAGTTCGAGAGCCTCCAGCGCGCTGACGTTCGTCGGATCAATCTCGAGTATCTTGACCCAAATTGCGAGTACTTGCTCAGGAGTGCCAACCTCGTGGCGTTCGAGCACCTCTGCCAGACGGCCCAGGACAGTAATGCGTGAAGTGGGCTCGGTAAGCACGGTCGATAGGACATTGAGCACTCGAACCAAGGAGTCCCATGACCCAGCATCTTCATACAGAATTTCCAAGGCCAATAGGGCGCCGACATTGCTCGGGTCACGCGTGACGACGAATTCGAAAGCGCGAATGGCGCGCTTCGGATCGCGCATTTGGTCGCGCCAGACCTGCGCCTCTTGGAAGGCCATACGCAACGCGTGACGCACGTCGGTGCTGGTTTCCGCTTCTTGTCCGAGGGCGTCACCCAACCGGGCATCCACGCGCCCAATCGAGAGCAATCGCAGCCGCCCTTCGAGCGCTGGCCGAAACCCGGGTACGGCTTCCAAGGCTCGCTCGTAGGCGGTTCGGGCATCGTCGGGCTTATTTAGGCGATGCTCGTAGAGTTCACCAATGCGAACGCAGACTTGGGCTTTGCGCCGAGGCTCTGCGGTTAGGCGGGCCTCACTGCTAGCCAATAGTTCGGCCAAATCTGACCACTTTTCGGCGTGGTCAAGCAGCTGATCGAGCGCCAAGAGGGCCAGTTCGTGTCGAGGCTCACTCCCAAGGGTCTCGCGATACCAGCGGACCGCTGGCTCGATCCGACCGAGCTTTTCCTCACATACACGCCCAAGTTCGTATTGAAGGGCCGCGCGGGGAGTTCCTGCAGGTAAAAGGGGCAAGATGCGCCGGGTAATTTCGAGCCATTCATCCCAGCGTCCCGCATCCTTGTAGGTATCGGCCAGCGCGTGCAGAGCAGGTTCATACCGAGCGTCTTGTTCCAAGATATGTTTCCAGGAAGCAATGGCTGCGTCCAATTGATTCAGCTTGGACTTTCTCACTTCAGCAGCACGATGCGACAGCGCCAGCCGTCGCGTTGGGTCTTGGGCGGTCCCCGCCTCCAAGTCCAAGGCATGGATCAGTTGCTCGTGTAGCTCACCCCGTTCGGCGACGCGTTGCATCGCGTGCATCGCCTCGACGTGAGCTGCACGCACTTCGAGTGCGCGCGCGAATGCATGGTAAGCTTTCGCGAAGTCGCCCAGAGCATCCTCGAAGAGCCGACCTATCTTGAACAAATTGGTGAGCCGAGTGTCGGCGTCGTATTGATCACCCGCTAACTGCTCGTACACTTCAATCAGTTCCGTCCAGCGACGCGCACTAGCGAGCAGCCGCGTCATTGAATTGAACGCCGGGGCAAAACCGGGCAGTGCAGCGAGCGCGCGACCATATTGTGCGATTGCTTCGTCGGGTTTGCGAAGGCGCAGCTCGAACAGCTCGCCCACTCGGAAAAATGCCTGCGCTCGCAATGCGCCATCGTGAAGGCCCTCGGCTTCGGCGAGCCGCATCGTAACCAAGGGTTGCCACTGCTCGTGTCGCTCGTAAAGCGCGGCCAATGATTCAGCAGCGGGGGCATAGGTCGGATCGCGCTCCAATTCGCGCAGATACCAGTGGATCGCTCGCCCAATATCGTTGAGATGTTCTTCGTAGAGTCGCGCAATGCGGAACGCCAGCCCGGCACGAGCGCTGGGCTCTTGCACCAACGAAAACAAGATTTCGAGGCCACGCGCCCATTTGCCGTGGGCAGCAGCTGCTTCGTAAAGCCGGCAAAGTTCTTCGACGATTCCGATTTCCGTAGGCAGATCGGCATGTGCTCGCTCGAGGGCGGCAATACCTTCTTGCATCCGGCCTAGTCGATAGACCAGAATTTTCGACATCCGAAAATACGCGTAGCCACGCAAGGCCGGCTCTGTCGTTTGTTCGGCGAGGGCCAGTTCGATTTCAACGAGTTCGTGCCAACGACCCTTCGCGTAGAGCAGTCGACTCAGCGCCGGCAATGCGCCCAAAGTCGCTGAATCTGCGGCTAGTGCGGAACGCAGCAGATCACTAGATGCTGCCGCGTCATTGCGCATGATGTCGGAAACGCGGGCCCATTCAACGAGTAACGCCGCACGATGTCGTCCNNGCCATTGCGTGAAATGGTGCGGCATTGTTGCCCGCGAATTCCGCTGCAACTCGCCAGGTAGTTCTCGCCTCATCCTGGCGGCCCAATGCAACCAACGTGGAAGCTTTTTGAAGCAAGAGATCCATGCGACGCTCAGGTCGCTTGGTCCGTTCGATCTCCATGTCAAATAGGGGAAGACTTGCGAGAAGGTCATTGCGGCGGAGAGCTACTCGTCGAGCTCCTCGAATGCTGGGGACGTGGTCAGGGCGTGTTGCCAAGGCACGTTTGTAATGCTCGGTTGCGGCGTCAAGGTCGTTGATTGGGAACTCGAATTGACGCGCAGCTTCGAAATGGAGTCGTGCCGCAATTCCCGGGTCCGCCTTTGAGCGGGGATCCAGCAATTTCAGGGCTTTCCGACATGATTCGACGATTTCCTGGGCTCGCTCGATTCTGGAAGCAGGGGCGACAGTTTGTTCGAGCACGCTCAAGTTCGCCGCGACGGGCGCTGGAATCGATCTCCGTGAGGGCGGGCTCGGTTCGACAGCAACGTTATCGAGAGTAACTTCGACGGACTCGCCAAGATCACTAATTGCTTGGGCCGGCGGCGCGGAAACAATGAGCTCTTCGGGAGGTGAACGCGGAACATCACCAGCCTCGATGACTGCAGGGGCTATGGGTGTGCCGGACCTCGGAGGCACAGGTAGCGACGCGCCCGCATCCGTGCGCGGTGCGCCCGTTCGGCGGGGTGGTGGTGGCGGCGGCACGGGTCGCAAAACGGGCGGAGCAGGCACGCCCGGACGGACTGGCGGCGGCGGGGCCGAAGGAGATGCAGGAACAGGTCGGGAAGGCAAAGGTGGCGGCGCAGCTACGGAGCGACGTGGCGGAGGCGGCGCGGCACTGGGTCCCGAGCCGCCGGAACGACGCGGGGGATTTGGTTTACCTGGCTTGGGCTTTTCCTCGGACATGTAGGCTGGTCCGTACGCTACCAACGCTAGCGGGCCCAGAAAAGCCCCGTAATGCCGAATGGTCAAATCCCGCGGCCCGGAAGCGGGACTGCCCTCGCTGAATTGCCGTGCTAAGCAGCCGCCCGTGGCCGTTTCGCCCGATCTTATAGTAATCCGCTCAGTCCGCGCCATCGACCCCGCGCGGGGGTTGGACTCGATAATTGACGTGATTTTGGAGCGGGGCCGGATAGCTCGACTCGGCCCAAATGTCGGCCAAGCGGCAGCGTCCAGCGAGGGGGCCCGAGTCTTGGAGGGCGAGGGTCAATGGCTACTGCCCGCGTTCGTAGATCTGCACGCTCATTTTCGCGAGCCCGGACAAGAGTACAAAGAAACCATCGCCACCGGGTTGGCCGCGGCGGCCGCCGGTGGCTACGCGCACGTCTGTGCGATGCCAAACACTCGGCCTGTCAATGACACGCGGGCCGTAACCGAAATGATGTTGCGACGAGCCTCCAACACGAACGGACCGAAGCTGCACCCGGTTGGCGCAATAACGATAGGGCTCAGCGGTAGCCAACTGTCCGAAATGGCAGACCTTCGAGATGCCGGCATCGTGGCAGTTAGCGATGACGGCGCTTGTGTAAGTTCAAGCGCCGTCATGCGACGCGCCATGGAGTACGCGAAGAATTTCGATTTGCCAATTATGCAGCATGCGGAAGACGCCGATCTCGTCGCCGACGGGGACATGCACGAAGGCAGCGTCAGCTCGCAATTGGGACTACGCGGGCGCCCACGAGTCGCCGAGGACGTGATTGTCGCGCGAGACTTGATTTTGGCCGAATTCGTCGGAGCCCACTATCACTTGTTGCATGCGTCAACGAAGGGTTCTGCAAGGCTCGTCCACGACGCAAAGGACCGCGGGGTCAACGTCACGTGTGAAGTAACACCCCACCATCTGCTGCTAACCGATCAGAACTGTCTTGGATACAACACGTACTGCAAAGTCAACCCTCCTTTGCGCGAGCAAGAGGACGTTGACGCTTTGCGCGAGGCATTGGCAAACGGGACCATCGACGCGATTGCAACCGACCATGCTCCGCATTCGCCCCTCGAAAAAGATTGCGAGTTTTCCTCGGCGTCACCAGGCATGGTCGGTCTCGAACAATGCTTTGGTGCCCTCATGCAACTCGTCGCCCAAGGGCACTTGCA
>PMCK01000094.1 GCA_003154095.1 Myxococcales bacterium | reverse complement strand
ACGTGTCACGCGTTTCAGAGATTGGCGGAGTGCAGATCGCTGCCAATAGCACTGGCGAGTTTCGTCTCGGCCACGCGAATGTTGACGTGCGCACTGATGAGCATCAAAAGTGAATTGACGAGTTCGGACTCGGCATCGATGAGGACGGTCGCCGTAGCTTGACCGAGCTTGAACAGTTCCACTTCCGAATCGTAGGCGGCCTGCGCTGCGATGGCTCCGCGTTTGGCAGACTCGAGGGCGGCCGCAGAACGCCGAGCATCGGTATACGCGCCCGCGACTTCCATGCGAATGCCTTTTGCCAACGCCGCGCGATTGGCCTCGAGCGCCTTTCGCTTGGCCGCGAGCTCACTGCCGCTCGAACCAGCCGTGAACACCTCGTGAACGTTCCAAGTCGCAGCGACTCCAATGTCCCAACTCCTACGCCAGCCGGGCTCGACCAAGTAACGCTGGTTCGGGTTCGCGTAGGTATAGTCCGCGAAACCGTCGATGCGAGGAAGCTGGCCCTTTCGAGTAACGGCTTCCGCGAGTCTGAGTGAGTCAACCACCTTGTCGAGCGCCTTGAGTTCGTAGCGGTTGGCCGTCGCTTGCTGCACGAGCTTGTCGAGAGACTTAAGTGGCACCGGTGCGCGCTCGGCTAAGACGTCCTCCCCGATGACGAACTCTTGCCGAGGGGCATCCATGATGACGATCAGGTGTTGCTCGGCGAGTTGCTTGAATGATTGCGAAGAGACCAGACCCGACTCGGTCGAGGCCACCAGCGCCTCCAGGCGAAGGACATCGGCTTTCGTCGCCGCGCCCATCGAGTGCGCCGATTGAACGTCGTTCAGTCGCGCGTTTACGCGCTCCAGTGATTTTTCCGTGACGGCAACTTGCCCCAAGGATAGCGCCCAATTAAAAAAGGCGATGCGTGCGTCGGCCTCGACCTTTTGCCGTTCAGCCTTCACGTTCAGTTCACTGGCTTCGCGATTCTGCTTGGCCGCGTCGATGCTGTCGGAAAGTCGAAGCACGTAATCCGACAGTGGCACTCCGAGCGATGCGCTCAGTGAGTAGTAGTCTTTCGGCAACTCGAACTGCAGGGGAACAGCGCCGACTGGATTACCCTGCGAGTCCACGGCAATGGTCGCACCGTTCGGCAAAGTTCGGGTGAGCACCGGTCCCTCGGTGGCACTCGCGACCACGTAACCCGAGCCCAACTGCACTGTGGCCGGGCTCAAGCGAGCGTAAGAGGCTTTGAGACCAAGCCTCGGCAGAAACTGAAATCGCGTCGTGTCCACGGCCTGCGCCGCAGCCTTCAGCTCTGCGTTCTTGGCTGCAATCGTGTCACTCGTGGCCACTGCGCGAAGCGCGACTTCGTTCGCCGTCAGTCCTCCCGGTTGCACCGTGAATGCAGCAAGCACCTGATTGGTCGCTTTCGGGGCTTCACGCATGGGAACGAAAGTATCGGAGGCGGCAAGCGTAGCCCCCTTGGCCTCATTCCCAGACGAAGCTGATGGTTTTGCCGCTGCGCGCTCCGCGGGTGCCGGCGATTGCGCGCTTGCCGCGGGTGATCGTACTTCCGCGACGGGTCGCGCCGATTGTGCCCATGCCAATGTCGGCAGCGTTATGCAAGCGAACGAGCTGAACCATGTAATGAACTGAGTTCTCATGTGACACAATCTCCGTCATGTCACGTCGCGCTCGCTTTCGGTATCCCGAACGCAAGCGGCGTCGTGCGGTTGAGTGAACAAGGTCTCGAGTGTTTCGGGGGATGGCTTGGCCGGGTTTAGCGAAGCCAGCGCAAATCCTTGACGAATATGGCGTATACGATGGGGACGATGAGTAATGTGATGAACGTCGCGACCGAGAGCCCCCCAATCTGTGCGTAACAGAGCGGCTCCCAAAGTGGCCCGCCATGCAAGGCCAAGGGAATCAGGGCAAAGACCGTTGCAAGAACCGTGATGAGCACGGGCCTAAGTCGCTGAATTCCGGCTTCAACGATTGCATCCTCGAGCTGTGCGCCGTCAGCTCGCCGCTCCTCGATGAAGTCGAATAGGACGATGACGTGACTCACGATGATGCCGATGAGGCTGATGATACCGAGGAAAGCCATAAAGCCGAACGGGCTCGAGGTGAGGCGCAGGCTGAAAAGCGCGCCTACGACGCCAAACGGGATCGTGGCAAAGACAATGAGCGGTTTGATGGCGTTCTTGAACTGCAAAGTCAACGCAACGTAGATACACACGACCGAGATGATGAGAACGACGACGAGATTGTTGAAGCCCTTCAGCTGTTCTTCTTCCTCACCGCCAACCTCCAGCTTGTATCCAGGAGCCATACCATTGCGAATTTTCTCGAGAGCGGGGTGTGCTGCTTGCATGACTTCCGACGGCAAGTGTCCGTCTTGCGGAAAACCGGCAACGGTTATGGTGCGTACGTGATTGCGGCGTAGGATCTTCTGTTGCGCCATTGTCAAGTGCGGCTCCGCCACTTTACCAAGTGGAACATTTTGTCCGGCTCGCGGCGCACTGACGTACATGTTGTCGATATCGGCCAAATCAACTCGTTCACGCGATCGCAGCCGAGCCACGATAGGAATGGACGTGTCATCATTCCTAATCACTCCGAGCAAGGCGCCGCCGTGGCTCGCCTTGGACGAGTTCGCCACGTCTTGGTGAGTCACGCCCGAGAGCGCAGCTTGATCGGGGTCCACATCAAGATCTACCGCCAATCCTTCCGCACCCCAGTCGTCGCGCACCCGTTCCGCGAGGGGGACCGCATTCAGAGTCTCGCGAACCTGATTGGCGTAACCCTTGAGTGTGGGGATGTCATCTCCGGATACGCGAATCGATACCGGAATGCCCACGGGCTTTGCCATCTCCAAGAGACGCACGTCGATGCGTGCACCAGCGATTCCGTCTAGCGCCTTTTGGAGCGTGCCTATCAAGCGCTTCGTGTCGTGCTTGTCGTTGACTTGAATGACGACTTGGGCGTAATTCGGCTGTTGCTGTTCCGGCGAGACGGAGAACCAGAAACGCGGTCCACCGCCACCGACGAAAGTCGTTAGGGATTTCAGAACGGGCTGATGTCGCTCTCGCACATCGTGTTGTTCTTGTCCCCATTTTTCGGCAGTTTCGCGAATGACCCAGTCTGCGTGCTCGGCCAGCCCCCGGGTTTGCGTAATCGTCGAATCCTCCGGCGCCCAAACGTCGACGTAGGAAAGGTAGGAGAGTTCCTTCGGGAAGAAAGCCGTTTTGAGCCCCTTGACGAACGGCGCGCTCGCGACCGCAAGCAGCACCGCAATACCGAGCGCAACACCACGGTGACGAATCGACCAGGTAACCACGTTCGAGTACACTCGACCAAATCCGCGCTGTCGGCGCTCTGCGAGCGTGAGTGCCGCTTTCTTCGGTGCGCGAAGTAGGGCTGCCCCGAGCACCGGAACGAATGTCAACGACAGAACCCAGGCCGCGAGCAACGCGATGGTCATGACCACGGGCAAGCTACGGATGAACCGCCCGAGGCTGTCCGGCACAGTCAGAAACGGCAAATACGCGGCGATGTTCGTTAGGGTTGCGAACAGGATGGCCATGGACAATCGAGTGGGGCCGCGCCATGCCGCCTCCGCTCTGGGCTCGCCGTGTGCAATTCCACTTACGATGGCGTCACTCGCCACGACAGGAACGTCCACGAGCAGCCCTAACGCCAGAATCATCGTCGAAATGGAGATCTGCTGCAGGTCCCACCTGATTAGCCGCATGACGGCGTAGGTCATGGTCAAAGTGACGGGAATCGCCAACGCGAGTATTGTCGCCGTTCGCCAGCTCCAGAACCCGATCAGCGCCACGAGCACCACAAGGACGATGGCTTCGTACAAGCTGTTGTTGAACAGCGACATGGCTTCGGTCACCTGCTGGGGCTGATCCGACGTTCTGGCGATGACGAGATCCGGCGGTAGGAGCTTCTGCTCTTCTCCGAGCGCTTGGTCCACGGCTTCGCCGAACTTCGCCACTTGCGAGCCTGAGCGCATCGAGATCGCGAGCGTGATGGCCCTAGAATTTCGGAATTGACCCGCGGAGTCGTACCAGGCATAGCTATTCATGAGCCGAGGGACTTGGTATTCGCGGCTAACGTCGAAGAGATCCCGTAGACGAACGGGAGTGCCGCTCGAAGTTGAACTCACGAACACGTTCTCGAGTTCCATTCCACCTTTGAGTTCTCCGCTCGCGCGAATCGTCACGTCACGGCCGCCGATGTCCATCTCGCCGCCCGGAGGGTTCACGTTGTGCCCAAACACCGCCATTGCCACGCTTTCGAGGCTGACGCCTGCACCTGCCAGCTTCTCTTGCGAGTAATTGAGTGTGAACTGTTCGGGCCTCAGCCCCACGCGGGTCACCTTCGAAACGTCGGACACCTGCTGCATTCGGTGTTGCAACCGTTCGCTCCATTCGTCGAGTTCCTTATACGTGTAGCGAGGACCAGCCACTCGCCTAAGACCGCTCTCGACCTCATCCAACGAGGCGACCACGAATGGTGCCCACAAGTCCGGATGGCGTTCGCGTTCTGGCATGACGGCACTGAAGACTCGATTCGATTCGGCTTCGAGCCTGGCGGAGTCGAGCTTTGACTGAGCTGCAACGACAATGAGCCCGCTCGTGTGCGACACCGTCGTGCCCGACACGAGGGACTGCTTGGCGAGTCGCTCGCACACGGTATCGACGACGGGTAGCAGTCGCGTTGCATCAATCGACGACGGAAAGGGAAATACGATGTTTTGCGAGACCGAACTTTTGTGTTCGCGGTGCAAGTTCTCCATGTACTCATGGATGGCACGTGCGCGCAGCGAGAGCTCCAATCCAGGCGTGGGCGGACTCGCGACCGTCAGCATCAGCGCTACCGTGGTCCCGAAGTCCTTCATAAATTGCGGCGCCATGGCGTCCTTCGGTAGGTCATGAATCGTGTTGATGCGCGCCGCAATGTCATCGAACTCTTGACCGCTGTTGTCGACGTCTCCGGTCAGAGTGATACGCACAATCGAAACACCGGTCCCGCTAGTGCTTTCGACCGTTTCAACCCGTTCGTTCTCCGCAATTTTGGCCTCGAGTTTTCGTGTGATGGCCTGTTCAACGAGTTCAGCTCGAGCGCCAGGCCAAGCTACAGCTGCCACTGCCACGCGAACCGGGATCTCCGGATCCTTGCGTTTGGGCATTCCAACATAGCCAAGCACGCCACCTAGTACTACCGTGATGATGAGGACCCAGGCGACCTGCGGGTGCTCGACGAAGTAGCGGGAAAGATTCCAGCCTTGCTTGGGTAACGGTTCTTGAGACGACATGCTGAAGCCTTTCAGGTTGGAGAAGCTACTATCGGACGAGCTCTACAGCGTCACCGTCGTGCAGCAATGAAGCCCCCAGTGTGACGATTCTCTGGTCGGGGTTCAGCCCGAGTACGAGCGCATCATCACCCACGACCCTGAGTACGGTGAGATCCCGCACGCGAGCAATCGAACGGCCACTCGCGTTGTCGACCGTGAACACGGCGATGTTCGAACCGGTGCCACGAACTAAGGCTCGCAGCGGGACCTCGTATCCCTTCTGTCGCGACCCGGAGGTATCGAGAACCACGGTAGCTGCGAGCCCCACCCTGAGTTGTTGGTCCTTGTTGGGAATGATGACTTCCACCTCGAACACCCGCGAACGTGGATCTGCGGCTGACGCGACGCGCGAAATACTTGCATCGAAATTCCGCCCAAGGCTTGGGATCTCGACCTTGGCCGAGTCTCCGACGTGCAGGCTTGGAAGGAGGCTATCTGGAACACCGAACACAACTTTCATCTTCGAATCGTCGGCCATTACGAAACCCGGAGCGCGCGGTGTCACAAACGCCCCCAGCTCCACCAGCCGTGTCAAGATGACGCCAGAAAAGGGCGCGCGGAGGGTCGAATCCGCGAGCGCAAGGTGAGCTTCGGTCAATGTTGCGTTGGCGCGCGCGACACGCGCCACAGACACGTCGCGCTGCGTGGCGCGATTTTCGAGCTCAACCGGAGTCAGCGTTCCGGTATTGACCAGGGCCTGCGTTCGCGCCCGGTCTCGTTCGGCTTGCACTGCTGCCGCTTTCGCTTCGAGCAAGGCGGCAGAAGCCGTGTCCACGTGCGCTGCGTAGTCCGAGGGATCGATGACGGCGAGAGTGGCACCCGAGGTTACGCGATCGCCTTCCTGGAGGATGCGCGTGGGCACCGTCTTGCTTCGGCTGATGCTCTTGATGTACCCGCCAACCTTGAAATCGAGTTCCACTTGCGCATTGGCGCGGACAACGCCCGCATAACGATTCTGCGAGAACGCAACCGACTCATGCACGGATTCGGCACGAACGACGGGCAGCGACTTTGGGACGTCACTGGGGCGCGACTGGCACGCCAATGCGACCAGGAGCAAGGGACACGAAAGGCGCAGGATTCGAGAAATCTTGGTTGTTTGTCCTCGCAGTGACAATTCATGACGGCTGCGCGAAGAGAATATGCGTGTAAGTGTTCGCTTTGCGAGTGACATTCTATTGGCCTTTCTTGATACCCCAAGTTGCGTCGTGGAAACTTACTGCGGCAAGGGCTTAAGTTCGAACGTGTTCGATGTGTTCGTCTAGCTCTTGGTCCAGTACACGGTTCTTCCTAACAGTGCCATGCCCACGTAGCCGCGAATCTTGAGTCTCTTGCCGGCGTGATTGCTCGAAAATGAGATGGCTGCGATGGTTGAAACGAGAACTATGCTGCGCGCTATTGTATTCATTTTTCCTCCGTTCAAACTGGGGGAGTGTTCAACTTACGGTCGCCCTAACAAGACACTTAAGGTGCTCCGAATCCTCCTGACGACACCCCCGCGCCCTGAAGGAACAACTTCACGATCGCTTCTGCGCACTCCGCGGCGCTTCTCCGCTGCTCCGTCAACAACTCGAACTGCATTACCGAGATGAAAATCCCCATCGCCACGGCAGCAAGGAGCTTTGGGTCGTGGCGCACGACAACTCCTGACTCCACCGCAGCCTCCATTGCCTTTAGCAGCTCCCCTTCGAGCCGGCGTCCTTCCGCCCGAGCCTGTTTTCCGAGTCGCGAACTCAGCCCCCAATCGTCACTCAACTTCTGAGTCACGAACATCGGAAAGAACTGAGGTCGTTCATAGAAGAACTCGCAATATGCAAGTGCGAATTGCCGCAGCCAAGCCACGGTATCTTCGGTCACGCTGTGCGTTGGAAGCCGTTCCCGAATCTCGTGCAGACGGACGCGCAAGACCGCAACGTATAGATCACTTTTCGAAGGAAAGAGCTGATAGAGCCCGTGCATCCCAATCCCGGCGACCTCAGCAATTTCCTGCATTGATGCCTCGTCATACGGCCGCTTGGCAAAGACCTTTTCCGCAGAAAGCAGAATGTGTTCACTGCGATGCTGGCGCTCAGCCGCCTTACGGAGTACAGTGGAACTTAAATTCCGTTTTGGTGATTTAGATTCCATAAACGGAATACTGATTCCGAATTCGCTAATGCGCAAGGAAATTCGTCGCGAATTGGAGCCCAGACGGGACATTGTCCCAGGCCTGGTCGGCACCGACATGCGCAGCATGAGGAACTTGCCCCTCCCTGACTTGCAGTCGGCTGTTCCACTGTAATGCACTGCTCACAAATCTGAGTTGCATAAAAGGGTTTTCAAAATGACGAAATTACTGTTGATCGATTCCAACGGACCGATCAGGTACGCGAGCCCGTGCCTTGCTGGCACAGCGGGTGTATCTCTGCCAACCCACGCCGCAGAGACACATCGGTCCCGAGTCGAGGGGGAGTTCCGCAGTGAGCCAGCGAAACAACACGATGCCGAATGAGTAGATGTCTGCACGCGCGTCGGGTTGGGGTTACACGAGAATCCGTGGGGCACTTTGGAATCTCGGTCACGATCTTGGTCGGAATACGATCAAGCGCATTTTAGCTGATGCGGGTCTTTTAGTCATGGCGCCCATCGGCGCCGTCGAGCCCGATCCATAGTGTGTTAGGAAAGGCTCATGCCTGGCAGATCGCATATTGAATCAAGAAGCTGCCGCTGGTGCAGCCTGCTGGTTGCGGGGCAGAGCCGCTGCAGCTCGAGTACCAGCCTTCGCTCTTGGTGCCGATGTAGCTGCACATGGCTTCGCAGAGTGTGCAATTGGACGCGCAGATTAGCGGCTGACCGGGAATGCCCCAGCCTAGAGTGCCATTTACCGTGATGCATTGCGGTATCAAGGTGGAACTCGTCATACTGTTTGTGCCACCGGTTGACGTGTTGCCACCGGTACCGTACGAGGTACCGCCGGTTCCCGGACTGCCGCCCGCAGGAGTTGAGCCGCCGGTCGCGACCGTGCCGCCAGTGGCCATCGCGCCGCCGGTGGCATTGGTGCCGCCAGCTGTAAGTGCGCCACCAGTGCTCCGGGTACCACCGGCCGCCGTTGTTCCGCCAGTGAGCGTCGCGCCTCCCACGGAAGAATGACCCCCTGTTGTCATGGTGCCACCGGTTCCAGAATTGCCGCCTGCCGCAGAAGCCCAACACCCGTTGGCGCAAACAAGATTATCTTGAACCGTACCTTCAGAGCAGGGGCAACAACCGCAGGGCTCAGTGCATCCGACGCTGCACAGTGGGGGAGCTGCGCAGCCGACCCTCGAACAATCGATTCCACCGGAAGTGCCACCGGTGGCGACGCTGCCACCTGCCGGGTTTGCACCGCCGGCGCTTGTTACGCCGCCGACAGCAGGATTGCCACCTGAAGTGACTGCGCTCGCGCCGCCCGTATTGGCCGTACCCGCGCCCGAAGCGTCTTCTCCGTTGCCAAGTGGAACCGTGCCGCCACATGCGACGACAAGCACCACCGAACTGCCCAGGATGTTCCTCGAAAAGAATGCATGGCTCATAAACAATCTCCGACGGCGACGCGGGCCGACAAAGGGAAGATGGAACGTGACCTACTGCGAAGTGGCCGCTGCGCTCGCGTTTGATCGCCCGGATTTCGACTTTTCATCGACACCCGCCGGCACGAGCGCGCGAACGCGATCGGCGAGCGGTCCCGTTGGGTCGGCAGCCAGTAACTTCTGTGCCAGCGCGCGGGCTTTATCGAGCTGGCCGCTGCCGGCCAACGCTTCGATTCGCAGCACTCGAGCTTCGGGATTCAATGCGCCATTGGGGAATTCGCGTTGGTACGCATCGAGTAACGCAATCACACGCAGTGGCTGATGCGCCAATGCGGCTGCCCTTGCGCGGTCCAATGCCGCGACTTCGCGAGCCAGTTGCGAAGTGGGGCGCCCGGGCGCTGCCGTCGTTCGCTCCGATCTCGGCGCATCAGGCGTAGCCACGGCGTCTGGCGCGGCGATTTCTTGGACTACCTGCAACGACGCTGCAGCCGTCGCCGCTTCTGCAGGCATGGGGTTGGTTTTCTTGTCTTGCACCCACGCGCCCGGCGCTTTGCGCGTGGCATCGTTTGAGGGACTCTTCGACCCTATCACATTGTGAGCTACGCCCAGCGCGGCTAGCGACAAACCGGTTGCCACGGCTAGCCATTTCGCAGAGGCGACCAGCAATGTCGTCGCGGTGGCCTTGCCTGCAATGGCGATCGCTGCTGGAGCCCCGAGCGCCGCCAACGTGCGCTGGCGCACCCCCGCAGACGGTCCATCGCGCCGTACGGATTGCATGAGCCTTACCGCTGGGTCATTGACGTTGCCTTGGATAATTCGCTCTGGATCGCGCATCATGCACCTGCCCGGGCGTCGCGCGCCCATCTGCGATTGACGGCCTTCATGAATAGTTCGCGGCTGCGGCGCAAACGCGAGGCCACCGTTCCGGCTGGAATGTTCAGCATTTCGGCAATCTGAACGGTTGTCATTTCTTCCATTTCGAACAGCACGAAGACGGCACGCTGTTCCAAGGGTAAGGACTCCAAGATTTGATCCATCACTTGCCTTGCGCGGCGTTCGTCCAAAAGTTCGTCGGGACCCTTGGCTCCATCGGCAACCTCGCGTAGCGCATCATGGTTGCCGACTTCACGCCGGCGCCTTTGCGTGCGCCGCTTCTGCGCTGCAACTCGAAGTGCGATGGCGAACAGATAGCTTCGCTCCTTCGTGCGAGCGACTTCCGCGATACCCTTGTTGGCCACGATGAACACTTCCTGGGCGGCGTCGTCAACGGCGCCTGGCTCGACTCCGAGCCGGCGGATGGTTCGCCACACGAAATCGAAGTGCGCAGTAACGGCGATTTGAATTCGATCCTCCGGCCCCGCCTCGGCTTGCTCGCTGGCACAAGACACCGCGGTTTCAGTCAACGCGAGCGATCGGTCGCCCATGACCGATAGTGGCCGCTTCGGCGCGGATTGATCATTAAAAACGCCGGGCAATGCCAAGGCCTAGCTGGGGCACGCAGGCCGGGGTACTGGCGATTGCGACTCGGTTCGGCGTCGAGGCCGGAGTGGATGCCGGATAGTCGAACACGAAGTCGTCCCGCCAAAGGGGTTCGGCTAGGCCTGTTTGCGCGACGAACAACCAGCGTTTACCGAGACCGGCCTGCAGTTGGACCGTCTGCTGAATTGACCACCAAGGCCGATTGCGTTGCAGCGCGCCAACAATGGGCCCTTCGCTGACCCCGGTTGCTGCGACCCAACCCCCGGCTGCGCCAACGCAGGGAAGCAGCGTTACTGACGAGCCGACTCTCACTTGCAGTGGGCACAACGCCAAAGTCGCATTGTTGAGCGCAAAGCGGGCACCCCCGCCCGAAACTGGATGCACCGTGAGACTTTGCTCGTGCTCAATTGACAAGCTGACCGCTGGCGCAAGCGTGCCCTCGGCGAGTGACCGCCATTGAACGGCTACTGAAAGCCCGCCAAGCGCAATGGTTGGGGAACCCGGCCAGAGTTGCCCGTTTGCCGACACGCCAAAGATCCATGAGCCGCCGCCGGTGTGCGGCTGATTCTCGGGTGCAGCTGCCGTCGGAGTTGGGCGCGAATTGTGGCGTGGCGCGATGGGTGCCGAAGTCGACTGGGCCGTCACGGCATCAGGCGCTGTGCTGGAGGCGCCGGGATCGGAGATGGGCAAAGGTTGGTCCAGTTTTGCATGTGGATCGACGGCCAGCGCAACAATGAGCGCAAGGGCCGAAACGACATCGTCGCACCGCTCGGAAGTTACTTGGCGAGCCGTGCCGGTGGCATTGCCTCGCCCGCTGACGAAGCTGCCCACTGCGCGATGCCCGTCGATTCGCGCGCTCACGTCAAATCGCCTTTCGGGGCCATCCGATTCGACGAACTCAGCCAATTGGGTGCGTGCCCTGACCCGGGCGATGAATTCGGAGCGACCGGGGCAGCCGTCGTCGGCGATGTATTGCAGGTCAATGCGGTTGTCTTGGGAAAAGGCAACCCGCACCGTAACCAGACACAGCCCGCCGAACGATACGCAAAGCCACCGCGAAGGATTCATAGCGACACGTGCCGCAGTATACACGGGTGCGAGGCGCGCACGCTAGCATGGCAGAAACGCAGGCCCTAGCCAGGATCTGAGGGCGCAAAATCGTCAGCTACGAGGTTCCGTACGGCCTCGAGGGTGGCGCAACGTAGTCGCGGCAACTGGCGCAGCGTGCGGCACTAGTTGACAACAGGCATACAGCCGCAACATCCGACAACACAACCCATACCGTCGGCACAATCTGAAGCATCTCTGCAATTCGCTCCTGCGTTTCCGAGCGAACATGTATTTGACACGCAAGAGCCATAGGCACAGTCTTGACTCGTTACGCAGCTGTTGTTGGGGGAACCTGGTGAGGCTGGATCTGAGCAGGTACCCGTTGAACACGTCCCTGCCGTACAAGTTCCACTGCAGTTCGAATTGCTCGTACAGCTTGCCTTATGACAGAACCCACTGGCGCAATCAGTTTGCGTACTGCAAGTTGAGCCATTTGAAAGCAGTTGGAACTTTTGCGTTTCGATGCACAGACCGTTGGAGCAAGTCGCATTCGAACCGCAACAGCTGCCCTGAGCGCCGCCGCACTGGGCTCCACGAGTCTTGCAGACCAATTGTGGCGCGCGCCGTATCAAGTATGCTGCCGAAGCCCCAGCCGCACGCTCGAGGTTTGTCTGCAGCAGATCCCGAAACTGCGCATAGTACTCAGTAAAGTTATTTATGGCGTTGTCGTCCAGATCTTGGTGCACCTGCTCCGAGACCCATGCGCCGGATCGCCCCATTCCGCTCGATTGGCCATAAGAACAAGCGTCGCACCAGACTGTCCCCGCGCCCTTGTTGCCCAGATTGAAGTTCCCACTGTAGCTCCCAGTAGTGGATAGGGCNNCCGGACGTCCGGTATGCCCGTTTTATACCAGCGATACGCACGAGCAGCTACTCGCTGTGCTTGTTGAACTTGTAGCAATTTCAGTTGAGCCGGAGCATATTGTCCGGATCCCGGTACTGGGTTGTTCGCCACAAACAATAGGTCGTCAATATGCTGCTCGACATATATCTCGTATGGCCGGTGACCCCAGCTCGTTGTGCCAGCACAGTGCATTGGAACCGTAGCATCTCCAATCGCGTGAAGGGTCCAACCAAACTTCCGAATTCCGGGAAATGTCGCGTATCCAGGTCTCCCCTTTTCGGGGAAATTGGCATCTCCGTAATACGCCAGGTTATCAAGTGGAGTGAACGCCACATGGCCCAACATCTCTGACTGCCAATTCCAGTCCGCACGATCATCTGATTTTGCGTACGACACTTCATTGTCAATCAGTTCATAACGCTCGGTACCAGAGCTATTGCTGGCATCCAGGTTCACTCCAAGCGAATCTGCTCCGATCATGATGGCGTCGTCCATGCATCCGACACGTTGATCGGGCCCTGCCTCATCATACAACATGCCCTGGATGTCATCATATTCGTTGCTGGAACCCTGCTGCGGATTGATGTAGTGGAAAATACCCGTTTCACTCGAATAGTCTTCGTTTTTCCAACCCGGAAGGATGCCCGTCAACACGTTGGCGGGATTCACGCTATCTCCAGTGTCCCAGGAATCATTGAAGCAATCTCCTGCGTGTCCGGAAAAGATGTCCCAAAAGCACACGAACGGAAAGACTGCAGCAGCTAGCCCGATAGTTCCAATTTCGGCACCTAGCTTCGCCATGTTCCCGTAAACCCAGACGTTATCCAGCCACAATTCCCCAAAATCATAGTCACGAGACGTTGCATGCCAACCCAGTATCAGTCCCTGATAGCCGGTGCCATCGTCCTCAGTCACGAAGTCCGTAAACACACCTCTTCGCCAGTTCTGCATGTAGTCGCAAGTATGAAGCAAGTTGCTGTCGGGTATCTGCTGCAGCGCCGAAGCAGTGAGGGGAACCTTGAAATTTCCAACAGGGTCCCCAGTCTGGAATCCAGCACAAGGAAGCAGCGGCGTCGGAAGATCCGGCGACTGCGCTGAGTACTTCTGCATGGTGGTCTTTGCATCAGTTATGAATTGGTTCCAATCACCCGGATTCTGAGCGGTTATCTGCTCTCCGCACAGGTTTTTGGGATCTGAAGCGGGAAGCGCGCAAAACGACGGCGGCGAACCGAAGGTGAGATCAGCGTCGGTGCCCACACTCATCCCGTGACTACGGATTTGGCTCGTTAAGTTCGTGGCCGCAAGTGCGCGGATTGTTTGCCACCCTTCGTCTACAATCCTTTGGTGGGTGTCCGTGCTGTACGCGAGGGACGATGTAGCCCAACCCGTCAGTGAGAACCATGCAGCTCCAGAAATGAGAAAGTGTCGTCGTCTGAGCATATTTAAAACCGCCATCAAGCGTTATTAGCATCAGGTGTCACGTGTCTTGCTCTTCGCATTGAAATCCAGCCCAAGGTTAGGCAGATCCCCGTTTGAATGAACACGCATAGACTCGCCATGACACGAAGTCTTGCTTCGCCAGCAATTAGAGCTCCTAGATAATAACACGGGAGAAACATCAAGAACAGGTGCTTACCCGCTGGCACAGGTCGCGGGACCAGCACCACCAGTACAATGGCCAGAGAGAGTACCGCGCGCGCCAGACGATACTTTGGCCACGCGGCAAAAGCAGTCACGGTAAGCGCTGCGGCAATCATCCACATTGAGCTCGCCCACAGAATCACCAAACGCGTACCTACTTGCGCGGACGAGAACTGACGAACACTGGCCAGCAAGAGACCGGGCAACTGGCTACAACTCGCGTAGATGATGCTCATCAAGCTCAGTGTGGGCACGAACGATAGTAAGTTTCCGCTAGGTACTTTCTTAAGTACCGCATTTAGAGCAACCAGCCACCACGGGAAAACAAGAAGTGATGACAGAATGGTGCTAGCGGATGCGGGTCCAAGACTAGAGATGGCTTGTGCCGGATGTATTCCGAGCAGGTGAAACATCATCGAATTCTGCCGAAGCGTATATTTCGCAACAGGAGAAACAGCTACGCCCATAACGGACGGCGCTGCGAGCCAAAGACCTACGACAGCGGAGGCAATTGCTCTGGCGCGGAACTGATATGCTGGAACCGATAACGCTAATTGCATTGCTGCGACTCTAGATTCCTTGACACGTGCTTCGGTGAAAGAGCTGGGGTGAAGTCCACGAGGACAACTGACCGTTGCCATTTACCACCCTATATTGAATGTACCCTTGGCTTCCGTTCTCCATCGTCGCTTCAATTGTTTTGACTGTCTGCGGCATGGTGCTCAGCGTCATGTGATAAGACGCCCACGCCTTTTCAGAATTCGGGATAAGATGCACGTAATCAGATGTTAGCGGAAGAGAGAAGTGATACGGCGTCGCTGTACCACTTAGTGAAAACACAGTGGTCGTGACTTCAAGCCAAGCGGGACAACTAAAGTCCGGCAACGAGGGTAGCCTCCACAGTAACGTTGGATCACGCCAATCCCCGCTCGTGCAGCCCTTGGGTTCAATACTTGTTCGAAAACCGTCCGGCATAGGCGGCAATGTCTTCCCGTCGCACGCAGGATCGTGCATGAAGCCCATTGAGAAAAGTAAGTTATCCACAGCGCTGCGTGGCGGGCCAATCGGTTTTTGAGTTGTCAATGTACAACCATTGTCGTCCGTCGGCGTCAGGAGCGGTGTGTTGGGGCACTTGTCAAGGCTGTCCGGAACCAGGTCGTCATCCGCGTCACCTTGACAGTAGCTAGCCACACGAGATTGATCCTTGCGCATTTGCCGCGCTTTCCGGCTACGATCGCGTGTGATAGCCAGATGATCCGACGTATCGATGCTTTTCGCCATGTACTGCATTGCAGCTGCATACCGTTGCGAGTTTACTGCTGCCATAAATGTGCCGTAGCATTCCGGAATTCCGGGAGCTTGGCAGAATCTCAAGGCATCGAATGCCATTTGCTTCGTAACGCTCGACAAGTCCCCGTTCGGCTGAAGTGAGTTCAGCGTGTTGTAGCAATCACTGCGGCTTATCGACGGGACTTTGCTTGTCAGGAATGCGAAGTTTGCGCCGGCTTCGATGACTAGTTCATTGGCATAAAGAGACGCCTTGTACGCCCAGGGGGAACCTCGCAAATCGAGGGTAGCTCGCGGGGCAATGAGTGTGCCGATGAATCCCTTCTCTATATAGAGGGGATCCTTCGCTCCATACACGATAGTCCAATCGTACGTGCCGGCTTGAGCCTCGACAGCTCCTCGCAATATCATGCTAGACGCCACGTTCAGCAAAACATGCTGTGACGGCAACTTTAAGTGACCATTTGGTTCAAGGTCTATGCTCCTGAAAACATAGGTGCCCTCGCTGAGAACCACGGTACCTCCGTTCGACACCACGAGGTCGCCATAAGTGCCGGGGGCGATCGGAGCGGTTTGACCTGAACTCGAGGACAGATTCGTCGCTGTACTGGGTGGGACCTTGAACGCCCAAAGATACGTACCATTGGGCGTCACCTGAGAAGGCGAGAATGAAGCGGGGACGGATGTTTGATTCCCCAGAATGGGCGAAACCGGTGAAATAAGCTGGGTTGTAATCTTGCTCCGATCTCCGAGAGTAACCGGACCCTGACTAATTACCCTTTCCGCCGTTACATCGGTTCCAAAGGAAACACCGCTTGACCCAACGGTGGCTACCGCACCGCCTATTAGCTGAACTTGATTGCCAATTGTCACCTTACTATTGGCTGCGATCCAGGAGCCACCCGGGGTTACCCCCGACGGAAGAAGCAGCTCAAGAGCACAAATTCCGCCTGGTATGCAGTTGTCCGTGCTCAATGCTCGACCACCGGTGGCAACTGCTTGTGACACAGCCACAGCGTGGTCATCGGTCTGGTCAGCTTTCGAACAAGATAGCGTGATACAAAAGCACAAAACTAGTAATCGTCTCACTGCCTTCATTTCGGCGGTGGACACTAGTAGTTGCGGAGACTGCGTGTCAAGAGCTTGAATAAACGAAATGCACCTGACACTGGTGCCGCTCGCAAAAATTTCGCGGTTGCAGTAGTTCCGATGCGGCCACGATTCGGGCGACTTGTGCGTAGGTATTCGAAAGGCCATCATCCTTCCAACCCGCGCCACAGAGACACGTGCCAGTTGACATAACGCCTAGACTGCGCGACAAAGACAACCCCTGACCCAAGAGTGTGCCTCAATTCACGACAACGATCGCGCCGTCCGCAATCGAGACCACCCTCCGCGCACGAGCACGTACGCGCGGATCGTGCGTCGAAAAGAGGAATGTGACGTTTTTCTCTTCGTTGAGGCGCTGCATCAGGTCAATAATCTGTTCGCTCGTGTGCGAGTCGAGATTTGCCGTGGGTTCGTCCGCTAGAACCAGTTTCGGTTGTGTGACGAGGGCGCGCGCTATGGCAACCCGCTGGCGTTGCCCGCCGGAAAGTTCGTCCGGGCGATGACGCAAGCACGACGACAGGCCGACTTCATCGGCGAGCGCGCGAGCGCGCGAGCGGACGACGTGCGCCGGTTCGCGCCGCCGTGCCATCAAACAAGGGAACTCGATGTTCTCCAGCACGTCAAGGACCGGGATGAGATTAAACGACTGAAAAATGAAGCCAATCTTCTCATTACGCACCGGAGCGAGGGCGTCGAAGTCCCGTTCGCTGATGAGGTGTCCGTCAAATTCGAATGTGCCGTGGGTTGGATTGTCCAGGCAACCGATGATATTGAGCAGCGTTGACTTACCCGAGCCCGACGGCCCCATCACGACCGTGAATTCGCCGCGATAAATCTCGAGATCGACACCTTGCAGCGCAGGGACGCTAGTCTTACCCAAGTAGTACTCCTTGGATAGCGAGCGCAAACGCACGAGTGGGGATTCTTGTTCAACCATTGTTGTCTCCTCAATAAAAGGCGCGAGCCTCGAACATCACGCGAAAATCAAAGGGCATGAGTGAATATTCGCCGTAGCTCTCCCCGGCGACCTTGGCCCGATTCCCGCTGCTTGCGTGAAACGGGACGTACCCGAACAGCGATAGCGTCAGCCACTCCGCGGAGCTCCACGCTACCGAGGGCGACACGAGTCCAGACCAGTCTTCCAGCCCCGCGATAACGACGACGCCAAGCGTCCAATCGTCTCTAATGCGCGGTTGATTGTAGCTGCCGATGAGATAGTGCCGCCGCATTGTGTTGAACGAGTACCGCTGAGGTAGACTCGCTGCATTCGTCGAAGCGGTGTCGCTCGTGCTTTGGCCCGCAGAGGTAGCCTGCGAACGCGCCATGAGCATCACCGCGTCGCTAAACTCGGTCGGAGTATAGCCGTCGCCTTGGTAATAATATTCGAGCGATGCAAGCGCCTCGTTGGCAAATTGCCGACGCGTACCCACGATGATGCGCGGGTAAACTCGACGGGCATCGAGTTTACCAGGCGCAAACCCGGGTTGCGTGTCACAGCTGGCGCCAAGAGCAGCGCACGCGTGATTCGGAAAGCTACGCGGGCTGCCCCGGGTGATCAGCGCCTCGGCGTGCAGTTCGTAGTCCGTCCAAAAGTAGCGAGCAAACGAGAGCCCAAAGCGCGACTTGCGAGAGAAGTCGTCCTGGTAATAGTTCGAAAAGTAATAGATGACATTGATGTCCGTATCCGCCGCCAGCAAGTACAGGCGGCCTGCCAACAAATAATGTGCGTGCTCGTCACGCGTGTCCGGTCCCGATGCGGGCGCGTACGACGGATAGCGCAGCACGGCATAGGGGAGGCCGGAAGAATTGTAGAGCGCCTGGGGTGCAGCCAACGCCGTTAGGGTGCAGTGCTCGAAAGGCGCCTCGAGTCTCAACAGCCAATTGCCCGCGCGTTGAAAGTTGGGATCCGTGGGATCCTTCGGCGGGTTGATGAGATCCGTTGGATTGTAGGCAAAACCCGAGCCCCAGGTGATGCGCTTCTTTCCCGCAAGCACATTGAAATACGGTTTCGGCGAGAGCGACAAATACAGTTCACTCGGTACGAACGCGGGCCGTAGCGTAGCCACATCATGATTGGGATACGAGGTGCGATTGCCGGCTCCGTCGCTCACGTAATAGAGGCCGCCGCGCTGATAAATCATCGAGAGATCTGCATAAGCAAAGTGCTTCTGATTACCGAGTGGCACGCGCACTTGAACGTTGGCCTCGACGAGCTGAGTCAGCGCGGGGACATCGCGCGTGTCAACGACCGGCAGGGGATGCACCGCTGTGTAACTCTCTCGGTGCGCTAGGTACCCGTTGACTTCGGGTCGGTGTTTGGTTGGTTGGGCTTCTTGGGTTGGTCTTACACCCGCGGAAGCGCTCTCGGCACTCGGGGCTACGCCCGGCTCGATATCGTCGAGGGACTCCTGCGCCACCGCCATCGAAGCGTGCGTAAGCCCAAGAACGAGTGCCAAGGCCCGTGTTTGCATGTCATCGTCCCAGGTCGTCGAGTACGAATTTCTGCGGCGGCACTTCTACGTTGGTCTTAACGTCGAGGAGGGTAATCTCGGAATAGCGCTGCGTCGCGAGTTCGTTTCTCATGGTGATGTGAGCGGGCCGCTCGAGGCCACGAAATGTTTTGATGTCATCGAATTTGGCTGAGCGCAGGAGCTTGCCCGACGCCGCATAGTACTCGGCGCGCACCGGGAGGCGCTTGCTCTTCGACATCCATAGCTTGATGCGATCGTACGTGGCTTCCTTGGTTTTCGCCGTAAGGTCGAGCAGCCACGCAGAGGTGTCCTCGGACGCCACCAGTTTTGGGGTGTAGTCAGCTACGTAATTGACGCGCATGATGTCACCGTTGTTGAAGTCGCCCCCCTGAAAGCTTTCCCGTGCCGCAATGCGGATCGAGCGCTTGAGGTTCGGCATGTACACCCACATGTTATCGCCCACGCGGAGCATCTCTTGGCCCTTGGCTGCAGCAGGCTCGAAGAACCACACGCGGGTTTTGTCGAGGCCCGACTTCAAACCCCTGAACTTGTAGCTGCGAGTGGTTCCGTCCTGGCGATGGGCAACCATAGTCATGAGTGAATCGAACGTGGACGGTGACATGACCTCGTCGTAGTGCTTAACCAATTCGACCGCGGTCGGCTCGCCCGCGTAGGCGAACGGCACCCGGAGGAGGACTACGGAGGCAAGCAGGAAAAGAGTGATAATTCGCTTGAGCATGTGAACGTTACCTTTCGATTAGATGGATCTGAGCGCATCGACGGGCTTCAAGCGGGACGCACGCCAAGCGGGGTAAAGTGCAGCGAGCGCGGTTCCTGCGGCTGCAAACGCAAGTGCCAGCCCCAGAAACGCGTGACTCACACTCGGGTAGAACCAGGTAACGTCCCCGCCGGGCATGGTACCTGAAATTCCGCGGCTCAGCCACGCGACGAGAATCAATTGCCCGAGCGCGATACCCGTTGCGGCGCTCGAGGTCCCGAGCATTACAGCCTCCACGAGAAACATCGATGCCACCTGCCAGCGTCGGGCACCAACAGCGAGCATTGTGCCGATCTCGCGCACACGTTCGTGTACGGCCATCATTGTCGTGTTCACGATGGTCGATACCACAAGCAGACAGAGGGTCAGTGTCACGAACGCCATAATGAACCTCATCATCTTCACACGGTCGCGCATTACCGGATCGACCTCGTGCCAAGTGGTCACGAAGTATTCGGCACCGAGCGCCGCCTGAACCCTTGGGGCGATGCTATCGACCTGCTCGTGGTCGCCAACGCGGACTACGTACTCCGTAATCTGACCTTGCATACGGAGCAGCTCCTGCGCAAATCGTAGGGTTACGGTGGCCTTTCGTTTGGATTCGGACATGTGTTGGGCGCGCAGGTACCCACGCACCGATATGTCAAGGGCATTGGTGCTCGCGTGTGGACCGGCAGCCTGCATCACGAGGTTCGCATCGCCTTGCGATCCAAGAGACTGAGCTAGCGTCTTGCCAATCAGCACCCGTTCCATGTCGCCGGGCCGCAGCGCAGCACCGCCAGGCGCCACGTCATCGAGTCGCTTGGGACACACAGCGTATTCCCGCGCGGGGTCAATCGCCGTTGCCACGAACATCGTTGCTTCGGTACCGTTCGAGAGCATACCGTCGAAGTCGAGTCGGGGAGCTACCGCCGTGACGCCTCCAACCGCGAGGATACGTTTGACCACGTTAGGATCGTCGGCAAAATGCACCGTGAGAGGGTCGTCGGCGCCGATGTAGCCTTGCCTGAAAACCTGAATCGCTCCGTATTTGCCTTCAACCGAGGTTTCGACCGCATTGCGGATAGTTCCATTGATGAGCGCTTGCAGGAACACGATGGCGAAAGCACCGAAGAGCACGGTCAAGCCCGTAACGAGACTTCGGCGCCGGTTACGCAGAACATTGCGGAGCGCAAACTTGATGATTCGCGAGTTCATAGAGATGACAGAGCCTCGACCGGTCGCAGACGACTGGCGCGCAGCGACGGCCACAATGCCGCTAGGGTTGCGCCAGCCGTTGCCAGCAAGAGGACGAACACGACGTAACCTGGTTGAATGAAGGGGTGCAGTGTCAGTGGCATGGCCGCACCTCCCATTTTCAAAGTGACACCCGCGTGGGAGAGGTAAGCCACGCAGGCGCACCCAGCAGCCGCACCGAGCACACCTCCAGCCAGGCCGAGAATGGCCGCTTCCAGCAGAAATAACGCGAGAATCTGGCGCCTGCGGACGCCCACGGACATCATGGTACCAATCTCGCGCGTGCGCTCGTATACCGCCATCAGCATCGTGTTCACAACGCCGAGCAGTGCAACGAAGAGAAAGATCCCCACCAGCAGATTGAACCCAAAATCCTGCGTCGCAAACGCGTCCTCCAGCCATGGGACGATCTCGAGCCAGGTTGCCACCTCGTAGTCCGAACCAATGGCTGTTTGGATGCGCCGCTGCATCTCGTGCAGCCGCTCACCATCTCGAATCGAGACCACAATCTCGGTGGCGCGCCCTTGCATTCGCAGTAGTTCCTGAGCAAGCGAGAGTGTCACCAAGCCGACCTTTTTGTCGGGCAGTGGTACCCCGCGCGCGCCCACTGTTCCTACCACTTCGACCTCGAGTGCATTGAGCACGCCATCGCGGTCGTTGGTGAGCAGGGTCGTCTTATCACCGAGTTTGGCGCCGAGGCTCGCCGCTAGTTCCGGAGAAAGATTCCCAGCTTGCACGGGTGCATGCAGCAGCGGTTTCCCTGACGAAATCTGATCGAGCCGCAGCGGACACACCTGCAGTTCCTGCTCGGGGTCAATAGCCGTAAACAACGCAACCGTTGTCGAATCACGCGCGTTCAACATGCCACCGAACTGAATCCGCGCCGCTGCGTGTGTCACCCCCGGCACGGTAGTGACCTTCTGGATGAATTCGTCCGAAGCAGGAAGGTCCATTTCCAACGACGATTTGGCGACATTTTTCAGGTATCCGCGCCGGTGAATCTGTAGTTGCCCGGTTTGGCCTTTGACGATGGAGTCGCGCATCCCCGATTGCATCCCATTCATGAAACCGCGAATCCCTACCATTATGGCGAGCGCGAGAAAGACCGCAGAGAAAGTGATAAGCGAACGACGACGATGACGCAGCACATTGCGAACGGCGATTCGGAGTAGTGACAGCATGAGCACGCCGCCTCGAGCAAGGACTAAGCCAACGACGCCCGGAGCCCGCTTTTGCGGTCGCTGAGCTATGTGGCCTCAAATCCGTGAGCTGTGGGCTGCCGGTTTTCCGGCACCCTCGCCGAGAACCCGGCGGGCGCGCGCCGCACTACGATACCAACACGCGGGCGAATTGTGCTAGTCCTTGGTTGGATCGTTTCGTGCCCGTGCGGTCTACTACCGATCGTTGGAGTACCCCGTGAAGCCCGTGACCAGCAGCAATTTCGATCAAGTTCAGTGGCTCGTGATGGAGAAGCGGCTTCGGAGCTTCGCTCGGGCAAGAGTGTTCATTGGGCCGCTGTTCTGGGGCTTCATGCTGTTGTCACTCTGGGGTGACGCATCCGTTTGGCGGCGATGGATCATCGGAGGTTTGGTCGCTTCTGCAATTGTCACGGCCCTGGCGCAGTCAGCATTTCCACACTGGCGTGAGCGTCACCACTCGAGTCCCCCTTGGGAGTCGAAGAACGCCTTCCGGCGCACGTTCCTGGCGGCTTTCTATCTCGGGATCTTCATCTTGGTTACGGGTGGATTCGACGGCCCGCTGCTGCCGATTGCGATTCCTCTGGTATTCTTCGTTGGCTCCATCGGCACGCCGCGAGTACTCGTGTCGCTGGCGGCTTCATTCCTGGTCCTGGTTGTCGTGTTAGCGCTCATTTCGCGGTACCACTGGATTCCGGACGCGATACCCGCAGTGTACGGCGGTGGAGCAAGTATTCCTCAATCGCCCACATTGCTTTACGCGCGCGCAGGGGTGATGATATTCTTGATTACTTGGGCAGGTACGATGGCCAGTCTCGTCCGCACGACGTTTCGCGAGACCCTCGAACAGGGCCTCAAGGCGCGAGACGAGTTCCTCGAAGGACAAGAAGCGCACGCCCGGGAATTGACAGCGCTTACCGGAGAATTGGCGCACGAACTCAAGAACCCGCTCGCCAGTATCAAAGGGCTTGCGATTCTCCTTGGTCGCGACGTCAAGGAAGGCCGCGCCGCCGAACGGCTCTCCGTGCTTCAGGGGGAAGTCGACCGTATGGAGTCAACGCTCCAAAGCATTCTCACTTTTTCTCGGCCGCTGCTCCCCTTGACCGAGTCCGAAGTTGACATAACTGAACTCTGCACGTCAGTGCTCTCGATGCATGAGGGCATGGCGCATGTCGGGCAGGTCGGGCTAACTCTCGTCACCAGTACCCCAGTCATGGTACGTTGTGACTCCCGTAAGATGAAGCAAGTTCTCACGAACCTCCTGCAAAACGCCATTGAAGTCACTCCCCCTAGCTCGAACATCGAGGTCAGCGTAAGGTGCACGCCCACCGTGGCCGCGCGCATCGAGATCCGCGATCAAGGTCCGGGAATCTCACCACACTTGAAGGGTCGCCTCTTCGAGCCAGGGGTGACAGACAAAGAACAAGGTTCAGGCCTTGGTCTTGCACTCGCGCGGGGTCTGGTTCGCCAACACGGCGGCGAGATCGAACTCGATGACAATCCCAGCGGCGGGTGCACGGCGGTCGTCATTCTTCCTCGTCGAAGGACAGACATTTCAGGTGCCAGCGCATGAGGGCTCGAGCGTTAGTAGTCGATGACGACCGCGCGGTGCGCTTCACGCTGCGCGGCTTTCTCGAAGACGAGGGTGTCGAAGTCGAAGAAGCCACCGACGGTGAATCCGCGCTCGAGCGACTGCGGCAACAAACCTTCGATCTCGTCATCACGGACCTACGCATGCCAAGGCTCGACGGCATGGAACTCTTGCGGCGCGCGCAGGGCATCAGCCCAAAGCCGCACATCGTGCTGGTCACGGCACACGGCTCCGAGCGCCACGCGGTCGAAGCCATGAAGCTTGGCGCGCTCGACTATTTCCGCAAGCCGTTCAACGAGCAGGAAATCCTTGGTGTGGTTCGGCGCGCTATCGCCACCATCGAACTCAAAACCGAAAATGAACAGCTACGGGGTGAAGTTAACCTCCTACATTCGCTCGTGTTCGTGTCACGGGCAATGTCGGACCTTGCTGTCTTGATTCAAAGAGTCGCGCGCCGCAACGTTACAGTGCTCATTACGGGCGAAACGGGTACGGGCAAGGAGCGCGTCGCGGAAGCCGTTGTACGTGCCTCTGCCCGGGCCAATGCGCGCTTCGTCCGCTTTAACTGCGCTTCGCTCTCAGCGGACTTAGCAGAAGCTGAACTCTTTGGTCATGCCCGCGGGGCATTCAGTGGCGCGGTGCGTGCACGCGCGGGGCTATTTCGGGAAGCGGATCGTGGCACGTTGCTCCTCGACGAGGTCGGAGAGTTGTCGCTAGACACGCAAGCCAAGCTTCTGCGGGTAATTCAATCAGGAGAAATCCGCCCGGTGGGCGAGGACCGGACCGAGCACGTAGACGTGCGTTTGATCGCAGCCACACACCGAGATCTCGCCGCAATGGCCGCGGGGGGTCGCTTTCGCGAAGACTTGTTTTACCGACTCAATGTCGTCACGTTGCACGTACCTGCGCTCCGGGAGCGCCCGGAAGACATTCCCGTGTTGGCGAGGCACTTCCTGTCCCAAGCTAGTGCTCGCTTCGCGCTCCCGCCCGTAGAGATCTCCGCGGAAATCATCACGCGCCTCACCGCGTACGCTTGGCCCGGCAATGTCCGCGAGCTCGAGAACTCACTCGAACGGGCCGCGGTCATGTCCGCAGATGGTACGCTCGACCCGACCCTGCTGCCTGACCCAGCCGCACCTGCCCTTCTGGAACCCACACCCATGAAGTTCAAGGAACGCGTTTCCGCATACGAGCGGAGCCTCATTGCGGCAGCCCTGGAAACAGCGCAGGGTAATCAGAGCGAAGCCGCGCGCCTGCTCGACCTGAGTCGGGCCACGCTGCAGGACAAGCTCAAGCGACACGGCTTTGGCTCATGACCTACAACCGAACTCGAACTGGGCATCCACGATATCGAATATTCGCGGCCAGCTGAGCACGCCAAAGTTCTGCCCGTAGCTACCGCTCCCAGAGGGAACCGTGCCGCAGTGACATTAAAATGCGAAACCGCCAAGCATGCGACGTGCATGCTTGGCGGTGAACGGGGGAAGGATGAAAGTCAATGAGTGGCTTCGGTGTAGTACTGCACGACGATGAATTTGTCGCTGCCGACCTTGCCGCGGTACGTGAAGATGCCATAGGAGAATGATTTGTCATTCGAGAAGTCGGCTTCGGGAATGCACGGCAACCTCTCCGATCGGTCATCCGACTTAACAACAAGACCGATTCGACCCCTGAGCCCACCCCGGAGCGACCAAACTCCGCTACGCAACCCGCATCTTCCGTGCCGAACCGACATCAAACAAAACATCACCCGGCCCGACCTTCGATGGGAGCTGCAAAATCACCGACCGAAGCTGCTATAGCACGGTAAGCGCGAGGACATTTGAGACGGCCCTGGGTGCTCACTACGTTCCGCGCCGCGACCATACTTCACGAGTGGCGCGCTGTCGAAATGCGTAGATTAGCGATGGTAGACTTGTATCTTGACCTAAATTGACCTATTTGGTACACTTTGGGTCATGATCAGCGCTAAGATTTCTGAATTCAAGGCGCGGCTTGCGCATTACCTCGGGTTGGTCCGAAGCGGTCGAGAGGTCGTGGTCAAAGATCGTGACACGCCTGTAGCTCGTCTGGTGCCGTACAAGATAGATCTGACGCCAAGACCCCTGCTGATTACACCGAGGGATCCTGCTGCGCCTCCGCTCGGAAAGATTCGGGTGAAAGGCATCGTTGTAGCTGGTGTCGATACGATGTCCATGCTGCTTGATGACCGAAACCGCCGATGATTGTTTACCTTGACACGAGTGTGTTATTGCGGAAGCTCTTTCGTGAGCCTCAGCCGTTAGCCAAGTGGGCATCCATTGAACTGGCATATGCATCGCGATTGCTCGTAGTAGAAGTATCACGTGTAATCGATCGTTGCCGTTTGGCAGGTCGACTTGATGATGAATCAGTGGCTCGCTTGAACGAAGAAACCGTGCGACTGTTACAGTCCATCGATTTCGTGGAGCTTACCGATATCTTGTTGGAACGCGCGGCGCGTCCGATGCCGACTGTTATTGGAACACTGGATGCATTGCACCTCGTCACTGCACTCGAGGTTAAGAGGACGTTCGCTCCAAAGCTTGTTTTCTTGACTCACGACGAACAACTTGCTCGCGCGGCGCGCGCGTCGGGACTCGTTGTGCAGGGAATCTAGCCAAGCGCTCTTAGAAATGGAACACTGCTGCGCGTCGCGACCTTATAGACTCTCTTGCGCGATGACCGCAATCCGAGGAGATGCTCCGAACTCGTACAAAGAGGCAAGCGGGCGGACCCTGTCACCCTAAATTGAGGCGGCAAGGGCTCGTTGGCTTCGAGACGCGCTCGACCCACGCCCGTCGTTCTGGTGCGCAAAAGGGACTTGAGTATCCCCTGTGGAGGGCAAAACGAATAATCGCGGATCACGCGGGTGCGAATGTGCGTTGGCGCGTTTGACGATTGTGGACTCGCGGATCACGACGATTGCCTCCAGTCACCATCAGTCATCGCAAATCCGAAGCCAATGAAGTCCCCCCTGGTCGTCTCCGGCAAAAACGCGATCGTGTCCCGCGAAAGCAACAGCCGTGAACGGGGCGGCGCCCGTGAAGGACCCGATTACACGCTGGTATTCGAGATCGGTCACCGTGATAGTGTTGTCATCGGCTCCGGTCACAGCGCGATGACCATCCAGGCTAACAGCTAAAGCCATCACAGAACCTTCGTGAACCCGCAACGTGAACAAGAGTCGCCCGTCTTGCAAGTCCCACACCCTAATCGTACCGTCCAAGCTACCCGTGATCGCGCGCCGTCCGGTCGGGCATATCGCCACGGCGTTCCGTCGAGTCCCCGAGCGAACGGATTTACCGAGAGATTCTACATTCCACACTTGAGCTGCCGGGTTCCGAAATCCCGATAGGGCACGGCAACCGTCAGAGCTTGCCGCCAAAATGGTGGGCTGAGACTTGGAGAAGGCGATAACGCGCTGGCTTGGTTCGAATGGCGGGGCCGACTGTTCCGAATCCTCGAACCACTGCTCGTCAAAACTTACTCCACTAGTGGATGCGAATCGAAACATAACGTGGTCTGGGTCTACCTCCACCGAATTCTCAGAATGCTCGTGCAATTCGAGCGTGCACAGAAGGTCCCCGATTCCGGTCACAGGATTCAGTGGGATGGGCAGGAGAAGTTGCCTTTGTCTCAAGTCCCAGACCTTGACTTTGTCCCAAATAGTCCCCAGAGCGCGTTGCATGTTTGCACCCATACCCACAATTCCAACATTGGGTTGTTGCATTTCCGTATCCATCAAGAGCCGCCCCGTTTCCAAATCCCAGGCCTTGACAGTCATATCCTCGGACCCTGACAGTACCCAATGACCGTCGGGGCTTACCGTGAGGGCGGTCACCTTCGACTTGTGGGCGTCGAGGCTTCGAAGAAGTTGACCGGATTCCAGGTCCCAGATCCCGATCTTCCCGTTCTGGAATCCCGCTAAGGCGCGTTGGCAGTCGGGTGTCGTCACCATTATGGACAAGTCAAAATCGAATTCGAAGGCGCCGTGACGTTTGCGCTTTAGCGTACGCAAGTGTTTCCATGATTCCACGTCCCACACGGATACACCATTGAGGCCGTACGAAAGGGCTCGGCGACCATCCGGAGTCACGGCGACAGCGGTCACACCCCATGACTCGCGGGGAACTATTCGCTCGATCCGAGTGAACTCGCGAGCTATCCCAGATTCGAGGTCCCAAATTCCGACACTTCCATCCATGTGTCCGGACAGGACACGGCAGCCGTTAGGGCTCAGGCTCGCCGTCGATACAGAATCGCCCATACTGAGTTGCCGTACAAGTTGCCCAGACTCCAGATCCCACACACCGATGTGGTCATCCGACGCGGTAAGGACACGGCGGCTATCCGCGCTCACGGTCAAAGTATGGAGGTGGTAGCCAGTGAAACCCCAGTCGAAGGTGCAAACGAGCTCGCCGGAAGCCAACTCCCAGACTCTGGTTTCTCCGTATTCGAGAGCAACAAGCGCGTAGTTGCCGTCTGGGCTCACGGTCACCAAATGCACTCTGTCTTCGTAATCGTCCTCACCACCTTCGTGGTTGTGCTCACCGCCGAGCGTACGTAGTCGCGTCCCGGATTGCAACTCCCACACCTCGACCGTGCCAAGGCTCGTCGACAGCCCGTGGCGACCATCCAGGCCGAGCGCCACCTCGATGAAGTCGTCTTCGTCTCGTTCGAGCGTGCGCAGTAATTCGCCGGATGCGAGATTCCAGACCTTGACTGTCCGGTCCTCGGACACTGACAGAGCCTCCCTACCGTTCGGGCTCAGCACCACACTGCTCACACACTTTCGGTGCCCTTCCATGGTGTGTAGCAGCCGTCCAGACTCGAAATCCCAGACCCGAACAGTATTGTCCCGGGATCCCGACACAATCTCGCCATTGTCCGAGCCTGCCACCACGGCAGTGACGCGCCCCTGATGCCCCTCGAGCGAGCGCAGCATCCGCCCGGACTCAAGGTCCCAAACTTTGATCGTCGCGTCTTCAGACCCCGTCAGAGCGAAACGACTGTCCGCGCTCACCGCTATCGTCGTCACCGCCACTCGATGGCCTTTGAACGTGCGCACGAGCGGCCCTCCGGGAAACGCGAGCCCTGGCCAAAGTGGCAGAAGGCATGGTTTGGTGATGGCAGATTCGACCTGATCGAGAAGACGGCGCAGTTCGAGTGATTTGAAGCCGATCAGTCGACCCAATAGCTGTCCCGGCAACTGGTCGGGATGTTGGTCAAGAACATGCGCCGAAAGACGCAGGGCGGCATGGAGAAACCGAGCGGGTTCATCGCGTCTTGATGGGAGAAGAGCGAAATCAGCCAGCAGCGCGTTAGTGCTCGACGTCACACGCAGCTTGGCGGACAGCCATCGATAATCAAAGAGAAGTCCTCGTAGGACAGCCGCGGCGTGGGCGCGCCGCAGATGTTCGGGCAGGTGTTGAAAGAAGTAGCCGTCGTCGGGACCATCATGGAAACCATTGGGCGCCTCACCGCGGTAGGCTTCGACAAGCCTCTTGTGCAAGGTCTTGGCGTCTTTTGCCCGAGAGCGCACGAAATCGTGTTGCAGGTCGTGCAGCGTGAGTCGCCCGTCAGCGCTCCGTCTGGCCAACGAGCGGTCGACGAATAGGGCCGCTATCCTTTGGGCCCGAGCCGCACTTATACCCAGTGGCTTCCAAATCAGGGCCAATACAGCTTCGGGAACAGCCGTATCTTCGGCAAAGACTGCTAGGTCCAGATAGCACTGACGCTCCCGGTCTCCCAGATCGCTGAAGCTCACGTCGAGTGCCAGGAACAGCGTAGGGTGGGGATAACCCGGAAATTCACGGGTGATGCTTTCCAGATCGGCTTCCTCTAGCAAGCCCAAGACGTTGCCCCAATCGCCGAGATGCGCGCGGATCATCGATCCGACCATGGCAAGTGCGAGTGGCAACCCACCACATTGTTTGGTGATGGCGGGGCCTTCTCGGGCGAGGACGTCGTCGCGCTTGCAGCCAGCAAACTTGGCAAGCAACTTCAGCGCCTCCTCTTGAGGGAGCACGTCTAACTCCAGAGCTGAGGCTCCGAGACGCCGGGAAACCTCGCGGTTGCGGGTGGTAATGAGCAGCTTGCAGCCCGGCAGACTCACGTTGAGAGGTTCCGCGTGACTTTCGTCCCAAACGTCGTCCAACACGATCAAACAGAGGCGATTGACCAACAACGAGCGCAGGAGGTCCCGACCTTCGCCCGTGGTCCGAACAGAAGCTGACTTGTCGCCGAGCGCCCGCGCAAGACGAGACTGCAGGATCGTCGGCGCATCAGGGGTGCGGCCGAAAACCAGCCAGAAAATGCCATCCGGAAACGCATCGCGAACGCGTGAATCACGAGCCAGAGCGGCTGCCAGAACGCTTTTGCCCACGCCGCCCATTCCTTGCAAGCCCAACCGTACGACACGGCCCTCGATGGCGAGCCGTGGACTGTCTGGGTCGAGCAGCAACCGCCGCAGTGCTGCGAGATCGGGCCGCTCCTGATACTCTGATGGAAGCTCGGGCACGTTCCAGAGTGGAGGGACCTGGTGGCTCGTGTGGACACGCCCACCGAGACAAGCCAAAATTGGGGTGGCAGGCACCGCGAAGACGTGGCCCCAAGTCGCGTGCAGCGACCGCTTGTCTATGCCCTCGGCATCAATGGCCAATGTCGTCTTGTCCAGGTTTACCTCGTCGACCATTCCGATGACGCGATCGGCCGCCACAATTGGACCACCCGAGAGCCCATGTAACGGCGCACCCCGTCCACCAGCGAGATCCATACAATACAGTTGGATTCTGGCCTCTCGACCCTTGTATCCATGCGGGTTGCGCACTGTGCCGCTGAACGAACGGCCTTCGAAGCTTGCTCGTTCCGGATACCCGAACGCCCGCCAGCTCATTCCTTCCAGACATCTGGTGGAAAGCTGAAGCACGGGCGCTTCGATCGGCATCGTCAACAGGAGCACAGTAATGTCATGTTCCGGATGGGCCTCTATGGCCGCAACTTTCACATCGCTAGCTCCGCCATGGAAAGCCAGCTGAAGCTGGTTGGCAGACGCTTCACGTACAACATGATAGCAGGTGACAACGATGGTACTTGCCACCAAAAAGGCGGTTCCCCGAGGAACACCATCGATCTTCACCAGCGCACAGGCGTCAGCGATTCGTTCAATAGGGATGTCCTGAGGACTCGGCATGATCTTGTGCCTAGGCTAGTCGCCGGTGGAGTGAACTTGTATCCACTTTCGCGGGTTGCCGTTTCTCGTCGAAGAACCAAACATCAGCTTCTTCAACGCTCTCGCCGTGGTCGAGTTGAATGTCTGCGAAAGTAGGCACGAGCTTCCGCCAGTGATCGAGGCGATTGCCCAAAAGGTCCGACGCAAGAACCCTAAGGGCATCCAGACCGTCTTGCGTATTCTCGAGAGCCTCGGGCGGCATACGCATCAAGTCGGCCCAGGTCCCCGTGTTCAGGTAGATTGCCCCATTGTCCAACTCAACTCGCTTGACCAAGTGCGTATGACCAAAGACCACGATCTTGAAATGCCGCGCTCGTTCACACGCCGGCACCAAGTATTCAGGGTCTTCCCTGTCGACCGCAAAGGTAAGCTTGTGCCTTGCTACCAGAGCTACCAGAGCCCGATGGAGCATCTTGAGTTCGAGATCGTTGATTCCGCGCTGGTTGCGCTCCCAGAAGGGCGGGCGTGCCCTCGTGTCGTTTGCGGAGACTTGGTCGAGATCATGACCTAGCGCGAACTCGAACGCCGCACGGAACATCTTCTCGTCCTCGAACGGCATCTCAGCGTGATTCGCAATCCTATCCGGGTCCAAGGGTTCACCAGCTTGATCGTGTTGCCGTACAGCGGCGCGCAATACCTCTCTGATAGCGTGGCCTGAGTGTAGCCAAATGACCGGACAAAGGAACGCGAGCAAGGGAAGCACGCCAGCGCGTTCCGGCTTCAACAAGTCCACGAAAGCCAGGTGCCGTTTGATTGGGTTTATCACATCCACCACGAGCTTACTGCCAGGTTGAACCGGCACCACCGGCGCCATGAGACCACGCGAAAGAAGCGAACGTGCCCGGCGAAGAGGCTCATGGAAGACTGCATTCCATCGGTCGTAGCGGTTGCCGTGCTCGATGAGCACCGGCCCATAGTTGAGAGCCTGGTTGTCGTACAGAAATTCGATACGTCCAGGTCCTAGTTTCTCGAAAAGGCGCTGGCGTACTCGGGGCAAGCAAAGCTCGACGTCGTGGTTTCCAATCGTTAGAACCAAACCTGCGCCCGTTGCCAAGAATCTTCCGAGTGCGCTCCAGACGGGGGGCGTACGAGCGAAGATGGCATCGAGTTTACGGACGGCCTGTTCCTGGTCAAGCGTGAGAGGATTCGAGACTTCGTCGGATTCCTCGGCAATAAAATCCACGATGTCACCGGCAATGACTAGGTCGATCCCTTGCGGTTGGGCCTGCGCCTGCGCCGTCGCCCAATCGAAGAAGGCGACTAACCTGAGCTGTCCCTCGGTAGAACACATCTGAAAGCCTACGCCACTGTCCGATCCCGGAGTTCCTCCGAGGTGCAGATCCGATACGACCAAGATTCGCTTTCTCATACGACTATCCTACAAGAACAGATTCCACGACAACTAAGCCAGCTTAATCAACCACATCCGGACGGCTAAGCGTGGCTTGTTCAGCATAGCCTGTCCTGGCTCCTTTGAAAATCCACGACATCGTGCGGCTACCTGATAATCGAAGATGTTGAATGATGGCGGCCAGCACGAGACCCATTTGCTCTAAGCCAGCCCGAATGTTCAAGACTTGTACGTAGCGAAAATCTGAACGATCATGCGGTGGAGGACTCATGTAGCCATGACAGGGATTATCTTCGTCGCGTCAGGTGGAACAGTACTCACTGGCGGCACGACTCCTACCAGGGGTATTAGCGCGACCAGCGGCGCGACTACGGGGGGCTCCGCGGCGAGCGGAGGGGCCTCATCAGGCGGCACCTCGGCCACGGGTGGTTCCGAGGGAAGTATCGACGTACCGTACGGATATGGACCTTGCACTTTTTCGTTCGAATCCGGGAGTCAATCGCAACCAAATCGTGCTTGGGACGACCAAAGGTGACCTTTGGGTGGATGATGGCATGAAGCTCGTAACCGGAAGCGGTTACGCATCAATCTCGTCCGTTGACTCAGGCAAGGTGAACCGTATCGGTGTTGGCGCTGAGGTACAGGACGTTTGGAGTGGCGGCGACGTAACTCTCGCGAACTACGCCACGGTCAACGGAGCGCTCGTGGGGAAAGCGTGCATGGCCGCGCGCTTTGCGCAGACGCGATGTGTTTGGCGTTTCTTTGGCTTGAGAGCGTAGGTATTCTAAAGGCTATCGTCCTGCCAACGCATGCCACAGAGATACGTGCCAGTTGACATAACTGACCAAGACTGCGCACAAGTGCAGCTTTGACGAGATGCCTCCGCTAGCCGTTCTTCGTCGCGTATGGGCGAACACCGAAAACAATGCATCGAAACCTCACTCACGGGTGGCCGCTCACTCGTGTTCATGGCCCGGGCGGGTACCCGAATTTGGGTGCGCCGACGACTCAGGCTTTGCCATCGCTTTGGTTGAAGCAGTCGTTGGGTGTTCCCAGCTTCCGCAAAATATCCCAATACGCTCCCCGCTCACCGCGCGAAATCGCATCAGTGAGTTCCGAGTTGTCGTTGTAGTTGTGATCGTGCTTGTCGGCTGTGGCACTCTCGTCGACCGGGGTAAAGACGCGAGGATTGTTGCCGACGAGTTCGCAAATGAGCTTCGCGGGCGCGCGGCCAAGTTCAGGCGCGATGTAGAACGTGGGCCAGAGAAGATCCACCTCTCCCCCGTATTGCCGCTTGATTCCTGGTAATGTTGCTAAGTTACCCTGAGATTTCAAGATCTCAACGGCCGCCGTACCGGGATAGAGCCGCATTCCGAGGCCAGCGCCGATGCAATCCGGTTCGAGCCGCTCGAGCGTTCCCAGAGTGTGGGTCACGGTTTCAGGCGTTTCACCTGGGCCGCCAAGTAAGAGATCGACCATGCATGCAATGCCCTCCGCTTTGCAGAGGCGGATGGCCTCGGCCAAGTGGGGCTCGCGATGGGCCGCCAAATACGTCCTTAGAACCTCCGGGTGTGCGGAATCTCCGGTGAAGTTGATTCCAGCGCAGCCCGCGCGTTTGAGCCGGCGTGCCAACTCCGCATCAAAGGGCCGGACTGCGGCATAGACGTAGAAACGCAGCTTCTCGCCGAGCCCAGCTTCTATCAATGCGTCACACACCGAGAGCGCGTGGCTCCCGGGTACATTAAACTCGCCGTCGCAAAAATGCAGGACGTCGATTCCTTGAGCGAGGAGACGCGCTGCCTCTTGTGCAACCGCGTGGGGTTCCCGAAAGCGAACCTTGCGGCCCTTAGCTTGCGGATCGGCGCAGTAAATGCACCTTCTCGGGCAGCCGCGCTTGGACTCGATTCCGCCTTGCCCACCGCGACGAAAGTACGCGAGGTTGTCTATCGAATCCCGGGGGCGAGGCGACGAAAGTATGCGAGGCCAGGCCGCCGGGTTTTCGAACCATCCTTTATCGGATTTCCAACACAAGCCGGGTACCGAGCACCAATTTCCCCCCTTTTGCGACTGCCGATAAAGTCCGATCGTTGCTTCTTCGCCATCCCCACGAATGGCGAAATCGGCGCCCGTGAGTGCTGCCAAGCGGCTTGCGAATAGGGATAGACCAACGCCGCCGAGCACGATGGGCGCTTTCGAAAGCAGGCGTACTCGCTGAACCAGGGTACGAAGGNNGGATCGTGAAGGCGAAAATGGTTCTCGAGCGCGAAATCGTCGCTCACGAGATTGAGATCGACCACGCTGGTGCGTATCCCAGCTGCTCGCGCCGCTGTGGCCACATAATCCAGGCCAATTGGGGCGATTGGGGGTGACATACGATTGGAATTGATGAGTGTCAGCATGCGATCGCCTCGCAACACTGCCAGAGGATGTGCGCCACCTCAATCCTCGTCTCTCGGTTTCGCGTCGGTCGGGCTATTCTGTGGGCGGCAAGGAACGCCGCCTGTACTCTCTCCAAACGACGGTGGAGTGCTGAGGTGCGCTGCCGTCCGCGCGCATGCGGAGCTACTTGCGGCTGCGCAGAAGCCGAAGCAGCCGAGTTGCGGCGCAGCCCCAGCAGCTAGGTGACTCCAAGAAGCGCTGGAAGTCCATTCACAAGAGCGCCGAGGCGCTCAACAAGATTTCCGGCAAATGGAAGTAGCGACGCTCAATGCGCTCCGGATTCGATATTCAATGATCCACAGCTTGTCGAAGTGCCGCAATGAGGCCACGAGAAAGCTAGCTGCCCAATCCACGCGTAGATCGGCCGTTCGGCAGGCGATAACGTGCCGTCACGCACCAACAAGCAGCCGCGAAGCTCCCCGCGTTGTGTGTGCGCCGGGCTGGAATCCAACGCGGGGTGTAGCGACAGATTTGTCGCTAGCTGAACTCCGCTCTGGCACACAATGTTGCGACCGGAGGATTGTAATGCGTAAGCGACTTCCCGATGCAATAGGAGCCAGCCTTGCGATCGTTGTGTGCTGGGGCTGTTCCGGCAATTCGAACGAGGTCAATCCGAACGCCGGCGGCGATTCCTCTATCGGCGGGGCAGCCACGGGCGGTGTGTCTACCGTTGGTAGCTCAGTCATCGGAGGGGCGTCGGCCGGCGGCGGAGCCCCTTCGACAGGTGGAGTGGCGGCAACCGGCGGTGTAGTGAGCACCGGTGGCAGAGCAGCCACCGGCGGGTCGAGTGCATCGGGAGGCGGTCCAGCTACGGGAGGCAGGCTCGCCACTGGGGGCTCGTCGGCTACTGGTGGCAATCACTCCACGGGTGGCTTCTTTGCCACGGGTGGTACGCCGGCAACGGGTGGTATGCCGGCAACGGGTGGGACCAAAGCTGCCGGCGGAGCGCAAACTACTGGCGGCTCCGCTACTTACAGCCCCTGTCCGACCAACGGCGACGCTTGCAAGATTCTCCCGTTGGGCGATTCGATCACGTGGGGCGCAGGGTACGAAGGCGGCTATCGAATCGAGCTTTTCACCAAGGCAGTCAACGCACAGCAGAAGATCACGTTTACCGGTTCACTGAGCAATGGCCCCACAACGGTTGCCAATACGACGTTCCCGCAGAAGAACGAAGGGCATAACGGTTGGACAATTACACAGGACACGGGGCAAATCCCGAGCCCGGCGCTGGACACCGGGAGCGGTGGCGTTCCGCACATCATTCTCGTGCACCTCGGTACGAACGACATCGGTCAAGGGGCGACAGCGTCGACAATGACCGATCGGCTGGGCACGTTGATTGACAAACTCGTCAACGCGGCGCCAAACGCGCTGATTGTTGTCGCCAAGATTACGCCCCTAAAGAATACGTCGTATAACAGCACGGCCACCTCGTACAACGCCGCGATCCCAGGCGCTGTACAGACAAGAGCCACGGCCGGCAAGCACGTCATTGTGGCCGACATGAATACCGGTTTCACGTCCGCGATGTTGAGTTCGGACGGCGTCCACCCGAATCAATCGGGCTACAACTACATGGGCGACCAGTGGTACTCGCTAGTATCCAACGTCCTTTCCAAGTGATGAGTCACAAATCGAGCAAACAGTTTACCATTGGAGGGAGCATGAAGTCTGTGCAACGTGGGTCACCGAATCTTACAGTGCTTGGGATACTGAGCCTCGGTCTTTGGGCTTGTGCAAGCAATGCTTCCGGAGGTGGCGTTGCAGCCTCGGGAGGCGCGAAGAGCGCTGGCGGGGCTCAGCAGACTGGCGGAGCGACGCTCGCCGCAACGGGTGGCTCGCTGGCGACTGGCGGCGCTCACCCCACCGGCGGCTCTGTTGCCACGGGTGGCTTGCCGGCAATGGGTGGGAGCAAAGCCGCTGGCGGTACGCTAGCTACTGGCGGCTCTAAGAGCACGGGAGGCAGTGCCAACGGAGGCGCGGCTACAGGCGGCAGCAGAACGGGTGGTACGACTAGCACCGGCGGCAGCAATGCAACGGGTGGTAGCAGTGGTGGCAGTGTCACTTGTCCTTCCCCCGCGTTGAAAGCGGGCGACACCAACAAGACGGTACAGGTCGGTGCCGACAGCCGCACTTACATCCTGCACGTTCCTTCCGCGTACGACGGGAGCAAACCGGCACCGCTCGTCGTTGACTTCCACGGTCTATCTGGGTCGGGTGTGCAGGAAGAATCGACCACGCTTTACAAGGCGCTGACGGACCCCGAAGGCGTTGTCACGGCGTACCCGAACGGCAAATCTGGCCCGATGGGTGCTGGCTGGAATGTGGGCCCGTGCTGCGTTGCGAACGTCGATGACGTAGCCTTCGCCAAGGCGCTCGTCGCCGATGTGGAGAAGGTCGCCTGCGTTGACCCGAAGCGCGTTTATGCCGTCGGCTTCTCAATGGGTGGCGGCATAACCCACTACATAGGGTGTCACGCGGCTGAGGTGTTTGCAGCGGTGGCGCCCGCCGCCTTCGATCTGTTGAAAGAGAACGAGGACACTTGCACACCCTCGCGGCCCATCACGGTGATTTCGTTCCGCAGCACCGGGGATACCTTCGTTGACTACAACGGCGCCTATTCAACCTACGTGTCCAGCATGCCGATTACGTTCCTCGGCGCGAAGGCGACCTTCCAGAAGTGGGCCGAGATTGATCAATGTACCGGCTCGCCGTCGGCGCAAGACGCCAACAGTTGCTCGACGTATTCCTCTTGCGGTGCCGGTGTGCAAGTCACGCTTTGTTCGAAACAAGGCGGCACGCACGAGCAGGGCACTGCGAGTATTGGCTGGCCCTTGCTAAAGAAGTACACGCTCCCATAGCGCCCTCTGCCACCCGCGGCGGCGGCGACTGGGGCGCCGACATTTACCGTTAGCGCGACTGGCACGCAACACTCACGGTCCAAGCTACGGCATCGGGCGAAAAAGCGCACGAAGCACTAGTGCCAGTGGCAGTGCGCTACTTCTTGCGAGAGTATTTGCGACGGTAACCCCTAGCCCGCCGCCGTGCGCTTGTGCATGCGCTGAAAGGCGGCTGGCGAGATCCCCTGCATTCGCTTGAAGACCCGCGAGAAGTGGAAGGGGTCGTCGAAGCCCGCCCGCTCCGCGACCTGCTTTACCAAAAGATCAGTGCCGAGCAGCAGATCGACCGACAGATTCACCCGCAGCTTGAGCAGCAGCTGGTAGGGGCTGTCGTCAGAGAAGCGATGGAAGAGCCGGCAGAGCGTCTCCGGCGCCATGCCTAGCTCGTGTGATGCGTCCTCGGCCCGTGTGAGGCGGGTGAAGTTCTCCTCGAGAAAGGACTTGGCGTGCAGGAAGGACCCGAGCGCGCGCGATGAGATCTCGGCCGCGGTGCCGCGCGCCTCCTCGGTTGACTCGTGGAGCTTCTGGAAGAAGATGCGCAGGTAATCGGTGGCGAGCGCCACCGAGGCTTCGGACTTTCGGTTGCCTTCGGTGATCACGTGCTCCAGGATCTCCTGCAGCTCGTGGGGATAGAGCGCCTGCCGCACGTGGTTGACCCGCAGCGGACCGCGTGTCACCGCGTGCCGCGGCTTCGTGCCGGCAAAGATGACGAAGTATTTGAGAAAGGGATGCTCGCGATCGGCAGTAATGCGCAGCGACGTCGTCGGACTGTAACAGAATACGGTGCCGGTGCGCAGCAGATGGCGGCTACCTTCTATCTCGAGCCAACCCTTGCTGCGCACGATGAGCTCGACGCCGAACCAGGGAAAGGAGCGACGGACGAGGTCGTAGTCGGAGCGGCAATCTTCCCAGCCGGCGCACACGACCTCGAGCGGCCGGGGTGATCGTGGCAGCTCAGGGCAGTAGTACTGAGCGGCGTTGACTTGGGGAGCGAAGAGGGCCGAAGGGAATCGGGTTGGCATTGGCATCCTCATCAAGAATATCCATCAGATCGACAAGAAGGGCCATTCAAGGGCACCTTTCGCCCGAATATACTCACTATCGTTCGACGAAGACAATCCTACGGGAACGCAATCGGCGGCGTCGGGTACGGCGGACGGTACCGAGTACCGCACCCTGTCGTGATTGCGATTTACAGTGGACAATAAGGAGAATCCATGCCGAACCCCAAGGTCGATCAAGTGCTGGCCGTGTCGGAGCGGCGGACGCGAACGCTTTCTGGGCGCCTATTGGTTCTTAGTCTCTTTTGCATCACCGCGTGCCGGGGCGGCTCGCATTCGCCACCTCGCGCCGCGACGACGACCATCTCAACAACGCCCAGCGTGCCGCCATCGACGAGCAGCAAGGGCCAGACGAATGTCGTCAAGTTCGATGTCGACACACCCATGACCACGCCTTCGGGCTCGACGTACATTGCACCCAAGGGGTGGACCATCACCACGAAGACCGATTTCATTCTGCTAGAAGATCCGAACCACGAGGTGTCGGTCAGGTTCGTCGAACGGAAAGAACGAGACGGCACCGCGGCCATTGCGGCGGCGTGGAAACAGGTAGAGCCGGATTTTGCCCGCAAGATGCTGTTCACGTCGCCATGGCCCGGCCGCTCTGGGTGGGACGCGTTCGTCTTTGTGTCCTACGAGACGACGGTGGCTGAAGCTCGATTCGTTTGGGCCAAAGCAACCCGCAAGGCCGATATCTGGTTCGTCGCCTTATTCGATGGGACCCGACAAGGTTGGGACAAGCGGGGGGCGCAGGCCGATATCGCGCACGGAAGCTTTCGCGCCAAAGGTGTCGTCGATGAGTCGTTCGTGGGCAAGCCCGCGAACGTGCTCGATGGGGCGAGGCTCGGCAAATTCGAGGCGTTCATTGAGGAGGGCCGACGAATCTCGAAGATACCCGGGCTCGCCGTGGCGGTCGTGCAAGGGGGCAAGGTCGTCTTGGAAAAGGGCTTCGGCGTGAAGGAGCTCGGCAAGCAAGACCCAGTCACTCCGAATACAATGTTCCGCATCGCATCCATGACGAAACCCCTCACGTCGTTGCTGATCGCTTCGCTCGTCGACGAGGGCAAGTTCACGTGGGAGACGCACGTCACGGACCTCTTACCGGGCTTCGCCCTCGGCGATGCGGAGCTCACGAAGAAGCTCACCATGCGCAACATCCTATGCGCGTGCACAGGCATCCCTTACGACAACGTGGGGACCGTCTTTGAGTCGACTGGGCTCTCGCCCGAGAAGATGCTCGAGCGGATGAAGGAGCTGAAGCCGACGACGGGGTATGGCGAGACATTCCAGTATTCCAATGCGATGATCGCCGCGGCCGGTTTTGTGGCGGCGCACGCCGCAGATCCGAAGAAGCCGATGGCCTTCGCGTACGAGAAGGCCATGCAGGTCAGGGTATTCGGCCCGCTCGGGATGAATAGGACCACGTTTGATTCGAAGGTCGTCGCGCGCTGCGACCACGCATCGTCGCACAACCGCAATGCGAGATTCGATATGGAGCTGGCGCCGACCGATACGGCCGCGTGGATTGTTCCGATGAACCCTGGAGGTGGCGCTTGGTCCACGGTGCACGATCTTTCCCAGGTTCTCCTCATGGAGCTCGCCACGGGAAAAACACCCGACGGCAAGCAGGTCGTCTCGGAGTCGAATCTCCTTGCGCGACGCGAGCCGCAAGCACGTGCCGGGGAGAAAAACAGCTATGGTCTGGCACTCGATGTCGAGAAGTACAAGGGTGTTCGCGTGTACGGGCACGGGGGTGCACTCAGTGGATTCACTTCGACCTTGTTCTTCCTTCCCGATCACGGGGTCGCCGCGGTCATGCTCACCAATGTGGGTTTCCCCAATTCGTTCGTCCATGGCCAGTTCCGGCAGAAGCTCTTCGAGCTCCTCTTCGATGGCCGCGATGAAGCGCGCGAGGACCTCGAACTCGTGCTGAAGGAACAGGAATCGTGGCGCACGAAGGAAAATGCGAAGACCGACTTTGCGCCCGGCAGGGCCTTCTTCGATCAGTTCGTCGGCACGTACGAGCACCCCCTGTACGGAAAGCTGAAGATTTTCTTCGACGCGAAGAAAGGCGCCGTGCTCGACGTCGGTGAATGGACGAGCGCCCTCGGAAAAAAGCGGGAGGATGATGGTACGGAGAAGCTCGTGACCACGACGGCGCCATGGATCGGTTGGCCCGAATTCGTGCCCAAGGAACAGAGCGGCAAGATGACGCTGGAGTTGCTGGACGGGCAACGAAAGGTAGTGTTCGATCGCGTGCCCGGCGGAAAGTGAGAAACTCGTGCGAGAAAGGCAAGACACCTTCCTAGGCGGTTACGCAAGCTCACTATGCCAACCGTCGCCGCCTAGTTGATTGGAGCGCCAGCAGACCGAGCACCCCGAGGATCGTGAGTGACTTCGAGTGCGAGGTTCCACCAGCAACCTGGCAACTGCAGCTCCCGGAACTGGACGAATCATTGACGGTCGTGCCGGCATCAGTGTACAAACCGCCCGTAGCGGAGCTGGATTCTTCCAGCACACGCACTTGTGCGCAGTCTGGGCGTTATGTCACCTGGCGCCTGTCTCTGCGGCGTAGGTTCGCAGGACGATAGCCTTTAGAATACCTTGGGCTCACACCGACTTGGAAGTCATCCTCATAAAAAATCGTGCCGGGGTCGTCGGTTTCGACAATTCGGTATTCAACATTGTGTTTCTCGAGCAGGGCTAACGCCGAGACATGATTGGAATACGCCGCGCCAAATCCACTCCTCAAACGAGGCGGTAACGGCGGCGAACGCAAGGCCCCCGATGACGAGCCATAGCGGCGTAAGATTAGGCACCATCCGAGCAAGGTCCGCTACGTCTGGCTTGAGCACGCGTATCCATCCAACAAGGAAGACCGGAGTCAGAGCAGCACACGCAAATGTTGACCACCCCGGAACACGTCCTCGCGGCACTCTAACAGACGGCATTATGGGACGCGCGCGGGTGGTAGCAAAGAGCAGCCCAAGCGCGGCGGGCATGATTACGTCCCAGGGAAGCTTAGCCAATGCAAGACCTTCAACCGCGAAGGCCAGAACGGCAATTGTGCCTCCTGGACCAGGCCACGTGAGGCCCGCAATGGCAAAGGCAGCGCCCGCGACGACTGGACCCACTCGGATCATCAAGGCCTCAGCTGGAAACAATACGCCCGCGACGGCCAACGCCAACAGAGCTCCCATTGCCAAGATGCGCTGCAATGGGAGCCTCGGAGTGTTGGTTGCCGTCAGTGCGTTCATTGCAGAGTTGGACACTTGTCGTCTTGGAGTTCGCAACGTGACAAGAATTGCGTGATGCAATTTGCAACTTCCGTAGTTTGGTAGTCGGCCACCATGTGTCCAGCGCCAGGCACAATTCGGAGTTCGGCCTGGCCGCCTCCATTAACGATGAGCTCGTAGATAGCCTTTACGTATTCTACGGGAACGAGGGCATCAAGCTCACCATGAATGAATAGGATTGGGCAGCGGATCCTCGTCGCACAGCGAGCCAAGTAATGGCAGGGGCGACCTTGAGCAAGGTGTACCATACTCACGAGTACTTCGGGTCTGGAAGAAAACAGGGCAAGTTCACGCTGGAGTCGTTCAACCGGTACTGGTTCCGGTGACCAAATCGCTTTCATCACGCGGTGCGTAATAGACTTACCAAGAGGACGCAGTACCGACGAACGTACTACGAACCCGGCCAAGCGCAGCGAAGCTTCGGCAAACGGAAGCGATAGAAACTGATAGCTGCCATGTTTGCGCGCGGTAAGCGTGCTTATGGGTACAATCCCAGCGATTCTCTCCGGATATCTGGCTGCGGCGACCTGAGCAACGCCACCGCCATGACTTTGCCCGAAGATGAAAAATGGTTCTGTCCACGACAGTACGTCGGCAACGGCCATGGCACAATCTGCAAGCCGGTCAAGATTGACTGAGGCCGGATTGGAATTGCCACGAGGGCTTCGTCCGAAGCCCGGCATGTCGAACGCCGCAATGTCAGCAACACTCGAAAGCAAGGGGATAAGCCGTGTCCAGTCAAGCATTGTTCCAGGATTCCCGTGGAGCAAGAGGCACTTCTTGCGCTTCTTCGTGGGCTCCGTTTTCACGAACGCTTGGACCTCGCTCCCCGTTGCGAGACTCATCCGAATCGAATCTGCGTAAAGCATCGTCATTTCTGTCCCGCCACTTCCTGAGTTGCTTTCGTTCCATATCAACAGCTTACGCTTCAGCTGCGGCCGTATTGGCCTATGCGGCAACCTCAGCAGCATGCCAGACCGGCGCCAGGAGTACAATTGTCGCGAACTCTAGCGAGCCACGACTGGCGCCGAGACACAGCTTCACAGAAATCTTGGCCGACAGCTGCAAGCGTGAGTTAGGTGGCCCGTGCTGCGTCGTAGGTAAGTTGGAGTCGCTTTCCACTTGTGCTGTCGGATAGCGACAGTTTGCCGCAGAAATTCGCTCTGTCGGGGACGACCGATAAAGCGTGAGGACACGTGAGTCCCAGAGATTTCTGAACTGCCTGATAGGTTGCCGATGCAGGGTCTTGCAGTATGGACTCGAGGTGGTCGAGGTGCGCAATCTCATAGTCAACGTTTCGAACGATTTCGAGCGGGATTCCGGCAACGCTGCATAGGACACGTGGCGCAACGGCTCCGCATGCTTGCTCAACGACGAATCCTGCGTTTTTGCGACGGAGGGTCTGCACCTCTTGGGTCGACAATGAGTCGCCGCGAACTCCGGGAAGCACAGTCAGTAACTGCGGACAGATTTCCGACATCGCGTTCACAAGGTCAGCATTGTTGAGCGAGGAGTGTCCGCCTAGCGCCAAAAGGTATGCATGCTGATCGTCGAACGCAGCGTAGATAAGGCGGTCAGTCGGCAGCTCGTCCTTAATGAGCATAAGAAGATGCTCAACGAATGACAATCGCAGATTCAACTGCTCGCCCTCCAGCCGCTTAACTGCATTGCTACTCGTCGCTTACTTGCCTCGTTTGATCCGGCGATTTCACAGCCACCATGGCTTCGGCGCGAAGTGCAATGGGAGCAGAGAAACGCTCGCTTTCGCCGTTCGCGGGGAACAGAGGTGCTCTAGTTCTCGCCAGGTTACCAAGGGCTAAAGTACCGCGAACTGGCCTGTTGCCGTTTAGCCCGTCGGACAGAGCCGCAAGCGTGTACTGGGGCGCGTTGCCGATTCCGTGACGCGCATGCCACATAAGTCTCGGTCTGGCACACATTGGCGAGAAAAGAACTCCTAGTGCTCATCATGTCGCCTTCGCTGGGTAGCCGACGGAATGCAACCGGACGACGTGAGCTGAAACTGGACTGGCTGTACTATCGTTGAGGGCCGACTCAAACGTCCTTCCGTCTGGTAATGATTCCTGCAGCCCGAGCTCTTTCTCGATCACGCAGTCCAGTAGAATCGCTCGCACTCTTCGTCTCTCCGTACTAGTCCGACCCAGCTGCGTGCTTTCTGGAGCAAGAACGCTCTGTTCGCGCTGCGCCGGGCGGTTGTTCAAGATACCCTGCCTATCAGTACAGCAGACACAGACGACGCAGAGGCTTGCTGCTCCGAGAACGCGCATATTCACCAACACTGAGACAACTCACGCCGCGATAGGTTCCAGTGGCCGCTGGACACTATCTCGTTTTTGATATATAGTCGGTTCGTGGCCTGGCAGGTCGAAGGCGACTTTGGGAGATGCGCATGAAGGGTAGGGATGGGATTGCGCGCGCACAGCGTGCGCTCGATGGTGCACGCGCTCGAGCCAAGGAGGTCGTGTGATGGCTATTCCGGTTAGCAGGTTGAAGAAGCGTTGGATGAAGGAGCCCGGCTTTGCAGCTGGTTACGATGCGCTAGAGGAGGAGTTCACTATCGCCGGTGTGCTCATTCAAGCTCGCATTCGGGCCAATTTGTCGCAGCAGCAACTCGCGGAGCGGATGGGGACGTCACAGTCGACAATCGCGCGACTTGAAAGTGGAACAGCCAAGCCAAGTTTCACGATTCTGGAGCGCATCGCGAAGGCAACTGGCACGCAAGTTCGCATTTCACTTGAGCCGACTAAACAGCCAAGGAATCGGAAGCCGCGAAGGGCTGCTTAGGGCACACCGAGGACGAAGCCTCGGTCGAGTGCCAGACAAGCGGCGGTCGCACAATGGACGCTCGCGTAGCGAGCCACGAGTGCGGCTGGCACTAACGCGGCATCAAGGAACTGCCGTCCGCTGCAACCGCTTGCTATGCCGCCCTTCCATCACTCGTTTTGGGCCCGGCCTACTTTCAAACTCGTGCTCGATTCGCTCTGACAGAAACACCTTGATCAGCGACTGGTAGGGAACATCCTGCTTATTCGCAAGGTTCTTCAACGCATCGAGCATCGATTCTGGAAGCCTGAGCGATATAGTTCGGACTGACGGCTTCAGGTTTGAAAGCGTCACTCGAGTAGCTTTCGACCAGTCAACCTCGTCCGCTGAGTCGTGAGTAGCCCAATATTCACGCTCTTGGTCTTCATCCCGGAATTTTTTCTTAGCCATGGACTCTATACACCTCGCGTTCTTTCTTGGTCATGTCACGAGTTGAAATGACTCGAATCTTTCGACTTCGAATCGTGAAAACAGTGAAAAGCAGCCGCCCTCGGTTCGTACGGCCCAGCGCGAAGTAGCGGTTCTCGGTTGTCGAATGGATATCGTCATCGGCGACAACGAGCGGTTGGTTGAAGAAGACTTCTTCCGCTTCGCTCCGTGAAACGCGATGCCTTTCCCAATTCTTATCTGCGTTACCTTTATCCCATTGGAAGCTTGTGCACTGGCGTAGGCGTTCCAGCAATTCCACGCCCTATGTATATTACAGCAATATACAGGCGTCAAGGCAATATTCTGGCTCACGGCAAGCTTAGGCAAGTCTGCAATTTTCGCCGGCGCGTGGGAATCCCGCAAGATGCAAGCGTGTCCCGGGACGGGTCGCCGATTCCGTGACGGCACGCCATATTAGCCTCGGCCTGACACACATTGGCAGAAAACCACTCCGAGTGTGCTCAGCGGCCGTGTCACTATTGTCATCGACCACACGGAGTGCTCAAAGTCGATTTACCCGAAGCGGCCAGAGCACTGGGAGTGATCAAAATTCGTTTTACCGGAAGCTGTCAGAGCACTCTGAGAGCTCGGGAACGCGGAATTGCATTTTTCAAAATAGTCAGCAACCGAGATTGCTCCTGCCCGATGTACCTCGTGAACGGTGAAAACCGGGATGGGTCCCGTCCCGGGTCATCGATGTCCAAGGCTGCTCCAAATTCTACTTCCAGCACACGCACTACTGCGCATACTGGGCGTTATGTCTGGCGCGTGTCTCTGCGGCGTAGGT
>PMCK01000311.1 GCA_003154095.1 Myxococcales bacterium | reverse complement strand
TGTAGAGATGAACACAATGAACTGGGAATGCTGGCTGGCGGCCTAACCGCGCTCGTGAGCAGCTTATCTGCACCATCACCCCCCACGGGTTGGGACTTGGTTGCTCGCATTGTCGGCGGCTTGGTTGGCGGAGGATTCGGTTCACGATTGCCAGACGTGTTCGAGCCGGCTACTTCACCTCATCACCGATCTACAATGCATTCGGCAGCCATAACGACCGCAATTGGTGCTGGCGGAATTCGACATGCCGTACCAGTCGCAAACGCGCTTTGTGAGCGTAATGCCACGACAGACCCGGGCACTAGTGCGTTACAAAATCTTCTGGCAGGTATGGTGGTTGGCACCGCCGCCGGTTACATATCTCACACAGTAGCTGACGCCTTAACACCGCGAGGGATTCCGCTTCTGACACGCAATTTCTAGTCCCGCTCACACTACTTCAGTCATTTACCTGCGCGGCAACACCAACGCCGAGAAAGGTTCGATGATGTCTTCGTTCATGATGGCTGCGCTACTACTCGGGCTGAACCTCGATGCAGTTCCCATGTGCTTCTCGAGTGACGTCAAGCAATTGTGCTGCCCATCTGCTTGCGCCACGAAGAATAGCCCTAAGTGGACGCAGGCGGATCAAGTGCTTCGCGGGTGCATGAAGGGTATTGGTTGCAGCGACGGGGAGAGTAAGAATGCGACGATTGGGATGAAATGCAGTTGCCCCACCAAATGACGCCTTATCCGCCAATACTGGACACAAGTAGCCCATGTCGAATTGACTGTAATCGCAGATCAAGGGCCCTGCACACTATCGGTAAGCGGCACCACCCACAGTATCAACTCGGATGGATTCGGGTATTGACGTGGGATGGCATCAACTGAGAAAGGCAAGTCTAGGTCTTGCGCAAGTTCCAGTGGAGTGTCGATGAGGTCACGTTCGGCACTTATTTCAAACGCCAGTTTCAAGTACCGTCGCAGTAGCAGTAAAGGTGCAAACTGGTTTCGCTCGGCGAGCCACACGAGAACGTCCTTCTTACCCTTAGAGCTATTGCAGGATTTACAGGACCATATCATGTTGTCGCCTGTATGCGGGCCACCTCTAGCCTTTGGGAGGAGATGGTCGACGGAAAGGGGCTCCTTCGCGCCGCAATAGCAGCATGCTTGTGGGAGAATAATTTTTAGCTTCTCGTCTTCGGCAAGGGCGCCGACCTTCATTGTGCCGGTGACAAGTCCTTTGCGTAGTCGCGAGCGGATCATGTAGTGCACTCTTTCGTACCGATTCGCGCCCTGGGTAACTGCGGCATGTGCCATCGCCAGATTGCTGTAGGACCAGATCAGCGACTCACCGAGCGTCTTGGGTGGGTCGTTTTGCGCCATTGATCTCAATGTCACGAGTGGACGCTGCTTATCCAAGCACTGGGCTTCCCACTAGAAGTGATCAGCAGTGCCCGCCGGGCGCGCGTGCTAGCCACATAAAATAGCGCTCGTTCTCTTAGCTCAGCCTCTTCACGCACGCCCTGGTCGTCGGATTCGAGGTCGCCTTTGAGCAGCGGGACCGTGCCTTCGTTGACTCGGGCTATGATCATTCGATCAAATTCCAAACCTTTTATTCGGTGCATTGTAGCGAGGCGAAGCCCGGGCTTGCTCCGATCGTCGGATTCACTGCGCCGGATTCGATAGGTCTCGATGCCCTTTTCGCGCAACACAGTCTCGTACTGATCGAGATCCTTGTGCTGACGCGTTACAAGGCAGGTTTGATTTTCCCCGTCGGGCACCGCCTTGACGAAATCTACGATTGTCGAAATCTCCTTAGCAAAAGTCTTGCAGGGCACGATGTTGGGCGCCGACCCATGCACCAAGGATTTGTACTTCGCGTTATTATCAATCCCTTCGTCCAAGTCGTCGACAGATACATTGTGCAATAGCGCCACTGCAAAGCGCCTAATTTCGTCTGTCGTCCGATAGTTAATGTATAGCTTTCGACTTCGACCTGTGATTTTAACGCCGGCCTGCGATAGTGTTACACGTCGCCGATAAATTCGTTGGTGGCCATCCCCGACTATAAACAGATCATTGGGCGCTTCAGGCAAGAGAGCGCGCAGAAGTTGAAACGCGATCGTGCTCATGTCCTGAGCTTCATCGATAACTACAGCTCGATATTGTGATCGCCCCTTCAATTTCTTCAGGAGTTCCACGACATCCCTCATTGCATCCAGGGGTTCCCGGATGCGCTTGGCCTCGAGGCGATTGCGATATTCTTCAAAGACGGGCCAAATCTTTTTTCGTAGGTCCCGACTCAATCGCGCGCCGCGGTTTACCCGCGATATATCGCGGTACGCTTCGTAGCTCGTGCATCCACCTGGCTGCACCACGAAATCCCATTCTTCGCGAAAGAATGCGCTCGGAAGTTTTAGGCGCTCGGCCGCATCGCCCACGGCGTCGTCCCACAGTCCTTGTAGAAGTCGGTTACTCGCCTCCCAATATTCGATCCGGTAATCGTAACCTTGGCTCCTCAGGAAATCACCAATCCATTTGTCCAGGTGGACAACCTCGATGCGCCTCATGACAGACGGCGGCACTAGTTTCTGAAGATTCTGTTGAATATCCCGTGCGAGATTCACCGTAAAAGTCGTGAAGAGTATGCGGTCCTCGTCCCCAGTGAAAATCTGGGTAACCAAGTGCTTGGCGCGGTGCATAGCAACGACGGTCTTGCCGGTGCCAGCGCCGCCGAGTACACGAGCCGGACCACTGAAGTGGGCTGTCACGATGCGTCGTTGGCTTGGATGCAGAAATATGCGCCACTTTTCGAGAGGTGCGTCAAGAATTGCCTCAAGCTCCTGGTCGTCGGTGACCACCGTGAACCGTCGCTGGCTTGCTACAGTATCAAGTGCCGCACCAAAATCCGTCGGATCGATTGGGGCAGACTTTTCCACCGCGAGTGACTGACGTACGTTTTCGATGGATTCACCCGAACCGAGGAAGAATAGTGCCTCGTATGCTTCCTGGGGCAGCTTGGCCGCCAGGACATCGAGTTCCGCTNNGTTCGTATGTCGGGCAGTGCTTGTTCAGGCACACCCAAACCGACCAATTCCTCATTATTCCACTTCGCAAACAGTAGCGGCATTGCAGGTGGCGGCGTTTTTGCAACGGGAGCAACCGATGCGGCTTCGGCCACTAGCACCTGTAGCGATCCAGTTTCAGGATGAATGATTACTTGCTTGTTCTCAGCCCACGCTATGGCCTCGTCATGATTGTCGACCCAAAGCAGCACGTAGACATTGCCCTGTTCAGGTTTGAGGATGACCGCGCGGTATTGTTGGTCAATACGCACGGTGCGCATGTTGGCGTCACGGAACGCAGCGATTTTCTCGTAGTTAATGGCACCGCTGGTCGGATCAGCCCGGAACTTACGCATGAATTGGCTGACCTTCTTTTGCTGCGCGCGTGGCAGTCGAGCAAAGGCATCAAGAAATTCATCGTAGACGGCGACGCGGAATTTCTGTGCGAGAGTATTCATGCTTGTTCTCCCTGGCTGTTGCGCTTGAAAGCATTCACTAGCAACATGACGTTCACCAGACATTCATCCACAGTAAACACTTTCCAATCGGAAGCAATGCGATCGCGTCCACTTTCAACTGTGCGCATTACGGCGATTCGTTGTTTCTCCCACACTAGCTCCCCTTCAATGCCGGATGAAAGGCCGCGCGCATTCGGCAAATCCACGCCGACTTCGGGTAACGGAATACCGGTTTCGGAGAGAGCCTCGACCAATTTTTCAACTCCCAACCCCACTTCGAGGGCGGCCCATTGCTCATCGAGCTTGCTGGTTATACCTTGGCGCAACTGGGCCAGTTTCGCATAGCCACTTTCGCTGCGGGATCCGGTTCGAGTCAAGAAAAGTACTTGGGGCAAATTGCGCAGCATTAGGAACGCAAAAAGATAACCTCTCCAAGACGCACGAAACTCGTTGGTGTCGCGGCGCTCCGGCGCGTCGTCTAGCCACAGGATTGCTCGATAATCATTCTGCAGCGAGTATTCCCTGTCGCCGGCCGCGGCAAGCGATACCGTCACCCAGATCCCCATCGCATTCGAAGCGTCACTGGGACGTCGAGCGTACAGCCAATTCGGATCCAACGTGAACGCTTTGCGCATGGGTGCCGGTACGATCGCCGCTACCTCGCGTTGCCACGCTTGCGGGTTCATTGAATCGCTCGGTACCATCTGGGCGACGAGTGCAATCGCTCCCAGCCTGAACCAAGGTATCTGATTTTCCGGATTGGCCAAAGTGCGGAGCAATAACTCCAGCGGCGTTGTGTCAAGTACGTTAGCCCACGGCACCAGCCCCAGGTCACGATACCAGTCCTTCAGTGCGCCTTTGGCAGGATTGAGAAGCATGGGGGGCAACTGTGCAAACCGGTCGAATGCAGCGTCAATGTCCTCCCAAGTGAACCCCCAAACGTCGTATTCTCCGCCGCTGAGCAAAGACATTCGTTGCAACATGTCGTGCCCGACGCGGTCTCGATGGTACTGAAAACCGTCGAGGAAGATCGCGATCGGCTTCTGCGCAGCCCCGGTCGAGGTGGGTCGAAGCACAAAGTCAATCGAGACATCTACGGCTAGTCCATGAGCTTGCCCGAGATTAACCTGAGGTTCGATTAGCCATTCTTGTGGTTCCACACCCACTGAAAGCCGATAGCCCGGCTTGTGACGTACTAGACTCTTCTGAACGGCCACCGGTTGATCGGGCCTTGTAAAGCGCTGCAGAGCCTCAATGAATCGCGCCTCAAGCACGCTGTCCATGAGTCCAGATACGCTGATGTCGGAAAGGGACTCGGCGCTTACGAGATTGGTTGCTTCGTCCAAAATCTCGGTGAGAACTATCAGTGCCTCGCGGGAAGAAGTCTCACTCATGTCCCGGCTATTGCGGTAAGCGAAGAGACACCGGTAGCAGCCGTCGCGAACCGGATCACTGAAGCATTCGCAGGATCGGATCTTGTCGCGCGCAAGCCGCAGCACCTCGATAATTGCATGCTCGCGGCCCTGCGCTGGCTCCCGAACCAGATCCTTTAGATATCCTGTGCCGCCTGGCACGGCGTCGTAGAGCACAAGATACTGGCGCCGCATAGGCGATTCGCGATCAGGCTCACTGTAGACGAGCGTTTGGAGATGCTCGACTCGCCCGCCATACCGCGCTTTGAGCCCCAATTGAAACGCAGCTACGAATGAAGGCAATCGCCGATCGGAGTTCAAGTCGGCAATCGGCAAGAGCAACCGCACGGCTTCTGATGAGAACTCGCGGTAAAGATACACGGATGTTTCGAAATCAGTGGTCTTTTCACCTCGTTGGCGTGAAGCGCAAAACAGTGCGTGTTCGCCCTGAGGCTCAATCTTCAAATGGCGCTGCCGCCCCCCTTTGGGTTGAACCTTTCCACAGTGTTTGCAAATGACAAATCCTCGACGCGCCGCCAGTTGCCCAGCAATGCTGAATTTGCTCGCATCTTCGGAATGTTGCCCGAAATTCAATTCGCGAAACGTGGCACGCTGATGATATTCGAAGGCAAATGGGACAGTCTTCGAATCGAGCTTCCAAGCGCCCCTTCGATCCTGATCGCGAAAAGTAGGTAGCATGTGACGGTTGAAGAACCGGGGCTGTCGCTCTTCAGCGTCGTCACGAATTCGGCTCCTCCGGTCACTCGCGCGCGAAAACACTTGTTGCAGTCGCAGCAGCTGCCTGCGTTGACTGACCTCACCCCAACCGGCACTGCCGCAGGAAGGGCAATTGGTCACCGAGTCGTCGTGATCTACAGGAGTGCAGTGGCTACATGAGTCGCAAAAGCGCCACGATTCGATGTCTGCTGTCTCGACGTCGACTTGGTCGATTTCCACGCGCCGCCCACCGGCGTAGAACTGCGCCGCTGGAGCCAAATCGCTTAGCGCCGCCACAGGCGGCCGGGTGTACTCATAGGTCTTAGTTTCGAAGCTTCCTTCTGTATGATCCGAATTTAATTTGCGGCGCCAAATGACGGACCGCAACCGCACCGGCGCTTCAGGGAAGGCGTAATTCGGCAGTAGCCCTTCACTGGTGAGAAACTCTAACGTAACCGAATCGTCAATGGCCCTTGCCAGTTTCTCATATGCCGCTTGCTCGTGTTCGTGCTCGAACACTGCATCCTTGTGGTCCTTGTTTTGTGCAATCGTGGCCTTGAGCGACTTGATCTGATCCTTCAGTCGTCGCGCCTTACGTCGAATTGAATCGCGTGATTTCTTCTCTCGAGTCAGTGCATCAAGCACCTTCCAGCTGAGACTGCCCTCACGCCTGTCATCCCCGAGCAAGAAACCGGTCAAGTGCACCTGGCTGGCTTCGGTAAGCACGATCGGCTCACCGGCAATGTTAAACAGAGCCACGAAGTTATCGAGCAATCGCGATTGCTCGCGACGCACAAAGGACAGCCAATTATGCGGGAATTGCTCCTCATTGGGCGGATCGAGATGGGCGAACGCTTCACGTAACCGAGGCGCGAAGCGATGTTGACCCGGAGTATTGTTCCACTGGTCCAGGCTGAACGCCGCAAGCTGTCTCTCAAGCACGGCAGAGGCATTTAGAAATACCCCCGGCGGCTGCACATCACCCGCAATCATTTCAGTCGGCTCAGCGTAAAAATAGAGGTCGTGCGGTCTACCTTGCGCGATCGTCAATACGAACGAATTGCCATCGCGTCGCCCCGCACGACCGATGCGTTGAACGTAATTGGCCTGCGCTGGAGGGACTGAACAAAGAATTGCCGAGGACAGCGATCCAATATCGATCCCCATTTCTAACGTTGGCGTGCAAGACAGCAAATTCGGGTACCAAGGCCTTCGATTCTCGGCCTTGAATTGTTTTTCAATCTCGTCTCGCGTGTCGCGGTCCAGGAGCCCCGTATGCTCCTCGGGCATGACTCGCTCGACTTCGCCCCGTTCAATGAGGCGACCAAAGAAATTGCTCGCTGGCGTCGCTAGGTCATCTTGGTAATGGCCGTCACACCGAGCGCTCAGACAGGTACAACCCCGCCAATGCAGGGCCTCACTCTCAGCCACGACGAGCCAATGCCGGCACACGGGGCAGCGAAGCCTCGCGCAATGGTTGGTGAGAAGCAGCGCTTGCGGTGCTAGCCCCCATATCTTGCCCC
>PMCK01000656.1:598-7920 GCA_003154095.1 Myxococcales bacterium | reverse complement strand
ACGAAAAATAATCATTTCGGCTTGGGCAAGCCGACCAGAACCCCATCACTCACTGCCCCAATGGGGACAACTGCTAGGCTGCTCCGCTTGACGTCAAACTGCACACCACCGGCAAAGTCAGTGCCTTTTCGTTTGCGAAACGGCTCAGCCAGCGACGGTAAAGATCCGATATCAACAACCGAGCAATCCGGAGCCGCCGACGTTCAACTACGGAATAGCTCTAGCTAAGTTCGTATTATTGCCCGGTGACTGGACTGCGAATTATCGCTGCGACGCGTCATCAGCGAGTCAAGGGATTCCTTGCGGTGTAGTAGTGAAACTGACATGTAAGGAACTCATACAATGGCGACATAATTGCGCCGTACCGTACATATATTCCCTTAGCGGTGCGCCTCTTGTCTCAAATGTCATTTCAAATTATCGACTACATTGCAAGGTTCCAGAATCAGTCCTGATAACGCGGAACCTAATTAATGATTACGCAATGTGCTTGGCTTTCTTGCTTGATCGTTTTTCTGAGCGCTTGCTCGGGGCGAGTATTGCTGTTCGAAGACGAAGTGCTGGAGAGCGGCGGCACTGGCGCAGGCGCCACTAGTTCCGGTGGATCAGTTGCGCTTGGCACCGGCGGAGTGGGCCCCGCCACTCTGGGAGGTTTCGCCAACAGCGGCGGCGCAAACACCTTGGGCGGCGTCGCCACTTTCCGCCATTTCCGGGGTCGGCGCGTTTCCGGAAAGTCTAAATGCGGTGCTCGATAACATTGAGCAGCGTGGTGGAATTGAAGCTTACCTCGCGCAGGCAGGCGTCTCTTCCGAAAAAATCGCAATTTTACGTTCGCAGGTGATATCTCGCTGATTCGAGGTCAGGGGCAACAAAGTACTCCGTAGCTAAATTTTGGCGGCAGAGCGGCGTAAGCTAAGTCCCCACGCTTCCTTATCCCGCATCGAACCGAGCGTTCGCATCCCGGCGAATTGTGTGCGCCTATTGGCAGCCGCCTCACGCAACAGCTACCCTGCCAAGCCGCACGTCTTGTGCTCGGCTCCCGGTTTCACGGTGCGCAGTCGGTTTCCATGATCGGCGCACCGGCGCCCTCGCCGGACGTAATGAAACCGAGACCGTTTGCTCGGTAGTCGATCCCTTCGCTCTGCGGTTCGTCGGGCATAGCCACCACCTTCGGGGTAGTGTTGAAAGAGGCTTCGAAGCCCATTCCCGCTGGGACCGTGAACTCGTAGATCTTGTCGTAGGTTCGCAGGAGGAAGCCGAGCCCGCACGGGTGGGCGGCGGCGGCTGAGGCCGCTAGATCCGCTCCGGCGGGCACCGGCAAGGTCGCCACCTTGGTGGCCGTCGCCACCGAGGACGTCGTCATTGACGGCGGGAGGCGGTAGACGTTGCTCGGCCCGGTTGCAGACACGCGGCCGCCGGTCCCCGGCGCCAGCTTGGTCACGACGTAGATGGTTCCGTCCGGAGAGACCATCAATCCTTCCGCGTTGTGACTGCCGTCCTCGTAGACGAAGGGGAAGCGATCGTAGGTTGGGGTCATTGCCGTGCTGCCCGGCGTGGTCGGCACCGTAGGCTGTGAGAAGCGGACAACTGCGTATTGGGTCCGTTGTGCGTTGTTGTCGCCGATGTCTCCCAGGAAGACGCAGGTCGACGTACCGCAGGGGCCGACCGCGATATCCTCGAAGTCGCTGTCACTCTTGCCTGCGTCCGTCAAAGTGATCTGCGCGTGCTCGTGTCCCTGGAGATCGAGTGCGTACACGACGGGGCGATCGTGGTCGTTGTGGGCGAATATGATATCCGGTTGGACTCGACTCACCGCCAGGCCCGACAGTGAATCGAGTGCGGCGACGCCAACCGTCCCCACCTGCGTCGGCGTACCGTAAGAGGCGCACCGCTCGCACGCCGCTGTCGTTCCGCCGGTTGCAGCGCGCCCTCCGGTGACTGCACCGCCTCCCGTAGCCACACCGCCTCCCGTAGCCGCGCCGCCTGTCGCGTGGCCCCCAGTAGCTTTTGCACCCGCTATGCTGGCGGTACCTCCCTGAGCCGCCGTCGTTCCGCCGGTCGCAGCGCGCCCTCCCGTAGCCGCACCGCTCATCGCACCCGTCGTTCCCCCGGTTGCCGCTGATACGCCGCCCGTAGCGCTCGTTGCGCCCCCTGTTGCGACGCCGCCCGCCGCGGCGCTACCTGTGGAGTTCGTCGTCCCCCCGGTTGTTTCTGAGATGCCGCCCGTCGCGGTAGCTGCCGTCGCGCTTGCGCCGGCCCCCCCGGTGGCGCCCCTGCCTCCGGTTGCTGCCTGTCCAGCGGCGGCGCTGGAAATAGCACCACCAGTTACAAATATCCCGGAAGTGCCGCCGCTTCCCGCATCGTGCACGGCGGATTCGCCCGACCGTGAGGCCTCACCGCACGCAAAGGTTGCCGCTAGTACCCCAATAATGCATGACTTTCTCAGCCTATTCGTTGCCACGGTGATTCCCCGATGTGAGTCGCGCCGCTGTTGGTGTTCCCCCAACATCGATCCAGCTCACGAATCTGCCGCCAGTTGCTGCAATGGACGCTATGGGCGACGTTCTATCAGGCAAACGGCGCACAGACTGGAGGCGGTCCAGCACCGATGCTATGCTGCCGGTGAGGTTTTCGAGCTCCTTTCGTCACCTAGCGACACTATCCCCAAACACTGTGAATATTAGCACAAGCAAGGGCAGCAACGGTGAGCCAAGGGCAAGCTCGTCTGGCGCCAAAGTCTTTGCTTTGCCGTCACACCCGACGAGTGATCAGGAATTGGTCACCGGGCTGATAGCTCGTCGGCCGACCGCTGTGCAAGCACTCTTCGGCCAGTACTCGGGCATTGTCCGGCGTGTTCTCATACAAGCGTTGGGCAGCGACCGCGACGTCGAAGATTTGACTCAAGATACGCTGATCACCGTCATCGAACGCTCTTCNNCAGTCGTTGCGTTGTTTCGTGATTGGCGTCGCAATTCACTTAGCGAAGAATGAAATTCGTCGAAGGGCGATCCGAAAGTTCGTTGGTCTTGATGATGTGGTGGAAGTTCCAGTGGTGGCACCACATGATGCGGCAATGGTTCAAGGTGCGCGCCATCTATATGAAGCGCTGGACCGCATGGAAATCACGGCGCGCATGGCCTTCGTATTGCGGTTTGTGCATGGCTGCGACTTGGCTGAGACGGCCGCTGCCTGTGGGTGCTCCGTCGCCACGATAAAGCGCAAGCTCGGTCGCGCAGAGTCGCGGTTCGCCGCTCTGGCCCAGGCGGATCCAGTGTTGCGCGATTTTCTGAATCAAAGAGGAGGAGAGCCATGACTCTTTCCAACCTCGAGCGTGCGGCGAATGTAATTCGTAAATCCGTGGCAGTCGACTCAGAGGGTGGGCCGATGCAAGGCGTGCGGCTCGTTGAGGCACTAAAGCGGCAAATTCGCAAGAGGGCGCAGGCTCGGCGATTGACTGCCGCCGCCGGTTGCGCGCTTTTGGTGGTGGGAGCGTTGGTGGCAGTGCGCCAGCATCAACCACGCGATCTGACATATCAAGTTGGCACCTCGAAGGAGCTGGGTGTAGTTGGAAATTACGTTAGTGCGCCAACGGGTAAGTCGCTAAACTTGCATTTTTCAGAGGGCAGCCAAGTAGTGCTCGAACCTCGAACTCGCGTTCGAGTAACCGGCACCACCAGTCATGGTGCCGTGATGATATTGGAGGACGGACGCGCCCGAGCCGACATCGTGCATCGCAATAGTGCGGATTGGCGCATATTTGCTGGTCCCTATGTTGTGGGCGTCACTGGCACGTCTTTTGACGTCGGTTATGACGTGAAGACTCAAACCTTTGAGCTCAAGATGTACTCAGGTATGGTCAAGGTATCGGGACCAGGCCTGGGAAGCCCCGTAGAGGTGCGCGGTACTCAACGTTTTGTCCTTTCAGCGAATGCCACGGAAAGCGCTCAAGAACCGAACAGTGCTAGCGTGCATTCGGAGCCTGAACCCAACATAGATTCAACCCATTCGCCCAAGGTTGACGCTTCGGCTGCTGCCGCGGTACTCGGCGGACCGAACAAGTCTTCTGGCAACAACTTGGTGGCATCCCACGTAGGTTCGGTGTCAGGTGCGGCAACGGCCAATACGTCTGGTGCCGAGAGCTGGACGCGACTAGGTGCCCGGGGCCAGCATCACCGAATCGTCGAGCTAGCCGAACAGCAGGGATTGGAGTCAGCAACCACGACCGCGTCAAGACCTGACCTATTTGCGTTGGGAAACGCGGCCCGTTTCGCGGGCAAGTCGGGTCTGGCAGTCAAAGTCTACCGGGCCGTGCGAGAGCGTTTTTCGAACTCCGAAGAGGCTAATGGGGCGGCCTTCTTTTTGGGTCGCCTCAGTGAATCTTCTGATCCAGCGCAGGCCATGGGCTGGTATGAACGCTACGTCGCGGAGGCACCGACGGGCGCATGGGTTGCAGATGCTTTAGGCCGACACCTGGTACTTTTGAACGGCACGAAGGGCCCGGCGTCGGCGCAAGGCGCGGCCAGGGACTATCTGGAGCGCTTTCCAAACGGTCCTTATGCCGGGTTTGCGCGCAAAATCCTTGGGCCTTGACTCAGCGTTGGCTTCAATTAGCAATAGTGGGGATTGTATTCATCTTCACGCCGTGCTTGGCACTCGCGGAAAACCCCGTTCTAATTCTTGTTCCCGCCAGCGACGACCCTGACTACGCGGTTGTCGAAAACCGACTGCGCTCCGAGCTGTCTGCTGCCGGGTTTTCCACGGAGACCGCAACCGTTTCGAAGCCACTAGATTCTGCGAGTTTGCCCGCCAACGCGGCACGGTTTTCCGCGCCTATGGCAATCTCGATCACGATCTCGAACGATACGGTATTTGGCCTTGTGTACATTGCCAATTCCGGTAACGGTCAACCTCTAATTCGTGCCGTTCCTGGATATCCGGTTGGCGAACAGGCACCCAGTGTATTTGCCGTCAAGGCGACCGACGTACTTCACGGAGCTTTGCTCGAACTCGCCCACACTGGTAATACTTCCTCTGAATCGCTGTCGGAAAGCACGTCGAGCGCTCCGAAACCTCCACCGCGTGAGGCACAGGCGCCGACCCAGGTTCAACCTTCAACGTCAGCGAGCAGGCAGCCTGCGCACGCTCCCGATGGGAGCCAAGGGCGGCCAATTACGAGTAGTCAAGAAGCTAACTGGGGAGTGGCGTTGGGCATCAAATCGAGCGGCGGTACCCGCGCCCTACCCCTTACTCCCGGCGCCGAACTTGGAATTTATCGCCAACAGAGGCATTGGGGAGCCAGTATCAATGGCTCCACGTTTCTGCCACTTACATTCACGCGCGCGGCTGGTCAAGCCCGGTTATCACAGTGGATGCTCGGCGCTTCCTTTCAGTTATTTCAACCGTTGCCGCGCACCGCATTTACAGTTTACGAATCGCTGGGCAGCGGCATTTATCGATTGGACGTCAATGGCACAGGCACACGTCCTCAGAATTCTCGACAGTCATATTCAACCTTTGGTTACACAAGCCTGGGTCTCGGGCTAATCGTCGCGCTGGGCGACCGGACCGGACTCGCGATTGGGTTCGGCGTCCTCTTACCTTGGAAACCGGCTGACATAGCTATCCAAGACGAAGTAGTTGCAAGTCTAAGCTTTCCCGTGCTCCTCTGCGACCTCGGGCTGCGTTTGGCATTCTAACCTGCGAGGACGAGCTTGCACCGGCGGGGCGGGCGTCCCATTAGCGACTTTATGGCACGAAACTCGTCGATCTTGAGTCACGTTTCAAGAGCGCAGTCGTTGGGGCCGGGGCAGCCGGGGCCCAAACAACCAACACAATCAAAACGTTGCGACGGACGTACCGGTAGCGTGGGTAGCGCTAAGGGACAGGGCACTGAAGTGCCCAGTTGGCACGGTGAGCATGGCTTTACCCACTGGGCGGGAGTCCCGTTAAAAATACATGAGCTGGACGTCGGTAATCAAAGACACTACTGGTTCGAGCAAACGACCGAGCAATGGGCCTGCTCACTCTTCGATAGCTGTGTCCGAGTGATCTCGAGTGTTACTTGGAAATTGACCATGGTCGCTACCGCCCGAATTCGCCTTGTGACCTCGGATAGAGGGTCTAGTTCCCGGTGGCTGGTCCTCGTGATGTTTGGCTCGATCCTTTGCTTGAATTCCTGTGAACGCGCGCGTCTAATTGCCGTTGCGAGCGACACTCCTGATGCTGCGGAGCTTGGCACCGGCAAGTGCGCAATGAGCAGTTCCAGTTGTCAACGCGATGCCGACTGCTGCTCGGGGCTCTGCCAAAGCGTTGGATCAGGCCGCATTTGCCAGGCACCTCCGACGTGCCGGGCTAGCGGAGATACTTGCGCAACGGGTGCTGACTGTTGCAGTCACGTTTGTGGGTCCGATAATTTGTGCCCTCCAATTTCGGGTTGCGCCATCGTAGGTGAGCCCTGCGCCACCAACCTAGACTGTTGTTCTGGGGCTTGTTCCAACCCGGGAACGGGCATTGCCGCGTGTCAGCCTCTGGATGGCTGTCTGCCCGCCGGTGAAATCTGCTCGCTGGGGTCTGACTGTTGTTCCCAATCATGTCTATTGGACTCAACCTTGGGTATCGGCCGCTGCACGCCCGCGTCGAATTGCGCCGCCGTGGGCGAGGTGTGTACGAACACACCAACCGGCAACAACTGTTGCGGGGCTCCACCTGGCGGCGGTGGCGGTTTCCAAGGTTGCATATTGACCAGTGCCGGTGTGTTTCGCTGCATGGCGCCGACCAAGACAGGGCAATGCATGACAGACTCGAGTATCTGCCAAATACACGAGCAGTGTTGCAGCCGCTTTTGCCTGCCGAGCGCATCCGGCCAACTAACCTGCACAGCTGGCTGTGCGATGGTTGGCGCTCGCTGCGGCGCGTCNNGGGATTGCCTGCCAGCAATTGGGTGTCAGTTGCGGCACGGGTGCGGATTGTTGCAGCGCGGTGTGTGACGCGAACAAAATGACCTGTTTCGTTTCACCATAGGCCATGGGTGGCGCCGATGAATTGACTTGGAAGTCGCGCTCTGGTGCCGAACATTGGGCCGCAAAAGCACTCTGCGGCGGCGGTTTGTCGCTCGCTAAGCGCGGACTTCAGCAGTCAAACAAGGCCGCCGATAGCTTTGCCGAATTCTGAGCCATTATGACATTTGGGTGACACTATCTTCATCGTGCTTCGGCAATTGGTGCTCTCAGTCACTGATGACGCAAGCCGGACACAGGCGCACCTGTGCCCGCGGTTTGGTTTCGCCGGTGCGCCGGCTCAGTTTGCCAACGAACCTTGGCTTG
>PMCK01000656.1:0-549 GCA_003154095.1 Myxococcales bacterium | reverse complement strand
ACCTAACGGCGGAACGTCGAGCACCACGACCAGGGCCGACGAAGTGGGAAGATTCTCAGTGACGCTTTTCGAGGCGAGCACCGCTGGCGGGACCACCGTTCCCGCGTACACCTACCTGAGCGGTGTCATTCGAGACGGCGTGACGCCGCTCGGGTACACAACGCCTCAAGTAGCCCAAGACGGCGCGTGTACCCTTTATAGCATTTCCGTTCCCAGTTGTACGGGCGTGGCCGGGGGCTGCGGCACGGGAGTGTGTGTGGCCACGAATACGTGCAAGGCTCTGCCAACTGCGAAAAATGCGGGCACCGTAACAATTACCGGTATTGGCACGAGCGCGATGACGCTAGTGAATATAAGCAACAATTATCAATACGGCGGAGATATTGCGTATCCGGGTTTTGCAGAGGGTGACACCATTACAGTATCAACCAGCGGTGCGGACTACGCAGCGTTTACGGTGTCCGCCAAGGGGATAGCGCCACTCAAGCTCAGTACGGACACTTACAATTTGAGCAAGACGTCGCCCTTGAATCTGGCTTGGACAGCCCC
>PMCK01000513.1:146-8552 GCA_003154095.1 Myxococcales bacterium | reverse complement strand
GAAACAACCTGGGGCTACTCCACACTGCGGTTTGGGGACCTTGTCGATAACTCAGATCTTTCCGACTAGGTCGAGACCTGGCTTCAAGGTGGAGGCTCCGGGGGTCCACTTTGCGGGGCATACTTCACCTGGGTGTGATGCCACGAATTGTGCGGCTTGCACCTTGCGGACTAGTTCGTCGGCATTACGACCGATGCTGTTGTCCTGGATTTCAGCTAGCTTGATCTTGCCTTCTGGATCTACGAGAAAGCTCCCGCGGTAGGCCATGCCATCGCCCTCGATGTAGACTCCAAACGCCTTGCTGATTGCGCCGGTTGGATCCGCCAACATAGGGAATTTGATCTTTTTGATTGTCGCCGATGCGTCGTGCCACGCCTTGTGGACGAAATGTGTGTCGGTGCTGACCGAATAGACCTCGACGCCCATCCCTTTGAGTTGTTCGTACTTGTCCGCCAGATCACCCAGTTCGGTAGGACAAACGAACGTGAAATCTGCGGGATAGAAGAAGAATATGGCCCACTTTCCCTTCAGATCTTTGCTTGAAACGGTTTTGAACTGTTCATTCTGATAGGCTTGAACTGAAAACTCGGGAAGGGTCGAATTGATTATTGACATTGTTGTATCTCCACTTGTTGTTTTCTAATTGTGAATCTTATGGCGTGCACAGGGGGGTGTACCTGCGCGTGAAATATGAATTCATGGGCGCTACGCGCGCATCGAAACGTTCTCACGGTTCGCGCAAGAAGTGCACAGCCCTCTCACTTCAATCTGTGCACTTTGAACGGTCCCCACGTTTCTTACGTTACGCCCGACATTTTCTAGGTCAAGTAGGGGACTCGAGACATCTTGAATTTTGCCACAGCGAATACAGATATGGTGATGGTGCGGTGCTTGGTTAGCGTCAAACCTAAGTGAGTCTTGCCTGTGTCCCAAGGTTGAAATGAAGCCCAGCTCAGTCAATAATTTGAGTGTGCGGTAGACGGTGTCTAACGATACAGTTGGCAGTCTTGCCTGCACCCCACGGAAGACCGCCTCAGCATCCGGATGCTCGCAACTATGCGCTACTTCCCGAAAGATCTCCAAACGTTGATGCGTTGCCTTAATGCCGAGATCGTGACAAGCCTCGCGAAACTTGTTCAGTTTGGATTCGAACGAAGGCGGGGACATTACTAGGAATTCCTAAATCAGAATGATTACTAATTAGGAACCTAGGGCCATATTGGGCAACGTCAATGGCTGCTCATGGCCCCATAGATTTTCTTTATAACTATCTGATAATACTGCATTTATGCCAATCGAGTCCGATGTGAATGGCATCTTCTTGTGACTCTCGAAACGCTGTTTCTGAGGGTCCCGAGAAGGCTCGGCTCATCAAACGACTGACCGAAATCTTTGTGGCAATTGATGACCCACGTGCCGTAACGCCAGCCCCAAAACATTTGAATCAGCTACCATACCTCGGGTACCGCAGAGGTAACGCGATGCGGAAAGTTTGACTCTAGTCGAATGAGTACTGTGCAAAGTGCAGCACTCAGGGGAAAGGACGCACCACCATGTCACGAGTTAATGTTTCACACATGCCCCGTAACGTTGGTGGCTGCGCGATCCTAGTTGGATTTGCCGTCTTACCTATTGCAGGTTGTGGAAGCAACACCAATGACAATGGCTTTGCCGACCAAGGCGGGACGACGTCCGCTTCGACGGCTGGCGCAGGCGGCAGCGCCGGCTCAGTCACTAATACGAACACGGGTGGACGCGGTACAGGCGGGCGTCGCAGCACGGGCGGAGCCAAAGCGACCGGCGGTTCGTCGGCAGGTCCCTGTCCGCCAGGTGAACAGGGCTGCTCGTGTCTCGATACCACTCCTCGGTGCACCGGAACGCTTCATTGCGAAACGACATTCAATCAATGTTGTAGCGATACTGCTTGTAGCCCCGCGACGGGGACCGGTGGCAAGGCTGGCACAGGAGGATCTAAGAGCGCTGGCGGAGGCGGATCGACCGCGATAGCGGGAAGTACAAGTGCCGGTGGTACTCAAGCCGGCGGCGATACTTCGATTGGGGGCGACACTTCGATTGGAGGAGATACTTCAATTGGTGGCGATACTTCGAATGGTGGTGCGACGAGTAACGGCGGCGCCACCTCGAATGGTGGCACTACTGCCAATGGCGGCGTTACGTCAACCAGTACGAGTGTTACTGGCGGCGTGACGGCAACGGGTGGAGCATCGGCCGCAGCGGGCAATTCGGCAACTGGCGGCACGACAACGGCAACTGGCGGCACATCAACGGTCGCCTCGGCAACTGGCGGCACGACAACGGCAACTGGCGGTACGACTGCAATCGCCTCGGCTACGGGCGGCACGACTACGGCAGGTGGGGCTTCTGCGACGGGTGGCGGCACGTCGTTAGCTATTGGTTGTCCGACGACCGTATTTACGCAACCGAACAGCGTATGTGGCACGAATCCGTACCCCGTTGGTATCGCCTGCACAGGTTCCGTATCTGCGACGAGCGGAGGCACGATTACATTCGATTGTTCATGCGTGCAGGACACCTCCGGGACGAACTGGAACTGCAAAGCTGGATCGAGCACCATCGCAGCATGTCCCGTGACCGTCGTTAACAATACGGGAGGAGTAGCGTGCACAACCGTCGCTAGTACCTGTTACGTCCAGTCCGACATCGGTGGGGGGTTCCTCGCTAAGTTCAATTGTACTTGTTCAGCGAGCAACACCTGGACTTGTGTTACAAGCTAGCGGGCGTGCGGCGCGCTTGGATGGTCTACCGCCCACTCTCACGTCGCAATTCGACGAGTTCGCCCGGTCTAGGAATCGCAACCTCTCCGAAATCCTGTGTCATCGAGGCCTCCGCGGGCGCCAGGCTATTCGCCGCTTCCCAGGCCTCATTCTCGGTAAGAAACCGCTGATGCCCGCCCACAATCTTGCGCACCGCTAAACGCCGCTGCATCGCGTTGAGGGGCAGATAACCGACGCTTTGAATCAAGCTCGATTGNNTACGGCGAGCCCGCATCGTGATTGGCGCGTAACCACCAATGCTTGTCCGTCAGGCGACCCTCTTCAGCCAGCCGGTGATAGAGCCGTGTGCCTGGGTAGGGCGTAAGGATGGCAAACAGTGCCATCGTCAATTTGGCATTGATGCCGAATTCGACGGTCCTATCGAATACATCCGTGTCATCCGTATCGAATCCAAAGACGAAACTGGCCCAAGTGCTGATGCCGTAGTCGTGCAGGCGACCAATGATTTCCTCATAGCGCTTGGGCTTATTCTGCCGCTTACCGGTCAGTTCTAAAGCAGCTTCGTCAATGCTTTCAAGGCCCACGAACAGGGCCTTGCATCCGCTCTTGGCCATCAACGCGATGTTGGGTTCGTGTTGGATGGCGGCGAGCGAACATTGCCCGACCCAACTCTTGCCGAGATCGGCCAGTTTGTTGAACAAATCGTCAGCGTATTTGCGGTGAATCATCACATTGTCATCCGCAAAGAGCAATCGACTCCCCAGCGTCTTGACCTCCCCAATGACGTCATCCACGGGGCGCATGCGCAGGGACTTGCCGTTGGCTGTAGAGACGCTGCAAAACTCGCAGGGGTAGGGGCAGCCTCGCATCGACTGAATCACTTGAAACGGGATATACTTGCGCGATTTGAATAGGTCGCGACGGGCCCAGGGGAGCCCAACCATCTCCGGAAAGCCGCCAGCGTAGCGCGGCTGCAATTGCCCCGCTTGAAAGTCGGCCACGACTTTGCCCCAAATGTTGTCCGCTTCACCCATAACTACGCTGTCCGCATGCCGAAGCGCTTCGTCGGGCAGCGCGGTGGGATGAATGCCACCCAGAACGACTTTCACGCCACGCTGCCGGTAGCGCGCCGCAATGTCGTAGGCGCGCCTTGCCGTCTTGCTATCGACGCTGATGCCGACCAAATCGACGTCTTTGACGTCACGCTCGAGATCGAAAGGCTTTACGATGTCATCCGTGTAGATGACTTCGATGTCAGGCGGGGTCTGCGCAGCCAGTAGGCCCAGGCCCAGTCGGGGCAGCAACGCGGAATCTTCACTTGCCGGAGCAATGAGCTCAATTTGCATCGCCCGGTAACCTAATGCACCGTACACCTCCTGGCGACCGATCCCTCAGACATTTGTCTGTCCCTTAATCTGACCGAAAGATTTGGATACTACTCACAAAAGCGCTCCTAGAAGCGACAGATGGGCTAATTACTTTGGCTATCCGAGGATTGACCGGACGCCGCGGTCGGGTTGATTCGCCCCAGTATCTGCGCGGGCGGCAGGAACCTGAAATAGGCTCGATAGGCCCCAAAACTTAAATCGCCGGGCTTGTCCCGCAAGGCGAACAACATGCCCCGTTCACCTGCCAAGAGCAGCGTGTCGATTGCCATTGTATTGCCAGTGAGAGCTTGCTGATAAAGTCGATTGCGAAACACGGTGCGCGTCATTGAATGCGGACCCGTGTCGTAGTCTAGATTGCGGAGTTGCTGGCCCAACAGATCCCAAACCCATTTTAGCCGAATCCCCCGAGGCGAGAACTTCTCGATCACGAGCGCGTTTCTAACCCAACGATTGATCGTGTCACGCTCGACGTCTTCGTCGTAGAGGGTGTCGAAACTGTGATAGTAGGTTTGCTGCAATTCCGCTTGAGCTTGCGACGAGCGGCCTAGCATGCGCAGCGCGGCAAGAGTTGCCAGCTCCGATCTGCCACCCAATAGCAACGCGAGGGCTGCCGGTATCGCCGCGATATCCGCTTGCTGAAGCAAAGCCAGGAGCGTCGGCTCGTTAGCTTCGGATATTTCAGCACGTCCAATTGCGCGTGCCACAGCCAATGCGGATTGCATGTCCGAGGCGGCAATGAGTTCCAGCAGGAACGGGACCAGCTCGTCGCGAATTTCGGGGTTTGCCCGGGTGGACAATGTTTCGAGCAGACAATTTAGGGTAAAATTGTTCGATCCCACCGAGCTTCTCATGCCGCGAGCCCGGGCTAGTATCTTCCGTTTCGAATCCACTGTATTGCTCGTCCAGGCCAGTGCTCGGCACGCTTCCAACCGACTTTGCTCGTTCTCTGACGGGTCCAATGCGAAGCGGAGCAGCGGGTCCTCGAAGCTTTCGCTGCCTGCTTCGGAGAGGCCTTGCGCTGCTCCAATCCCCAGTGAATTGAGTGCCGCCGCCAACATTGCATAGTTCCCCCCGAGGGATGCCGATCCGGAAATATCAACGCCCTGGGGGCGCCTGTGCAGGGACTCTTCGAGCAGACGGCGGGCAGCTGCGCTGTGTACGCGTCCCAGGTATCGGAGCGCGGTTTGTGCGACCAACCATTGGGCTGGCAGCGGCGGGTACTGGTGAATTGTTGGGAGGGCAGTCGTTGGCCGAGCCCACTTGTAAAGTAAGTCTAACCCTCTTTTCGAATCCATCTTGACCAGCGCACGCAACCCTTCGGCGCGCGGAACGGGCAACTGAAGTTGCCCGGCAATCAGCGCAGTTTCGGTCCACTTACGAATCTCGCCTAGGCTTTCCGTGTGTAAATCAGCCAAATCTGCAATGAGACTTGCGGGCGCCGTGAAATCCTCTTCGCCTAGCTCGATGGGCGAATTGTGACTCGCGCTTTCCCGCTTGTACTGCGGCGGTAATGGTCGGAGTCGTTCGCCAAGTACCGGCAGCGACCGTAGATCCCCCATTGTGGCGAGCACTTGAGCCGCCCGGTAGCGCCACTGTCCGCTCGGGGCATGATCCATGTAATCCGCCATGGCGTCCGCTCCCGTCGGGTCCAACATGGAACGCCTGGGTGTGACCAAATGCGAGTCGATCAATTCGAATATTTGCAAAATCTGCGATAAAGCTACCTCGGAATTGTCGCTCACACTGTGCAAAGCCGCGACCAATCCCAGTAGTCCAGCTTCATCGCGCAGTGACTCGAGATACTTGCTGCGCCAGCTACCCGTGGTAAGACGTAGCGCAGAATTCAGAGCGTCGAGCGTCTCGCGCGTACCTAGTTTTGCAAGGCCTGGGACGGCTCGAATTCTGACCTCGGGGTACACGTCCTTCATGAATTCAACGAGCCACGGCGCGCATTCAGGCAATGCCGCGCGCGAGCAGGTTGCAGCAACCAACCTGCGCACCTCTGGATCCGAATCACGCGCCAATGACAAGGTTCGCGGCAGGTTCAGAGCGCCCAGTAAGGCTGCATCGAGTGCGGGTCGCCCGTCGAAATACTGCACGTGCGTAAAGAGTCGCTTTCGAAAGAGATCGAGAGCGCGATCATAAACTCGAGCATCTTGTGCCAGAACCAATGTCCAGGCCAAGGCGCCCGCGGAGTCGTCACGCTCTCGCGGCAGCATCAGCATCAATGAATCCTTTGCCCCTGTGCTAAGCTTTGGACCAATTTCCATCAGGGCGCGACTTGCTAGAATCCGCAATCGACGTTTGCCGTTGAGCAGGCTTTGGAAAAATGTGCCTGTGCCTGCGGCATCACCTTGCTGACTCAAGTGCCTGATGGCCTGTTCTTGAAGTGCTTCGTTCGAAGAATCGGTAGCCCGAGATTGCCACAGGGACCGTTGATATTGCGCAGGTGTCGCTAGCAACTGCCCGACCGCGCTGTAGTCGAGACCGAGCTCGGGCCGGGTTTTGCGTGCCTCGAGTGGACCTACTGTTGCGGTGCCAGGTGATTCAACAGGAGTATGCACTTTGTACAGCTGACAACTTGCCAACTCTAGCGAAGTGAGAATCGCTGAAATTCGAAGCAAAGCTAGTCTTGATTTCGTCATTGAAGGTGCCCATTGTCTCGCATTTGGAGCTTTGCGACAACAGGCCACGAGCGAGCCATAAATAGGCCGAAAACATGCGCCGGCGCCGCCGGGAGCAGATTTTAGGAGCGCGAATTAGGTTCTTCGCGTGCGCTTGGACTTTGCGTTCAACGCGATCGACTTCTTTACCAGCTGGCCTCGCTTGTTCACGACGCACTCGACCAGTTTGATACCAGCTCCGAGTAGCGACTTAATCTTTAGCGCGGCTGCTTTTCGCTTGAACAGAGTTGCGTCGGTGGGGTCATCCCAACTGTAAGTATCCTCCGACACATTGTAGTAGAGAACGACACTCGACCCGATCTGACTAGTCAACAAGTAGCGTTCTCGGTTCTCCAGATCCTGAACACGGCGTTCCAGTTCGCGAACTTCATCCCGCGACATTTCGGGTACATCGTCTACGGCCTTCGAAGGGGCACGTCCGCCCCTCGATGTTGGTTTGCGAGACTTAGCTGGTTTGCGGCTGGCCATGGGTTACCGGTACAAAAGGGGGCGGGTCTTCGGGCTACCTGAGGATTGCCGAAAACGCTGGATCGTGCTCCAGGTATTTGGGCGTAAACACGAATAGGTCGGCATTACTGGCTTCGGATGCGAGGCCCTGCAGGCCGTTCAACGCACCCCCCATGAACTCACAGTAATATCGATTTACCGTCGAGCCATTCGTTGCGGGTGCCGCAATCACCTTGAGTATCCGGTTGGGACCCAGGGCATCGCATTTGGTCGCGGTGGCCAACCGCACGGTGTAGCGCGCGGCCTCGGCCGGTTCCTTTTCCCAATAGCGAACCATGAATGCCGCACCGGGTATTCCGGATAGCGGACGACTACCGTTGCAGTACCGCTCCTTCTTTATGGCGGCCTCCGACTTCTCGTCACCCTCACACAGCGGACCTTGCACGGAACGATCGGGAGCGTTGCGCGCGCTTGCTACCCATTGCTGAAACAGGTTCAAGGTTTGTTGCTTTTGCTGTTCTGCTTGCTGCGCCGCCTGCTTCTCCGCAGCGTCCTTGGCTTGCTGCGAGACAATTTCCTGATCAAGCTGAGATAGTATGCTCTTATCCCCACACTGCTTATAGGCGTAGTCACGCCACTGCGTTATGCCCGCGAAGTTCTTCGCGGCGAGTGCCTGACGAATCACCGACTGCGCCCGCGTGCAGTTTTCCTCGTTCTTTTGGCTACACGCGACGGCACAACCCAAAAATCCAAGAACCGCAATGCTCACAGGCAATCGTGATTTCATAGCTTTACTCGAATACTAGACCCCGCTCGTCGATACAACCTGAACGTTGGCCGAGGTCCACCTGGTTGGGCGGTGAAATCCCACGCACGTGAACCTTTGGCGCGCTTGGCCAAAAGGCCGCCCCTGCGGATTGCTTCGTGGCCGAAACCAAGAAATCCCGAATATCCTCAGGGAGTTAACGTGGACAGGGCACCTCGCCGGGGTCGCAATTTGCCCAGTTTCAATTAGCCGGATTCTTGGCCATTTGGGACCGGCGCCCCTATTTCGATGCTCCACTCACGAAGGCAAAGAGAGGTCATATGGCGCAACCCCAGCGAGAAACGACAATCGTCGTCATCGAATAC
>PMCK01000513.1:0-128 GCA_003154095.1 Myxococcales bacterium | reverse complement strand
GTGTACGTGTGCAACGACCACAACGACCCCGCAGCCAGGTCTGCCCGCGCCAGCGTCGTGCGCGGACTATTCGGGCCGCTCGGATGCGTCGAGGGCGCTCAACTGATGCTGTCCAATGACGAAATCCG
>PMCK01000299.1 GCA_003154095.1 Myxococcales bacterium | reverse complement strand
TTGCCTGACTATTATTCCGATATGCCCAAGGCGTGCATGAGCGGTTGGGGCAGGCGTTATATCGTTATCAGCCCCGATGGTCTGGCCATGCCCTGCCACTTGGCTCACACGATCCGGGGCCTCACATTCGACAATGTACTCGAATCTTCGCTAGCCGAAATCTGGCAGAACTCGGCAGCTTTCGAGGTCTTTCGCGGCAATGATTGGATGAGTGAACCGTGCCGCAGTTGCGACAGACAATCAGTTGACTTTGGCGGCTGTCGCTGTCAGGCCTTTCACCTTACGGGTGATGCCCGCGTGACGGACCCCGCATGTTCGCTATCGCCCGAGCATTCGATAATCAAGGCTGCACGGCACACCGCAGCTGAACCACTATTGCCCGCGAACTTCATTTACCGCAGTGCGGCGAGAAATGCCCGGGTTTGAGGCAGGCACTGCGCCAAACCGATGTTTTGACCAAAACTGGTACGAATTTCTCAGTATGAAACCTTATTCACCGGCCGCCAATCAATCCCAGTGGCGCACTTATCCGCCAGATCATCCAATTCTATAGCTCGTTTCCTCACACCGGTTCGCCCGTTTGTCCTATGTCGCTGAGCTCAGCGAAATCGAGATTGAATTGGGCCAAAGTCGACGTAGGCTTGTGCGTGGCAAATTTTGGCTTTGGGCTTGGGTCTGTTCGTCTTGGTGTCGTCGGGTTTGCGATAATTGGAGCAATTTCGTGTGGAGCACGCTCGTCGTTTCCGGAATTTGAGCCTTGCTTCGAATCGGGGGCGACTCGCAGTTGCCATGACACTTGCGGAGCTGGAGTACAACGGTGCAGCTCGGGGTTCTGGCAGACCTGCGTTGTTGCCCAAAAATCGCGCACTTGTAATAACAATTGTGGCAGTGGCACAATGACTTGCGACAACAATGTTTGGAGCGAGTGCAATGTCCCGCAGACGACGCGCGATTGCAGCGACAACTGCGGCCCCGGCACGCAAGAATGTAGCGACAATGTCTGGCAGACGTGCGTGGTGCCCGAGTCGAGTCAAGTGTGCTCTAACGAATGTGGTTCAGGACGCAAAACCTGTTCGAATAGCACCTGGAGCGACTGCAAAGTTGACCATCAAGAGCAGACTTGCACTAGTGTCTGTGGCTCCGGCAAACGGACATGCGACAATGGAATTTGGTCCGCCTGCGACGCCCCGCAACCATTACCGCCTAAACTACATGCAACGATTCGCGACTTTAGAAATGGGCAACCTGCCGACTTCGGTCATCCCGAGATTGGAATGTCTGTTGACGATCGCGGACTGGTTCAGTCGCTGTTGGGTGCCGACGACACTCCCATATATGCCCTAACGGGTCCTAGCTTGACCGTTCAAAGTGCTCAGACTTTCTACGAATGGTATCACGACATATTGGGGCCACCCGCCATTAATGCATCTACGCAGATCGACTTGCCGTTGACCGTCGCGACGGACCGCCCTGGCCTTTTCGTCTATGAAAACCATAGTTTCTTCCCGATTGACAACCAGTTGTTCGGTAATGAAGGGCTCGGGCACAACTACAGTTTTACCTTAGCTGTGTCGGCCAATTTCACCTATCTTGGTAACGAAGTATTCAAGTTTACTGGAGACGACGATGTGTTCGTGTTCATCAACCGGCATCTCGCCATCGATCTCGGCGGCGTGCATGATGCGGAAACCGCCAGTGTCGATCTTGCCTCGCGCGCAAGAGAATTCGAAATATCCGTGGGCAACCGTTACCCAATACACATATTCTTTGCCGAACGGCATCCAGTCCTGTCGGACTTCCTCGTCGAAACCAGTATTGCGGATATCGGAGCCTGTCCGTAATGCCGTGAATCCATCGAATCGATGAGTGCTACGGATTGGCACTGCGCAGCCGTCGCGGCCGTATCTTTGCTAGAAACTACTCACGGTCACCGGTACGGGGCTGTTGACGTTAAGCGTGTTGTTGCCCAATTGGCCATAGCTGTTGTGCCCCCAACAGTGAGCGACTCCGTCAGAGTCGGCCGCGCACGTGAATTGCTGACCGCCGGCTACGCCGGATGCATTTGTGATATTCGATACGCGCACGGGAACGGAGGAATTAGTAGTGGTTCCATCGCCTAACTCACCCACGACGTTACCGCCCCAGCATTGAATCGAACCGTCCTTGAGAACCGCACATGTCTGCATTAGCCCCGCGGACACCATTGAGGCGTTGGATATGCCAGTAACAGGTGCCGCAACCGAACGGTCAACCATAGTGCCATCGCCCAGTTCGCCGTGACTATTCACGCCCCAGCATTGTATTGTGCCGTCTTTGAGGAGAGCGCAGGTATGTGCGCCTCCCGCCGCAACGCTGGCAACATTGCTCAGATTCGAAACAGCAACTGGAACATTACTGCGATCAGTAGTGCCATTTCCCAGTTCGCCGCTGCTATTTAGGCCCCAGCAGTCAAGTGTGCCGTTGGCGAGCACGGCACAACTCTGCCCTTCGCCCACGTCAATGTTCGAGGCATTGGTTATCGAAGCAACCGTCACCGGTACATGACTTTCCACATAGCTACCGTTTCCTAGTTCCCCCGTAAGGTTGGCGCCCCAGCACTGAACGGCGCCTCCCGAAATGATCGCGCAAGAAACGCCATTTCCCGCCGAGATCGCAGTGGCACTAGTCAGGTTCGTAACAGCAACTGGGACAGGGCTATTTGTCGTGCTCCCGTTCCCCAATTCACCAGAGGTATTGGTGCCCCAACACATTACGCTACCGGTACTGAGCAAAGCGCAAGCGTGCGATGTGCCCGCGGACACGCTGACGGCATTCGTAATATTACTGACCAGTACCGGGACCAACCTTTGAACTTGGCCGCCATTGCCCAACTGACCCACGAAGCCGTCTCCCCAGCAATGAACCGTGCCGTCGCTCAGAGCAGCACAGGCGAAATCAGTGCCTGTGGTCAGCGCGTTGATGACGAGCTTGGTACTAGTCGTACCCCCAGCACCACCGGTTGCCGCCCCACCAGCGTCGCTGGCTGCGCCCCCTGTCGCTGAACTGCCTCCGGCAGCCTGCGAGGTAGTGCCACCCGACGAGGTTGCGGTGTTCGAACTTCCTCCGGAACAACCGCCCAGGGCCGAGGCCAGCGAGGATATCAGGATAAATATGCGTCCAACAAGGATTACGCCCTTCACTTTCGATTCCTTTCAACTCAATCGCACTTCGACTGGCATCGTGAGACGTTACTGTCGAGCCGCTTCGAATGCAACGGAATATGGCCTTATCAAAAGTGGACCGCTAAGGTGCCCAAGACCGTTCGCGGCGGCGCTGCCGAAATGTGCGTGTTGCTCGAGGCCAGATGCTGCCCCGGCTGAAAACTCCAATTTGAAACGTAGACTTGTGCGTCATCGGCATATTTCAAGCCAAGTAAGTTGTATGATTCGATTCCGAACTCGAACCTATCGTAAAAGAGGCCGGCATTTGCGTTCAGGATAACGTCCGTGGGAGATGTTTGGGTATCCGTCAGGTGCCTTCCACCAAGTATCGTGTAACCAAATCCGACGCGTGCGGTCACGGGCTTGTCTTCAAAGCTAGCAACCTTACCACGGGCTGTCATGTCACTTCGAAAGAGAATCGATGGCACATTGGGGACAATATGACTAATGCCAGGCACGCGCGTGTCGAAAACTGCACGAGCAGCGGATAACGCCGAAGACACCAACAGCCAGCGGGCGGGCATGGCTACGAAGGATGCAACGAAACCCTTTCGAATGCTGTGATTCTGGGTCTCGAGCCCGCCTGATTCCGCTTCGAACACAAGTTCATTGTCGACCCATGTTTCGAATGCCGCGAGCCGCGCGGTGAGACGACCCGTGAATAGCGAAGCGCGTACCCCCGCTTCCAGCGAGCGAACTGCGGAGTAGGGCTTGGTTGTACCTTCCTGCAGTCGCTCGGCGGGCAGGGAACGAAAGCCCTGCCCGAAGGAAACGACCGGCACAAATTCGGGCAAGACGACATATTCGCCGGTCAAGTGCACGCCCGGAGCAATGCCGATGGCGCCTCGGTTTGATGCGGGTGCCGACGCAGGCGCCGTCGTGCCAACTGGGGTGACGTTGGCTAGTCGATCATTGATTGAGACCCACAATAGGTCCGCGCGGGGGCCAACCGACACGCGAAGGCGCTTGCGAATCCGCATGTCTAGGTCAACGTAACCAGCCGTATCAATTGCATCGATGCCCGAGTCAATGCGACGGTCCCAGGCCTGCAACGTGCCAGGGTAAAGTAGGCTCTTGGTCTGTTCCGTATGCGAAAGTCGCGTGTACACTCCTGGTTCGGCGACAATTTCGACGAGGTTACGGATGCGAAAGACCACTGTTCGATACGCAGAAACGAAGCCCCACGCTGTCTCTGCGTTGGTAGTTTCGAAGAGATCGCCGATTCCAAATAACCTTGGGGCAATTTGGGAACTCTCGATATCGCCGGTAAAGTTCTGCCTCGACCGAAAATTCGTCCACATGACGTAAGGGGTAACAGACAGCCGCGCCCCTTGGTACGACAGATGTTCGAATTCCGCGGCAAGTATGACCCGTGATGATTGAACTCCTTGCCCCTGTGCAAAATTCGGATATGAATCATAATAACCGATGCGACCCGACGTGATGTCGTCGTTGCGTAGCACGCCTGCTAGCGACGAACGAGCCCCATACGCCGTCGTTACAAGGCGCAGCTGGTCGTGCGAGCTTAGATCGATGGCGTACTGTGAATTCATGGATCCTGATTCGCTTTCGCGGTTATGCCCGAAGCCATCCGTCCGCCGAAGGGCGAACGCGGTGAATGTCTCGTCGCGAGCCCCATCAGGGGCGGCAATTCCTACGATACGGGTCTGATTGAAGGAACCGTAGCTGGTCTTGAGTGTGTAGCCACGTTCCGGCACTCCCAGATCAAAAAAAGCACTGCCAACGATGGCCGCGTCTCCCTGGCGAGCATCGAAGGGTCCTTCCAATACGCGAATACTTCTCACGACTTCAGGTATGATGAAATTGGCATCTGCGTATCCCTGACCCTGGATATGCAGGGGGATATTGATCGGCACGGAGCCGAGTCGCATCTCGATGCCGGATCCGTGATTCAGGTCAAAACCCCGCAGATAGACATCGTTGCCAAGGCCCTCGCCGTCCTCGTGATCGACGAAAAAGCCTGGCGCGGCGGAAAGCATCTCACTTGTTTGCTGTCGCGGTGCGGCGGTAAGCTGCTGTCGGTCGATGCGGAAGTCTCCAAGTCCCCGCGGTGAATACCAACCTGCCCCGTGAACGGAGACATCGGGAGTTTCACCTGATTTTGGAGCAGTCGGTGCAGACAACGCATTCGTAGGGGAACTGCCTGCGTCAGATTTCGAGGTCTCACTGGGCAAAGCGTCAACTCTCAACGAGGTGAAGTCGGCGGGTTCTCGAGTGTCAATGGATGGTGGATGAAATACAACTACATGCTTGATGCGCGAGCGTATCGGTTGGCCGTCTTTGGTGGAGGGGCGAAATCTTGCCTCCTTTACTGCCCGGATAGCTGCTTCTAAATAGCTGTCTGAAATATTGCTGGGCGAATGCGACATTTCTACGACAGACTCTACGTTGCCTGCCGCGTCGACAACGACCTGCAACGTGATTTCGACATCAATCGTCATAGCCCCTTCTGCTCAGCCGCTCTATTTGGCGGGAACCGGAGGGGGGTCTGATCTGGTTATTGCGGCGACGGAGCAGAACCATGTGTATGCATTCAATGCAGCCACCGGCGCATTGGTCTACAACGTCGCGCTAGCTTCGCCCATCACGAGTTCCGCACTGCCCTGCGGAAACATCTCGCCACAACTGGGAATTACCGGAACGCCTATTATCGATGCGTCTACCAGAACACTGTATGTGGACGCGATGACGGGGATGGGCGCCACGGCTTCCAGTGCAAGACATATGGTGTACGCGCTCAACGCGGATACGGGCGCGACGGTGACGGGATGGCCCGTAGATCTCAACGCAACTGTATCTTCAGGCGGAACGACCTTCAATTCGCTCGTACAGAATCAACGCGGGGCACTTGCGCTGCTGGGTGGTAAAGTCTTCGTGCCGTTTGGTGGCCATTTGGGCGACTGTGGCTCTTACCACGGCTGGATCGTGGGGATATCGACGACCGATCCGACTCAGGTGAGTGCCTGGCGCACTCGCGCCATAGCCGGCGGGGTTTGGGCGCCCGGCGGTATTGCCTCCGACGGAACGTCACTGTTCTTCGCTACGGGTAATACCGAGGGCAATGCCGGCAGTTTCGCCCCGCCCGGTTCCTATCAAGATGGCGAAACAGTATTTAGATTGGCACCAAGCCTTGCGGCGGCTACCTCGAACGCAGATTCCTTTACCCCGACCAACTGGGCCTCGATGGACCAGTCGGATGCGGATCTCGGCGGAACCAATCCGATGGTGTTCGACGTTGCCGGTGCCACACCGACGGGTCTTGTGATCGCTCTGGGCAAAGACGGTAATGCTTATCTGTTGGATCGGGCCAATCTTGGCGGCATATCTGCCGCGCTAACACAAGGCACGATTGGCGGAACAATTATTAATGCGGGCGCTGTGTATCCCACTTCGAGCGGAACCTTCGTCGTTTTCAAGCAGAGCACCACCACGAACTGCCCCGCTGGGCAGAAGAATGCGGGTCTGATGGCTATCAAGATTGGCGCCACCTCGCCGCCCACGGTGACGGTTGCTTGGTGTGCCGGTCCGGCCACCAATGCTTCGCCCGCCGTGAGCATGTCGAATGCGCAAGGCCAGGATGCTGTTGTGTGGTCCGTCGGAACGGACAACAAATTGCATGGCGTGGATGGTATTACCGGTGTCAGCGTCTACGGCGGTGGGGCCGCCACGGATACCATGTCCGCGTTCCAGAAATACAACACACCCATCGTGGCCAACGGTCGCATTTTCGTCGCGACCAATAGTCAAGTCTACGCGTTCACGCCGTAAAGCTGGCGAATCCAGAATCAAAATCAGCCATCGGCTGTCAGCTATCAGTTTTCTCAAAATTCTGGCTGATGGCTGAAAGCTGGTGTCTGATAGCCATTGTGCTATTTCGGCGTTATCTCGAGCAGTACCGCGGCGCCATCGGGTCCGGGTGACGGGTTTTCGGCTAACGCTTCGATTCGGCTCATATCGACGCCACAGCTTTCACTCAGTAGCTGAGCTACGTTGCCAGCGCGTGACAATGCGCTCGGCCAGGCGCCGTTCTTGAGCGGCGTTGTTGCAGCATAGCCTTTGACTGCGACATGAACGTCCGCCGACTTGACCACACCGCCGATCAGACAAATTGCCTTTTTGCCAGAATCGGTCAACTCGGCCCCGGCAGCCGGAACGAATGTGGGACTGGCCAGGCTGATACTCAGCTTTTCGGCTTGCCGCTGCATCTTCATTTTACCGGTGCCGAGAAATTTCTTTAGCGGCGCCTGTAGATTGCGTTCCAGGTTTTCGGCCTGAGGGGCAAGTGTATTTCTGGTCGCCTGTGTCTTTCCAGCAATCTCGCTCAACTTGTCACGCTCTGACGAAATCTGCTTGAGAGTATCGACCGTGTCTGCCAATTGCTTATGTTGCAGAGTGGCCTGACTCTGGAGCGTTCGATATTCGTGACTGAGCGAGGCATGTGCGCGGTACAATGGTAAATAATAAGCCGCCGCAAACGTTGCAGTTCCCACGAATAAGATGCCCGACAGAATTCTCCAGCCGCGACCGCGATGCGGAGAGATGCCGATGGCGGCGAGGTCATCCGTGCTATCCATCTGATGCCGATCTTTTCTTCCCATTCGACCCTCGGTAAACGCATTTCACTGGGCGGACCCAATATTGATGTGTGACCTCTGAAAACGTAGCCGGACGAAACCCATTTACCATCGATCTGGCGCCGAACGCGACGCGCAGCGGCCACCTCGCTCCGAAGCCGAGCAATTATCGCTATTCAAATATTCACGATGTACGGTCGCCCTACCAGTCCCTATGACCAGCACTTCGTTCCGTGATTATTCGCAAATTTTGCCGGAAAATACCGAAAAGGATTGAAATCGGGCCTCCGATCGAAAGGCAAATGCGGGCCCTGTATCTTTTGGACCTCAGCAGAAAATGCATTGAACCCTTGTCGAACGCACGAGCTGTCGGTATTTTTTGTCTGTGTCATCCTATGCAATGATGGGCAGGCCGGTAGACCTGGGTCATTACACCATCGACGAGATCGATGAGTTCGACGACGTAGACGACGCCGAAAGCTCAATCATCAACAGTCACGATGATAGCTGGTACGTCCAAGTTGGAGCCAACGACGTAAAGTTGCTCTCCCGCGAGCAAGTTATCGACTTTCATCGGTTGGGCGTTATCAACGGACAGACTTACATTTGGCAGAAAGGAATGCAGCAATGGCTGCCCCTTTCGACATTCATCGGCGAATCAGCGCCCCCCGCGACCGAAGATTCTTGGCAAGTATTGATGGGCCCTGGTGACGTAAGGGTGCTGTCACTCGAGCAACTCGATGACTTCTTTCGCCTGGGCGTGATCGACGAGCAGACACACGTCTGGCAAACTGGGATGGAGCAGTGGTCGACTCTTTCGGCTCTAGTCGGGTCAGACGAAGAGCAAGAAGCCGAAGACTATTGGTACGCCCAAATGGGCCCAGGCGACGTGCGGACACTCACGCTAGAACAACTCGACGACTTCTTTCGTCTAGATATAGTAAATGAGCAAACACCGCTCTGGCAGCCGGGCATGTCGCACTGGTTGCCGCTTGGGACAGTTGCTGGCATCGAACCGCCCGCTCCCAGGGTGGTCGCGCCGACACCAACGGCGTCCATTTCGCCCATTTACACCCCAAGCGCTCCACCGATTGCGATAAGTATCGCTGCACCTGAAATCAAGCCCAAAGGTGGCAGTTGGCTAATACGCTTGTCGGTTGCCGCGGGCCTTTTGCTGACAGTTTACCGCAATGACGCGCTTTACTCAATTGCCCAAGCTACGAAGCAGCAGGAGCCGTATTCACAGGCCGAGCAACGAATGTTGGGTGGGCCTTTGTTCGGTACGGCGCGCTCAGTCGATCAGATGATCTCCGACGGTGGGGGGCGCCTTTCCGCAGTGCGATTGCCTTACATCGTTACGCAGATGCATGAGGGTGCCACTGCTAGTGAATCAATGAAGCCCGCTAACACGCTTTCTGCCGCGAATGCGCCCGTGAGCAATCAGCCGAATGCGGTCGGGTCGTCCGTGGCACTTAGCAACGAGCCGAAACGGGCCAACGACCCCGCCAATGCCAAGTCAGTCGTTGATCCGAAACAGCCCAATCCCAATCAGGCCGCTACGGTTTCGACTGAAGCCGCTCGATCGAAGTTTGCCACGGTCAAGGCTGTATCGATGCCCCGTTCTTCCAAGAAGAGCTCCTCCAACTCCAAGGGCAAGGGGCAGTCGTCGGTCTTTCGAGCGAAGGGCGACTATTACGATCCTCTGAACGCGTCAATGTAGTCAGGTGCGACGACTCTAGGCACGGGACAGTTCGGAGAATTGCTCTGCAATTTCTTCTGCCGTCCACATTCCGTCACTGGCCTCTTTGAATCGTCCTGCGGTTTCCTGGATCTTGTATACGGCGATTCGACTGCCTGCCACCGTGAGCACTTGCCCAGTCACTTCGCTTGCCAGAAGACTGGCTAAGAAAAGGTAGACGGGCGCCACGTGCTCCGGCGACAACGCGGTAGTCTTTTGAAACATCGGAAGTTCCTCGGTCTGACGCGTCTTTGCGATGGGAGCCACGCAATTGACCATAATGCCGTGCCTTTGAAGTTCGATCGCTGCGGTTCGGGTCAGGCCATATACTCCGGCTGCTGCGGCCGAGGCGT
>PMCK01000538.1 GCA_003154095.1 Myxococcales bacterium | reverse complement strand
TCGGAGCGGGGCTGACTGGCGCACCAAGCTGCCGAGGCACCGGTCGATATATGCGCTCACGTTGTATGCAGCGATGACAACGGAAAAGCGTCTATGCGAAATTCGACTCGAACGAGCCACTTCAACTCCAAACCGCCACGACCTCGGTCAGGCCAAGGAGCCGATGTGGCAAGGCGTGCGTGTATACGACGAAGTCCGGTCCTCGGCGAGCTCTCGACGACATTGACAGTGACCAGGCTGTCGAGCATACCGTTGTACTCTCGATGACGGTTCGTTGCCTTGCACTACTTGTGACCGGCCTCTGCTGCGGGTGCGCCACGACCGGCTCGGGTTGGATAGCAGAAGCGTGGGACCCTTCGCACCCGACTCCAGACGATGACGAAAGTGCTTTGGCGATTCCGTCGCGACAACCCAGAGCCGCGGTAAGCAGGTCGCTTTCGTCACGCGATCTGGGTTCGAGCGCTGTTCCTTCCGACGAGGAGCAATTCACCGGCGCCGAGGGATTGCCTGGGGAGTTGCCATCGAAATCAGGTGAACGCAGCATTGCAAAGGGTGCCAACAAACCTCTCGAGGGCAAAATCCTCGGTACGTTTCGTAATACTTACTATGATTTTCCGAGTGAAGGTGACTACTCAGGCGAGCCCACCCCACTCTTCGATGCCCAATGCAAATCCAAGATTTCAGTGCCAAAGGGCTTTTTCGAATCACTGTGCGTCCAAGGCAGTGGTCTCCTCTCTTCAGGGAGTCCGGTCAGCTTTAACCGCCGCGACTGTGAGTGTGCGCCAGTCTGCCCGCGTACCGGGCAAAAGATCTGTTTCGACGTGCTCGACATGACAAAGTACCCCTGGGGACGAGGTGCAACGGGTCAACCCATTACGCCGCTATTGACCGTCGCGGTTGACTCGACGATTTTGCCTCTTGGAACTTCGCTCTACATTCCCGAGTTCGATGGCTTGCCGCGCGATACGGAACGACGTGTCAAACACGATGGTTGCTTCGTCGCACAGGATCGAGGCCTTCGCGTTCAAGGCAAGCACGTCGACGTCTTTACCGGGCAAGCCGCCATGACGCGACTTTGGAATGGCTTGGTTCCAAGCAACTCTGGGGTCACGGTTGTCCTCAACAGCCCTCATTGCGATCGCGCCCCCTAAACCAGCCTGCGTTGTCAGTAGCCCCCGGAAGTCTCATTCACCCGAATGACATTTAATGGCTACCCGATATCGGGCAGCGGTCTTAGTCAAACGACGCTGGACCCCGATGTGGGAATTGCCCATTTGATAGGGTTCTGACCAAATCACGGGAGCCAAAATATGTGCGTTTCCTCCAAAGCGCGGCGGTTTATTGTACTGTTAGCGGTGAGCTTAGGCTTCTTGGCTTGCTCTTCGAGCACTGCCCACGGCAACAATTCTTTGACCGGGGGCGCCTCTAGTATCGACGCTGCCGGAACCGGACCTTACATGCTTACAATTCAACTTTTCGCCTATGATCCGCCCAATATCGATGTGCCAGCAGGCGAAACATTGTGGGTAGTCAACAAGGATGTGGAACCACATTCCGTTACTAGTGAATCAAAAACGGACGATTACACTTTAGGTGCGGTGAACGGTGTCCAGTTCGACACAGGCAATATAAACGCCAATGCGCGTTTGGAGATCACGCTACCAGTGACAGCGCCTCCGGGCACCGTGGTCCCGTACTATTGCAAGCTGCACAAAGCTCAGATGCCACAAGGCACTGTAACAATTCAATAAGTTGGCCAAGGTCGCGCCTAGAGCCGAAAGCGTAACGCAGCGCTCAACACATTTTCGCGGTGTGCTTCCCCCAAAAAATGCAACCGAAACCAAATCGACACTAGCATCCAAGGCCCAGGGCCGAGTTCATGATGTAAAAAATAGCCAGGGAAAACATGCCCCATATTGCTGAGTCACGACCGATAATTCTAGGCGCAAATAACCCGACGCATGGTCTTGCATTGTAGGAAATTAAAGTGCATGGATTTGCTGGCAGATGCTCGAGGCTTCTACACCTTTCTATCCGCTTTCCGTAGGTGAACTCGTTGGGGGTAAGTACAGAATTACGTCAATCCTGGGGGAAGGGGGCATGGGTATCGTATTTGCCGCGTCCCATGTCGACTTGCACTGTGATGTCGCCATAAAGGTCATCAGACAGGAACTCAATCAACAACCTGAGCTCATCGCTCGCCTGATGCTGGAGGCACGTGCGGCAGCTCAAATCAGGAGCGAGCATGTGTGTCGCGTGCTTGACGTGGCGCGTTTGGAAACGGGTACTCCCTACGTTGTCATGGAGTACCTGGACGGCAAGAACTTGGCCTCTGTGCTCGACGCCAAGGGTCGACTGCCGGAGCGTTTGGCCGTCGACTACCTGCTGCAGGCGTGCGAAGCGGTGGCGGAAGCCCATCGGGCGGGTGTTGTGCACAGGGATCTCAAGCCCGAGAATTTGTTCCTAGCGGAGTTCCCAGATGGTAGGCGAGCCATCAAAGTCCTCGATTTCGGGATTTCTAAAGCTACAGGCACTTGGGTCAAACCCGTCGCGCGCACCTTGACCAATCCGTCCTCTGCCATGGGCTCCCCACACTATATGGCGCCCGAACAAATGACGGCGGCGCGCGACGTTGATGCTCGCGCCGATATTTGGGCACTGGGAGCAATCTTACACCAACTGGTCACGGGCCACCTCGCGTTTGACGGTGATTCGTTGCCCGCCGTATGTGCGGCAGTACTTCAATCCGATCCAATCCCAGTTCGACAATATCTTCCCGAACTTTCCGCCGGACTAGAAGAAGCCATACAATCTTGTCTAGTCAAGAATCGCGAAATGCGGTTGGCGAACGTCGCCGAGCTTGCGCGGCTGATTTCTACCTTTGGCTCTTCGCAGGCAATTCAATCCGCTGCCAGAATCTATCGGTTGCTCGACGAAACCAAGCCCGCTTCCAGCAGCGGAGAGCACGCCTTCGGCACGTTGCTGTCTCCGCGACAGTTACCAACGCCGCGCACTCCAATTCAGCATGCGCCCATAGAAACGACAGTCGCCGTCACATCCTCCAAGCGCGCGTTTGCCGCCTTTGGACATGGGGCTAGCGGGCGCCGTTGGCAAGTCGTGCGTCTCATCGGCGGAGTGTTGCTCCTCTTCGGAATTTCCCTGGCCGTCGTTCTGGCGCGGACTTCGAATCGCACGCCGAATCCAATGCCAGATTCTAGCATCAATACACTGCCGCCCGATCCAGTCGCCAAGGTGGCGGCTGCACGGTTGCCAGAGGCTCCGTCAACAACAGCTTCATCCGCTGAAGTCAAATCCCAACCATTGGCATCGCCTTCCGCGAGTGCAACGCCTGCTAGCTCATCCAAACGGTCGACTGTGACACAGGCAGTCCGCACTCCAACGTTAGATACCAAACACAACTCAACCGCCCCCAACACACCACCCGCCACACACGACCCATACAACTCCGACAATTTCGGAGGCCGGCGCTGAAGCACACAAGACGATTCTGTATGTTCGGTCTCTTCCCAAACAACTCCATTGGCTAGAAATTGACTCAAGGTCAAAGAGTCTCAACCCACAAGTTGGCTATTACGAAACCAATATGAATTGCTCGATGTTGCGAATCCGACTACGCGATTTAAGAAAAGCGTGCCTTGCGCTTGCAATAACCTTCACGCCCTGGCTTGGCTGGGCTCAATCCGCCGGCAACAAAGCAGCGGCCGAAGCCATATTCGAACAAGGTAAGCTTCTCATGCAATCCGGCGATTATACGCAGGCTTGCCTGAAATTCGAGGCGAGTCAAAAACTCGACGAAGGGATCGGCACTTTGCTTTACCTTGCCGACTGCTATGAAAAGACCGGGCGAACCGCCAGCGCTTGGGCCATGTTCAAAGAAGCCGCGTCCATGGCAGGCGCGCAAGGCCAAGACTCGAGGCAGAAGCTTGCAACACAGCGGGCGAAGTCCCTCGAGCCAGGACTTGTGAAGATTACAATCGAGGTAGCAAAAGGGGATGAGTTATTGCTCGGTTTTGAAGTTCGAAATGACGGCGTCACGGTTCCC
>PMCK01000328.1 GCA_003154095.1 Myxococcales bacterium | reverse complement strand
ATCAACAGCGGTACCGCCATCAACACCTGGATCGGCAACATCAAGACCAACCTGGTCCAGACCGCGGGGAAGCTCGAATTCACCCTCAAGAACACGGATTCGGATAGCAAGTTGACATTCATTCCCCATTACTCACGCTACCAAGACAGGTACGGCATCTACTTCAAGTTGGCCGGCACCGCGGGCGGGACTGTTACTACTCCCGTGTGCACGGGCACGGGCGGAACGACTAGTATTTCCACCGGCGGCGCAAGCAGCAGCACCGGGGGTCGCACGAACAATGGCGGTACGTCCGCGGTGACCACTGTCGGCACCGGCGGCACCCTCGCGAGCCTGGGCGGTGCCACCAGTTCCACCGGGGGTCGTACGAGCAGTGGCGGCACGTCGTCGATAACCAGCCAAAGCGGAACCGGCGGAGGCATCGCGAACCTCGGGGGCACTTACAGCACTGGCGGTGCTGCTCAAGGCACCGGTGGCAGAACAGGGAGCGGGACTGCCTCCGGGGGCGTCCAAGGATTGGGCGGCGCCGCCACGGGCGGGAACGCCATGAGCGGTGGCGCACCCGCGGGCGGGAACGGCGGCACCGCCACGGGCGGAAACGGCAACGCTAGCGGCGGAGCAATCACAGGCGGAAACGGCAACGCTAGCGGCGGAGCAATCGCGGGCGGCAACGGCAATGCAGTAGGCGGAGCTGCCGCAGGCGCAACGCCCGTGACCACCAACGGGGAGCCTGACCAGAACAGCGGCAGTTGTGGGTGCAAACTCAGCAACACAAACTCGACCGGGCACTGGACGCTCGGACTCCTCATCGGTCTCGGCCTGCTCGCGAGGCGTCGGAGCCAAGGCCGTTCTCGAATGCGCAAGGAATGACATCGTGACGGCACGCGTAGCCACGTGCCGCCGTGCCAGCAAAGCAAAGAGTGCTAACGCCGCTGCTGCCCGGATCCGAGCCGACGCCTATCCTCCTGTTACGATTAGCAGGACAGAGTCGTAAGTAGGAACGCTGACGGCGTAGCTCGTCGTCCTACTTCCGAGATCCGTCGCCGTCCAGACGTTCCGCACTGTGGCGGTCGCCCCGAGACCAAGATCCGCGAAGCGGGCGGTGATTGTTGCGGCCGATGTGGTCCGGTTGAGCAGAAGGACTGCGCGTCGATTCGTCCCCGAGAGCACCCTGCTGTAGACCTGTAGTCCACCCGTGTCAGCGACCTTCACCCCCTGCTGGGCAAGGGGATCCTGGTCTATCGCAATCACTTCGCTGTTCGTCAAGACGCTCTTCGTGTCGGTACTCATGCTGTCGAGCTTGTTACCCGCCAAGAGCGGCGCGCCCGAGATTGCCCACAGGGCCATGTGCGTCCGATTTTGCGCTAAGGAGAACCCCGTCATGCCGACGATGAGCATGTCCGGATCGTTGTAGTGCCCCGGGCTTTGCGCCGTTGGATGTTGTGCCGAGTCGAAGTTGGGGAGGACTCGGTTCATATCGGCAGTACCGCCGTAGTAGATGATGTCCCCGCTGGTGCGCCACATCGTCGATATGCTTGGCGCCCAGTTCCATGGGCTCTGGTTTCCCCAGTTGCAAACCGAGAGCACCATCGGTCGCCCCGTTTGCGCAGTGGCTTTCTGGATCGACGTGCTAATCGCCGTGTACGCGGTTTTCGAGTCGAGGCCCTCAGAGTTGCCGCCGCACCAATCGACTTTGACGAAATCGAAGCCCCACTTCGAAAACTGTAGGAAGTCCTGATCGTAGTGGCCTTCGCTACCCGATCCTGGCGCAGCTGGGCGCCCGGTTGGGTAGTAGTAGCCACATCCATCTTTGCCGGCGTCGGTGTATATCCCCGCCTTGAGACCGAGCCCGTGGATGTAGTCCGCAATGGCCTGCATCCCGCCGGGCCAATCGGAGGCGATGGTGGTGATGTTGCCTGAACTGTCGCGCGTTCCCTGCCACCAACCCTCGTCGATGTTGACGTATTGATACCCCGCCGCCTTGAGGCCGCTCGAGACGAAGGCGTCCGCTTGCGCCTTGATGATGCTGTAGGTGATCGTCCCCGCAAAGCTGTTCCAAGATGCCCAGCCCATGGGCGGCCCCGAATTGCCTGTGCTCGTTGCGCCGCCAGTGCTTTTGCTTCCCCCAGTGCTCGGTGCACCGCCCGCAGTCGATGAGCCGCCCGTGGAATTCGCTCCGCCCGTGGCCAATGCGCCGCCGGTGCTCGGCAATCCTCCCGCGCTCGTTGTGCCGCCGCCTGTCATGCTTCCCCTGGTACTCGACGTACCGCCGGTGTTCGGCGCGCCACCAACGGAGGTGTCTCCACCGACGGCCAATGACCCCGCTGAGCTTGCGTCCCCCCCACTGCACCCAAGTACAAATGCCGGAGTAAGTGCTGCGATCCACGACGCGGCTCGGTTCATCAGACCCTCCAAATTAGGTACATGTGCGATACTCGCAGAGGTCGCGCTTATCATACAATCGATCAAATCAGGCAGCCATGGTTGCGATGTTCGAAGTAGGGTCTATTTGTGAATGTAGCGTTCTTGCCGAGCTTATATTTGTCTTGTGCGGCACTGGGACACGAGCAGACCCGGTGCCGGATACTGCATAGCCTTGACATCACCGAGCTATTCGCTTCTTCTCTGGATCCCGTGTCGGTAAGAATCGCGGTTCGAGTGCGTTGCATTGGGTTGACACTATCGGCCGCGATTGTTGCGATGCCAGCATCCTTCGAACAAGGGATGGCTGCAGTCGAATCTCTGCGCGTAACGAAAATCGACCCAGAACCCGCCCTCATTTGTTCGAAGATTCGAAGGGTGCGCTAGGGGGGCCGCAATGAACTTGCAAGATTCCAAACCAACTAGTAGCAAACGCGGGCCCTGGATCATTGGGCTTGTTGCCATTGCTGTTGTCGTTGCGGGCGCCTTGGTGTACGTAGGGCAAGCCGGATCGGAGGCCCTGTTCAGTAACTCGCTGGCATTCGTACTTGCCATGTTCGGACTGGTGGGCACAATTTTTCTTTCCCTGTGGGGATACCGGCGTAATCGGGAGGCGCACAATGCGGCTGCCCTCCAGCACGATTTCGCCCTTCAGGAGATTGCTCGGATTTTGACCTGGCACTTCAAGCTCGGCTATGACTACGACACACCGACGGGAGGGCACATCGCGGGTTGGGGTTGGGTTGACGGCACCCTCGATGGCCTCCACTTTCGGATTGGGGCGGAGACCTATTCGCCTGCCGAAGGTGCGAGCAGGTATGAAACGGTAGTGATCGTGAAACCCCCAATTGAGTGTGGCTTCTCGACGGGCACCACGCGAGGCCTCAAATTCACCCGAAAGAGAGGTAAGCTCGTTTGTCGTGAAGCGCCGGAATTGTCGCTGGAGGAACTCGAGCCGCTCGTCGTTCGTGCCGTAGTCTCTCGGGCGCAGCTGGCCGTGACCTTGGCGCCCCCGGCCAAGTACTTCAACAGCATGTCGTACGAACTTGCAACCCAAACGGACGTCTCGACTCTTCGAGAAGCCATCGCCGCCTGCGCCATCGTCGCGAAGCGATTGTTGGTCTGAGCGGAGGGCGATTTTTACCGAATGCTGCAGGTTCGGGGGACCTGGAGCTTTCGACGCCAAGCAGAGTCTCACTTTGGGCGGGTTGAAGTTCCTGCCAAGAAGCATTGTGTTCGTGGTAAGGCTTCCCACGAGAACAAGCATGACATCAATGAGTTGTGATCGTTGTGGCGCTATTTGCGACGTTGAACTTGGTTCATCACGCTTGCGCTGCCCGAGCTGCAATCACACGGGTAAGCTCGATACCCAAGTCATTCAGGCGGCCCAGACGTACCAGAATCGCGTGCGACGGGAGCTTTCCGACGCGGGTGAGCACGAGCTGGTTGCCCAACGCTACGGCGAGCTTTCGGGCGGCTGGCGGTTGATCTGGTTTGTGCCGTTCATGATGTCGCTTCCCTTATCTATATTTGCGGTTTCCGTGCCAGAAGGATCTGATACCCGCACCGTTGCCCAGGTTCTGACGTACCTGCCTCTCGGCGTGTTACTTGTTGGATTTGTCGGGAATTTCATTGCGATTCGTCGCCAGCGCTCGACCGACTATCACCGTGCACAGCTCGAGGTTGGCGGCGCCCGTTGCCGCTATTGCGGAGCTCCCAACCACTTTGCCGTAGGAGCGATGGTTACTCGGTGCGAGTTTTGTCACGCGTCGCTCGTTGCGAATGCCGCAACGATCTTGCACGGTGTTGCTGAGGCCACGCGTGCCCAACGGATCGCCCGAGTTGAAGCACTCCGAGCCGAGCGCCAGTGGAGTATCAAGCTCGCCGGCAATACGCGCGTCGTACTTGCTGTCGTTCGTGTCAACATGGTTGTCCTACCACTCGTAGCAGGCATTCTTTTTTCGAACAGTAATTCGCCAGACATTCGCGAAAATGCGTTGGCTGGCTGGGGCTTTTGCGTGTTGAGCTCGCTCGGCCTCGGCGGCTATTTCCTGTGGAAGAGCCGACAAGTTCGGCGCGCAGTGAAGATCGCAGAAGGTTTGATCGTGCGCTTTGGAGGTCGACCACTGCAAGGAGTGCCGGCCTTGGCAGAATGGCTCGACGTATTTTGGTCCGACGATTTTCCCGTTTACCAGCTTTCCAATGCAGCGGGTAGTCCGGCCCTTGCCTGCGCGGTAAGAGGATTTCCGGCACTGGTCATCATCAACCCGGTTTATGAGGCAGGGTCCATCCAACTATTGGTGTCGGCCCGGTACGAAGGTCGATCTGAATTCGGCAAGGGACCGGAAAACAAAGAAAAGCCCGACGGGCGTCCACTGCTTATCGAGCAAGGTTTCGAACTTCGCACGGGGCCCTCGGGTATCCGAGCTTCACTGGTCGGCGCTCGCACCAAGGCATTCCGCCAAGGACTGGATCTGGAAGACACGTTGCTATCGCTAGCCGCTATGGCCAAATCGCAGGGCGGACAGCCCCAAGAACCCTTGTTGTCCTGAGCACGAATTGCCTCGCTGCTGCGCCGCGGATGTCCGTCACAGCTCCTGGCACGGATCGCGTCGCCCCCCGGGGAACTGCGGCAAAGTCGCGGGCCTTCTTCCATTGCGGACGTGGGCCCTTCGTGCGAATAACTATTGCTTCGTGTCACGAACCACTCCCGTTCCGGTTGCCCAGAGTATCCAATGTTCGAGGTGCAACGCGCCCGTGCCCATTGGGGATGGGACAAACGTCCGCTGCTCCTTCTGTGGTCACGACCAAGTCGTCTCGCCGAAGCAATTGGCGGAGTTGCGTCGATACCGCCACGCGGTTGGTGCCCTAGGGAGCCGGATCGACCACGAGCGCGCGGAGCGCGTCAACTTAGTGGATTGGTATGGGGCCGACGGCAAGGGGAACGCGGGAGTTCGTACGATACTGATTTACGGGTCGCCGCTCTTTGCCCTGTTGGTGGTATGCGCGGGGTTGGTTGGGGAGCAGGTCGTGGACCCCGTGCGAATGTGGTGCGTTGTGGCCCCGGCCCTTTTGATAGCCTATTTCGTCATCGCGTTCGTGCTTTTCCCGCCGGGCGGGAAACAAAGGGACAAGAGGGCGCCTCAGGCAACCGCACCGGTTACTGCGCTATGTCCACATTGCGGCGGCCCACTTCCATTCGATGTCGGTGAGGTGGGACGTGACTGCCCGCATTGTGGCGGGGCCGTCGTCGCGGACGCGGCGCTGATCAACGGCGGGCTCGACGCTGCACGAAATGAACTGCGTGCTGCGGCAATCGCACGCTATCGCCTCGAGCGCAGGTCCATCACAAAGACGTATCGCTCAGGCACGGCCAACAAGTATCCGTATCTAATTGTAGGCTCATTTCTCGTGATAACCTGCACAGTGGCCCTAGTCTTCACGTTCGAGTGGCTCGCCGGTGATGCGTCGAACGCACCCGGTCCGATACCGATGTGGTTACCGGCGCTTGCGAACGTTGCAGTACTCATCAACATGCGCAACTCGCGCAGACGCCGCAGGTACAGGTTTCAAACCGTCGCAGACGAGCTCGCCGAGCAATTGGACGGGCATGATACAACTCGCGTTGAACAATGGGTGAACTGGCTAAACCGATATTGGGTGGGGCCTTACCCGGTGAATCAGTTGTTTCCTGGTCCGCACTACCACGCTGTCTGTGGCAGACTCGAGACCTATCCTGTCGCCATGGATTTGGACCCGGTACCGATCAACGCGAGCGAGTTGAAACCGCGAGCAGACGTTTTCGTGGCTGCGCAGTTGCCGGTCGATAAATCATTGCCAAGCCTACCTCGCAATTTGCGCACACGCGCGTTGCGACTGGGTTTTACCTTGCTGCCCAACTCAGCTGGGTTCATCGCCCGAAGCGATCACGCGCCCGAATTGTGGCGCCAGCAGCCACTGCAGATTGCGCAAACACTGCTTTCGGCGGCATCGGTTCTTGTCGAATGGGCCAAGGCCGCTGAGGCCGCGCCGGCGAGGCGCCTGCGCTAAAAAACTAGCGGTGAACTCGATCAGCCTTGGCCCGATGCGCTCAAGATTTCACAAAAAATGCGAACTCGGCTTGAAGCACAGAATTCGTCGCAAATTGCGTCGGCCGCAGGTTCCTCACGCACTTGAGGTCGCGAGTGCGCCCTTCGAATGGACCAAGTAACTCGACGGGTGTCGATTTACCGACGGAACGGGGTCTGGCTCAGCACTGCTTCCACCCAAAGGTGCAACCATGAATTATTCGCAAAGTACAAGCTTTGCTATTCCCTTCAGAAGCATTTTTTTGCTGACTCTGGCGAGCCTTGTCGGACTCTCGGGGTGCAGCGGAACTGACAATTCCGCTTCATCGGTCGGTGGCGCAGCCACGGTGGGGGGCACTGTCGGTTCGGGTGGCACAAGCGTGTCGCTTGGCGGAACAACGGCGAGCGGCGGAAGTAGCGGTGGCGCAACGAGCCTAGGCACGGGTGGTCAGAATCTAGGGGTTGGGGGCAGTCACCCAACGGGTGGCGCCAACGCCACCGGTGGATCGGTCTCGACGGGCCCAGGTGCGACCGGCGGGGGCGCCGTAGTGGGTGGTGCTTCTGCGACGGGTGGGAAGTCCGCAGCAGCAGGTGGCGCGGCAACTGGTGGCGC
>PMCK01000428.1 GCA_003154095.1 Myxococcales bacterium | reverse complement strand
GCATGGAAGTCACTAATCTCCGACCCGCGATCTTCCTCATTCCCAACGAATCCCCAAGGGTCGCCCAATTTGCTGGACTGAAATCGAACGTGCCCAAACGGGTGAAGCGCCGTTCGACTCAGGACCGACGCAGCCTTGCTGACGACTGCAAGCGGGCTCTGCTGCGCATCGTCAAGATAGAATTCGGCGCCGTCGGGTACCGTCGTGATCTCGACCGATTGCTCTCGGAAAGTCGGGATGTGCGAGCCGTGGTCAGAGGAGCACGCTTGCACGGTCAAGCCGCCGAGCGCGGCGAAACTCAATGAGGCCGCGACACCGGCCAAACGCAAAGCAGTAGACGGAATCAGCAGAGTCCACCGCATCTTTGCTGCACGCGCTATCAAAACAATAAGCGAAAGGGCCAGGGCAAAGATCGCCCACGGGGCGCTCCAGACGCGGCACACGCGATCGAAAGGTGCGCGGGGTAAATCTGGTGAATTATTGTCGCTAGCCACCACGCTGTTCGCGTTCCCAGTCTTGGTCACTGGCGCTGTTCGCGGCCCGACGTCGGCTGGATCAAGCCGCGCGAGCCGTTGCTCTCCGAGGTATGCGTATCGCACCAGCGCGCCAGCACGTTCCTCGACGTCTTTCTCGATGTAGCGGGTGACTTCGGTTTTGCCATCGACGGTCGTGAGCTTGACGGCGCGACTGTCGTCATGGCCATAAACATATTGCTCGACGACTTTGCCGCGCGTGACTTTCGAAACCCTCCCCTTTGCATCCCACTCGTAGCTGCGTTCGCCATCTTTCGTAACACGGCCTGCATCGTCATAGGTCAATGCCTCGGTTCCGTGATGCGTGAGCGCATCGGGACCAGCCCCATTTTCGCCGTACGCGTTGGTGACGTTCAGGTGCGGATCGCCGAAATCACTGGTGACACTTTGCACTTTTGCCACATCGTCGTGCTGCCAGTTGGTTGCGCCGGTGCGATAGGTAGCGGAGGTCAATCGGTATCGATCGTCGTATTGAAATGATGCGGTGAGGTCCTCGTCCGGCGGAGGTGACGTTCGGAGGTCCGCAATCTCGACAATTCGCGACGCAGCATCGAGGCCGTAGCGCAGCCCTCGAACGACATTGCCCTTCGAGTCCGCCGTGGACATGGCGACGAGCCGCCGACGATCGTCGTACGTTCGTTTCTCCATAAGGCCGTTGCCGAGTTTGTAACTGTCGAGCGCTCCGTGCGCGTTCCAAGTGATATCGTTCGCGATGGGGCCGAGTTGCCTCAGCAACCCTCGGGCGTCGTAGCTCATCGAGAGATACGTCTTGTCTGGGAACCCGCGTCGAATAACGCGCCCGAGCGAATCATAATCATTCCACGTATGATGCTCGGTGCCATCATCCCAACGCCGAATGGTGTCGGTAGTACGACCGCGGGCGTCATAGTTGTAGTATTCGCGACCCGCTTCATCTTCGAGCCACGCGAGCATGCCCCGTGTTTCACCGAAATCCATGTGGTCAGGACTCGGATCGTCGTAGTGGTATTCGACCGCAAGCCTCTCCGGCTGCCCGCCAAGTTGGTGCCACTCCTTTTGAGGTCTGCCAAAGTCATCATACGAAAAGCGAACGCGGTTACCGGTGGCATCGATTCTCTGCTCGAGGTCGTTCCCGTTGGTGTACGAGAGTTGCCAAGCGCCACCGTTCGGATCATTGATTGAGACGCGACGGCCCCGCCCGTCATAACCGTATGTGCGCGAATGCCCGAGCGCGTCTAAGATTTGGGCGACGCTACCAATTGGTGTATAGGTGTAAGTTCCTGCCGTGATGGCTCGCGTGCCTTCCCGCTCGATGACCGACACGAGACGACCAAGTCCATCTTGATTGTGGGTGGTCGGCGTATTCTTGTGAGACGAAGACTGGTCGGTGTCGTTTTCGTCCCAGGTGGTCGCGCTGAGTGGCGTGTAGTCGATGCGAGTCTCCGCGCCGTCCGGATATTGCGTGTAAAGTTCACGTCCGAGCGCATCTCTTAATGTAAAAGAGCCTTCGCGCGAATCGGTCAGGGACGGAAAATCCGCGTTGTTCTCGATTGAGGGATACGCCATGAACGCAACTCGGCCCCGAGCATCCACACGATTGAGGCCGGAGAGTACCCATTGTCCTGTCGTTGCTGCCTGTTGGAATTCGCCACGCTTGCGTCCGAAGCCATCCGTGTAACCTATTCGCAGGATGACGTCATCCTCGCCGCTACGCTCGCGTGAGCGAGTCGTAACGTGCGACATCGGCGACCCGAGATGATATTCAAACGCCGTAGTTGGCCTGCCCGATGTATCACCGGGACTAACGATGCTGGTCACCCGCCCGAGGGAATCATAGTCGACAGCGGTTACTGCGCCGTTGGGAGTCACAAGCTCCGTAATCGCACCAAAGCGGCCTTCATATTTTGCACGCCACTCGAGTGAATGGTCGATGTCGGGGAACATTCGTTCGGTCACGACGAAGGCGTGACTATCAGAGTCATACTCGTATTCCGAACGCCCACCTCTGGCGTTGATGTTGGCAGTAACATTGCCATCCGAGTCGAACTGGTTTGCGTTCTCATCGGCAAAGTGATCGTCCGAAAGCCAACTCTCGGTGCGGGTAAGGTCACCGCGGGCGACTTGCTCGAGCGGCAGGCCCTGAAATGCCGTCCCGTCGTAGAAATTGCGTGTGAGCTTGTATCGCTTGCCGCTGGCGTCCTGCACTTCCTCGGATGCTACATACCCGAGTAGCCAGTCATCGATGTTGTTCGCAAAGGTGCGAATGGTAATGGCCTCGTCGTTGCCTCCAAGTTTGTCGCCATTGACGACTTCACCCCACTTGGACTCTTTCGTCACATTACCGTAGTTGTCTTGCTCCCACTCGGTCAGTGTTATGCGTTCAGCAGAAGTATCTTTCCCTTCGATGTGTTCAACCTGCTCTTTGCTTTTGAAGGCATAGTGCACGCGGCGCGCGTCGAGGGCCGTTTCGAGGTCGCGTGTTGTATAGCCGTCCGTCGCGCGACTGAAGATGATGCCGTTGGTGTCGCGCTGCTCGTTCGTGAGCGGCTGACCGCGCATGACGCGTGTCGTGACACCGGTGTCGAACGTGCTGTCGCTCACCAAAGTGGGCGTTGAGCTATCGCCGTTTTCCGTTTGGATCCCGCGTCCAAAGCCAGCAAACGTGCGTTCATTCGGATCCCAGGTACCGTTACGATAGTCAAAGTCGGTGACGATGGCTGGGTCACCGACGGCACTCTCCACGCGAACTTCTGATACTACCGGCATGCCGACGTTCATGCGAGTGGACCACGGGGTGCCGTCATCGCGGGAACGCGCGGCGCCACGTGCCGCAGCGGCATAAGAAATGCGAGTCACCTTGCCGAGGCCATTGTCGATGGTTTTGAGCAGACCCGCGCGCCCATTGGGAAAGAGTTCGAGATAACGCCAGGCTTGATCCGCCGAGCCCGAAACATCGATCCACACGATGTCGGTCGAGCCCGAACCATTCATGTCAGCGAGCTCGATTTGAGTCGTGGAGAGTTTGCTCGGCGTGCCGGTGATGGTGCTCTGCGCACCAAAGGCACCTGCGGCCGTTGCAAGCGCAAAGTCGACTTGATTGACGCCGACACGAACCAAGTCGGCCCATCCATCGCCATTGAGATCGGTCAATTGCCATGGGCTCGTCACGTCAAAGTCGGGCACGCCGGTGGCTTCTTGACCCGCCTCGAATGCACCACGGCCGCGACCGAGGTAGTAGATCAAACCGGCCGAATGCAAGTAGCAGAGGTCTTGGACTCGGTCGCCGTTGATGTCGCAGATTTGGGTATGTCCGTCACTGAACCGGAGCGTCTGCTTTGCGTCCACGACTCCAATGGTTTGAGGCGTTGTCCAATCCTTGCCATTCAAATTGTAACCGATGGCGACTCCAGCAGCGGTGGTAATGACGACGTCGGTGCGTCTGTCACCGTCCATGTCCGCGAGGCGCACATCGGGATCTTCGAATGTAAAGTTGGGCACCGTCGTTATTGGAACGGCCGTGCCAAAGTGCTGTTCGTCCACGGCAGGTAGATAGCGAAAATCGTTCGTTCCGCTCTTGATGACAAGATCGATGGCGCCATCGCCATCGATGTCCGCGAGCTGCACGCCCGTCGAGGAGAGTGAAACCGAAGGACTGTTGCTTGCCGCCCAGGTGCTGGCGGGCTTCCAAGTTGTGCCGTCATGATTGATATATGAAATGAATGCGCCAGCCTTGCCGACAAGAAGATCAGGTAGGCTGTCACCGTTCAGGTCGGCTAATGTGACATCCTTGTCCGACGTGGAGCGTCCGGGAGGCGTCGTCATGGTGGTGATCTGTCCCGGGGCGACAAGACTTGCTTGCGTGTACTCGAAGCTCAGGTCTGGCATCGCGGTGACGCCGTCAGTCCCCGTCATGCGCACCTTGACCAATCGCGAGTGGTTGTCGGTGTTGTCGTAGGTCAGTGTATAGCTTCGAACCGTGTCCTTGCCGCGAAGTACATCGACTCGACTAATTCGTTTGCTCAAGACTTGGCGTATACCGGCCGAAAAGCGCTCGACGACATCTGGGCGGATTTCGTAAGTAAGCCTGACGGTCAGTGTTGCAGCGTCACTAGTCGCGTTCCAAGTAACGGACTGCAGAAGTCCCATGCCGTCGGTGGAGTCCCAAGTGTATTGGATGCTGTGACCGTGCAGGTCGTCCCGCTCGCAAAGTAGCCAGGTTGCGATTTTTCCGCTTTCGGACTCGGTGCAACCGCTGCCTCCAAAGCGATATGTGAACCCGCTCTTGTCGCGTACTTCCCAGGTATTGGCGTCACTGCTGCGTTGGGCGCGAATGAAGCTTCCGCCTTCTTGTTCGGGGCGAAAGGTATTGGTCGAGATCTCAAGTAGGTCAGAGGTGACACCCAAGCCTGTGACCTCGAATGCGTCCGTTGCATCGAACTTGGGAAGGCCATTTTCGGTCCTGCGCCTCACCGCCGGCAACCCACCAAGTTTCCACCCAATCCCAAGCTCTGAAGCGCCGCCACCTGAATCGTAGTCAATTGACAAACTCGGACCAAAGCCAGCAACGGCCGGTGGGACCGCAATGTCAATCCCGTATGAGGACGTCCCGGAGCTCAGTGAAGGCACGAAGTTGCGGCCGAGGCCTTCGATGGAAGCTGGGCCCGTGGGAAGGGAAACCCGCGTTGGGTCAATTCCCGAGGCCTGAGCCATCATTGGCACAGCGCTGACGGCAATTCCTGCAATTAGGGCAGCAAGTCGCTTGTTCATGACAAAACCTATCCGACATCGAGACGGGGCTCGCTTATGTGAGAAATCGTGAGCGCAGCGGGCGCGACGTGCGGCGCTCGCTACGCTGATT
>PMCK01000005.1 GCA_003154095.1 Myxococcales bacterium | reverse complement strand
TTTTTGTGGGCGCAGCAGGATTTGAAACTGTGCCAAAATGGGGAAACGACTGGAAATGTCGAGGGACCTCAGGGGTCGGGTTCCAACGAGTCGATCGGCGACCGACCTAAGTGTGCGGATGCAGGTCGTAGACGAAAAACTTTAGACAGCGCGGGAATGCCTCCGGCACTGGTTGCCGAAGCGCTGGACGACGCAAACGACAAGCATCGAGCGTGCCTCAAGCGGGTAGGGGATGCAATAGCGGCGGAGCTCTGCGCCTAGGGGTTGTCCCTGCTCTAGCTGGTGACTCGGTCGCCGGCCTGGGCAGGCACAACGCCTGGGAAACGGACACTCGATGAATCAAGCTATCAATCCCACCTCGGCCGAAATTGCCGCCGCAATAGCAGCCCAACCGCGCCGAATTTACGTCGACGGTAAGGTCCGAGAGGACGTTACGTTATCGGAACTCATCGGAGAATTGGCCCGCAATGACGACGCAAACATAAACGATTCAGTCGGCGAACAACTCCGCAAGCACGCATTGGCCGATCTGGCACTGATCGATCCGCTCGTCTCAATGGACGGCGCCTTGTTCGGATCGGACGTTAGTCGTCTGGCGAACCGCGCCCGGATTTGGCTGGAGCTGGCTCCCGAAATCGAACGACGGCTCGAAGGTTCCGTTGGTGGTTCAAAGAATGTGTCGGCAAAACCGCGAGTTAATTCCGATACCGCCCGCAACCCATGGAACACCCTTGCCGACTTGAATTCGATTCTTCACGAATTGCGGCACAATTTCGACACCGTTTGGTGCAATGCGCGAGAGGCCCTTGAAGGCAATGAGGAGCTGCAGGGGACAGCCAAGATTCTCGACACTGCGGCGCACAAGGTGCTCGCGGATGTTCAGGCGGCTGAGCTTTACATCGACGAGGCCCAGGACTGGCTGCGAGCAACCGGCGTCGAAATGGAGTGCTTGAAAAAGGCCAGGTCGCAATCATGAACCAGCCGAGCACCATAACAATCCTGGCCGCGGACCTTTTGGCAACGAGAGCGGGGGAATTACTAGACCAGCTCGCTTGCGGCAGCTGGGCACCGGCGCGAAAATTGAAGGAGGCCTTGCAGGTATATTCCGAGGTTCGCATCGGAACCACGATGGCGGAAGGCGCCGAGCAGGTAATTGCCGTTTGCCACGAAAAGGCGCCGGAAACCCTACGAACTGGTGAGGCGCGGCCATGAGATCATTACTTTTTGCGCTGCTGGCCGTTGCGTGCGGCTCGAGCAGCGAAACCACGATCGTCAACAACTACGGCCTTGACGCTGGCACGGAAACCGGCGGGACGGCGATTGGCGGGAAATCCTCGGTAATTGCGGTGCCTGCTACGGGTGGAATGCATGCAACCGGCGGCGATATATCTACCAGTGGTAGCGCGGCCACCGGTGGCACAATGGCAACCGGTGGCACAAGCGCGCCGGACCGCTCGAAGTGCTCAGCCGCCGTACAAGAGGGACCCGCTCCGATCGCAATGCGTGCTGAAAATCCGGCGGCTATCGATCGGTGCTGGGATCCGCTGCACCCGCCGGCTGGGCTTGCGGGAAGTGTTGGGTTGACGGCTTGCGATAGTTGCCACAACTGGTGCCGGATCGGGATTGATGAGACTGGCAATCCATTGGCGGTCAGTTTCCTAGGGTCGTGTTGGAGTTGCCCGACCTCGCTTAGCGCCGATCAACTAACTTGTGCGGGGTTCCCATGAATGCCGCAGTACAAATCAATCTCATGCGGCCCCGGCTTCATGTGGTAGAAATAGATTGCGCCCCGGAGGCTGTAACCAACCGAGGCGCAGTTGAACCGGTGAAGTTCGTGAAGAAATCTAGCAAGCTCCCAGCGGATGACAAGTCACTCAAACACACCGTAAAACGGAGCCAGCTTCGATTTGTTGACGATGATTCGTTCGAGCCGACCGACGAACACTATCGACGATTGACCAAGTTGCTGGATCTCTTCAAAGAGTATTTTCCGCACCGAAACAATCCCGAGTTTTGGGATCTGGTCGATAAGGCCTACGAGGCCGCCAACGGATTAGGCGATGGCAAAATGGTGAATCGACGCCGGGTGGTTGCTTTAACAAATGAGATGATTGAACTCTGGAGAGAGCCATACGGACCAAACTCAAGTGTTGAGTATGTCGCCAACGAGTGGCTGATAAGACTGTCAGAGTACAGTGCAGCACTCGCCGAAGCCGATGGCAGGTTCGCTACAATTGAGATCGAAACCCTGCGAGAACTAATCGAACACTCGAAACCCGGCGGCAAAGGCGGGGCAGGTAAGCGCAGCGCGCGCGGTATCTCGGCTAAGTTGGCTGTTAAATGTAACGCGTTTGACGACCGAGGGAACGCGGACGACAGGGCTCTCGACAATTCGACCGAAGCATTCAGAAAATCGACACAAACCAAATAAAAAGTGTCAACCCCCTCCTAGATAGGGTGGAGTTTTCCGGTCCAGAACAGAGTCCGTAACCATGTCGGACTATCCATTCCCTGCACCCCAACAACGGGCGCAAATCTCGGCGTTAGAGCTGGTTTGCGACCGAGTTATTCGCCGGGCCTACCGCAATCCTGGCTCAGTCCAGGCTGCAACATTGGTCCGAATCCGCCGAGCAGCCATGCAAATTGGAATCGCGCCGCCACGAGGGGCTCAAAATGCCTAAACAGAATGGACGGGCGCCTTCGGGCTCGACTCCGAAGACGTCCAATACGAACGCTGTAACAAACATTGTGGGCCAGGCTCCCGCACTTGTCAACATTGACGACAACACGCCGATTTGGATGTTGACGGTCGGGCAGTTCAGGGCCCTCACGCAGTCGTCAACGGCGCCGAGTGACGATGTGCCCATGACGGCGCCCCAGATTGCGCGTTTACGTGCCGGCGTCACTGATGGCTGGCTCCGCGGTCACGTGACTGCGATGGGTCGCGGCGCGCGCGGACGGCGAATGTATCGACTCTGTGATGTCGATGCCGCACTAGCTGAGTCACCGGTGCAACCGCGGACGAAAAAATGCAAACCCGAGCCCGGTCAAGATCCGTTTGATGCGTTGATTGCCAGCGGTTCCGTAGTCAGGGGGCAGCAATGAGCGCGCCGGCCACCGTGCAAGAAGGACTCAGTCAGGTCCAAAGCGCACAGCTTCTTTTGGATCGCGCTGTGACTTTTGCGGACGTCCGCGAGGTTCGCGCCAAGGCCTCCGCAGCTGCTACCTACTTTCGAACGCACGATAGCGCCCTCGGGGGCGTTGTTGATGCTTCCGCCCTGAAACTCCGTGCCGAGCGCAAGCTTGGGGAATTGCTTCGTGACGAGCAAAAGAATGCCGGCGGAAGGCCCTCGAAGAAAACCGGTAAACTGAAGTTACTGGTTACGCCTCCAACCCTGAAGGCAAGGGGAATTTCGAAGATGGACGCGAGCCGTTGGCAGCGTTTGGCCGAGGTTCCGTGCTCGTTGTTCGACTCGTATCTTGATAAATGCTCAAAGCGAAGGCGTCCACCAACATGCGCGGGTGCGCTGGGGCTCGTCATTGAAGTAAAGCCCAACGTCTCCGCCCCGGTCGCTGCCGCACCACACGCTGACAAGGCGCTTTTTACGGATGGCAACGAGAGGGAATCCGTCAAGGCGGCAGTTGAGACTCTACTGAACTTCATGGACGTGATTGCAGAGCAATGGCCCCACGACGGTCGAGAGTTCATGAATGCGGTTGCACTGTGGCAAGCACAATACGGCAAAGCTAACTGGAAAGACTGGGCGGATGATCGGCTAGAGAAGCACTATTCGGACCGATTGGCATCGAGCCTTGATCATCTTCGCATTCAACGCGAGTCAGATCCCAATTATGAAGCGGCGCGCGCAACCGAGAAGCAAATACGCGAACGCCTTGGTTCCACCAAATCATCGCTGATGATTGACTTCGTGCTCCGCGGCGGTGAGCTGGCCATGGTTCGGTTGGGGTTGGGGCTTACCTACGCCGGGACGCTCGAATCGGTCAAGGAGCTATACAAGGCCCAAAGCCTTCGCGCGCACCCCGACAAGGGTGGTTCTCAGGAGGAAATGGCGCGGCTCAATGCCGACGCGACAGCACTCGTTGTCGCCAATAGCCAATACAGCTATGCGATGCTCGATAGGCGTGCGAACGCAGTGGCNNTAATCGCAATTGAATTGGCGCCAATTCTTGAGGAAATATACGACGAACTCGACAACAGAGGGATCGTGCTCTCGTGGATGGTTGACCAGTGATGGCCGCCGGTCCTTTTTCCTTCTACGGCTGGGATGAGATTGTAACCCCCTCACTTTGGCGCGCATTGGATTGGGGTTACACTCAGAACAAGCGTTACGCCGTCAAGCTCTACGGCAAACTCGGATTGAACCCGATCTTGCTCAATGGCTTGCTGGACGATTTCGCGTGCACTTGTGGCCGTCACGATTGCGATAAGTCGAGAGGCAAACATCCTCGATTCAAGAATTGGGAAACGGCACCACTTGACCTTGATGCATTAGATCGCGCGCTAGCTTCGAATCACCATTACAACATTGGAATCAGAACCGGTCTGCAGCCAAATGGAAAAGGCCTAGTTGTCGTTGACTGCGACGGTCCGCTAGAATTGCTCGAACCATTAGAGAGGGAAGCCGGCGAACCGTTCCCGCCCACGTTGACAGCTCAAACCGGATCCGGAACAGGCTTCCATTTATATTACTGGCTGAAAGACGGGCTAGAGATTCGCAACCGCCAAGGAATCGCGCCACACGTAGACATTCGTGGTTACGGCGGCCAGGTTGTTGCGGCGCCATCGCTCCACTTGAGTGGCAAGAAATACACGTGGATTAACGTGCGGGAACCGGCGGTGCTGCCGTGACTATTTCCGAAGTAATCGGCAAGGGCAAACCGGCGAACGATGCACCGAAACCGCCTCGCAAGACGAACGGAAACGGCTCTAACAATACGGATCATTTTGAACAGTGCCGCAAGTACGTTTCCAAGATGCCCGGCGCAATTTCGGGCAGCGGCGGACACCCAGCTACGATTGACGTGGTGCGCGTTGCGACCGGATTCGCACTTGATGAATCTCAATGTCTCGACATCCTGTATGAGTTCAACGAGCGTTGTCAGCCACCTTGGAGCAAAAAAGAACTGGCTCACAAGGCCAGCTACCTGAATAACTTTCGCAAGTACGCGCCCGGCTATATCTTGGACCGTAGGCAGTCGTGGGATTCGCAACGCTCCGCGGCGCGCGTGGCATGGCCTTCTGATGACAACACGCCCGAACCACAAGATCCGGGTGGGCCTCCAATGTTTGGTGAAAATGAGCAGCCCGACAACATCAAGGATGAGGAAAAGGAACAACGCTCACCGCGCGGCGTTTCCGAGTCAATCGACGATGCAATCGCACTAGTGAGCCGGCGGCAGTCACATGAAGACGAACCCGTACCAGTTCCGTTCTACGATTATGCAAAAGCGCTGGACGGCGGACTGTGGTCGGGTGTTGAGGTTCTTATATCTACAACTGGCGGACTGAAAACCCAGTTAGCGGTGCAGAAACTTTGGCACGTAGCAAAGCAGGGCATTCCTTGTCTGTATGTCACGTTAGAGTTAACGGTCATCGAGGCGACGATCCGACTACTGGCACAGGTTGCGGGTGTTTCGTGGTCGACGGCGATGAAAGGGCAATTGTCCCCCGATGCTTTCGCGCGATTTCAAGCGGCAGGCGTCGAATTGGCGACACTACCAATCGAGATTAAGCGGGGCGCGCCGTACCGATTCTCCAGTGATGACCTGACCGCAGTAGTAACCGATTTCCGAATCGCTCACCCCCAGGGCCGCGCTTATGCCGTCGTTGACTTTGCCCAGCTACTCAAGTGCTCCCAGCAGAACGCGGAAGCACGGGAACGCGTCGGACAGGTTCTCTACTCGATGCAGATACTGGCCAAGGAAAAGAATGTAGTCATCACGGCGATTTCTTCCACGGCTCGCGCCAACAATATTGGCCTGGCTGACATCAAGAAGTTCGCGGACCTTCGATTTGAAGACGGCAAGAAGATCGTCGGTAACCCGATGGCGCTACTGTCATTGGGTAAAGAGGCCGGCGAAGTTGAGCTTGCGGCCGAGTACCAGCTCGTGATGGCAAAGTGGCCAGAGAAGACCGTGGAAGGCGCGGAAATCATCATTGGCGCAATTGCCAAGTATCGCCTGAATCGATGCAAGTGGTTTGCAATGGCCGTGGACCATGGGCGCCTCCTTGAATACCCCTGCAGCAGCTGGGAAGACCTGCCGGAAGTTGTTCCTGATAAAGGAGCAATTCGGGAACAGGTTACGCCGGACGAATACGAGCGGCGAATCTGCGAATTCGTGCGCCTAAACCCCGGTGCTGTTCGAAACAAGACCGGGTTCAGGGGACAGGTCGAAGGCAAAGTCCTGCTTGTAGATGCCGCAGCAGAACGGCTGATAGCGCGCGAAATAATAGTCAGAGGTCCAAAAGGCGGGTTCGTGCTCCCCGAAAGGGAACAATCATGAGAGCAACTAGCTTCAATCACGCTGTTCCCCGCTGGGAACAATATCAGGAACAACCTAGCAGCACCTTTGGGGGTGAGAGAGCAAAGCGAAGCTCTCACCCATGGGCTGCAAAGGCACTGGCCCACCTTCCGAAAACTGTTCCTGTTCCCCGTGAATCCTTAAGGCGAGGAACAGGGAACAACTTTGGTTTGGGTGACTTCGAAGGCGCGTCGAAATCATCCCGGAAAGCCACCCAACCGGACCCAGCTGGCCGACACTTGCAAGAATTCCTTGAGAGTCTCCACCCGACGTCCGAATCTTCCCACCGAAGCAGGTTGTCGACCTCGTGCGCCGATTCGAAATCCAGCAGAAAACAAGCCGTTTCGCCTCTCGATTCGTCTACTCGCGTCATCGTCTACGGCGAAAATTGGGGTAACTGCGCGGAATCATTGATTGCGAGGTTTTGTGACCTTGGAGGGCTCGCCTAGATGGCTCTCCGAAATGGTCACGGCACCGGCAAGGGTCAGCCTCGAATCGAGGTCTTGCCTGTTGACGAATTGCCCAAGGGTGAACCGGACCCCAAGCGGAATGAGCGAGCGGCTATTGTAAGGGCAGCCGATGGCACCGTAGCGGATAGCGCAAGCGCCAAGGCTTTAGGATCTATTGGTGGCTCACGTAACGCAGGACAGAGCCGCCTAGCGCGACGGCTGGGGCTCAAGGAACTTCCCGCCGATGCCACCTTTGGTCCTTACTACCGATCTGCTGTTGCGTTCCGACGCTTTCAGGTTGGCCAGCTTGCAATGGGTGTCGGTCGCGGTGTGTGCGGTGCGGCTCCGAGCGCCATCGTTGGTACCGCTGCCTGGCAACTAGCCGCAAGCCGGTATGTATTTGATCTAGTCGCATCCGGTGAGCTGGGCGTGGGCGCTCTGAAGCTAGCCTCTCAGTTGGGCAACGACGCACGCCAGAACATGCTTGCCGCCCATGAATTGGCCGCAAAAGAAGGGGAAATCCGCCCCAAGGAATCCACCCGCGACAGGCTGACACGTCGAATTCTTGGCGAGGGAAACGGCAATGCCTAGGCCGACCATCATCGAGTTTGCGGACAGCATCGCCAGGGTGCCGGGCTTCGAAGCATTGACGCCACCATGGCGCGCAACGCTTCGTTTACTCTACGGGCTACCGCTCGAACCTGCAGACGTTGATTTCCTAACCGTCGCCACCCACCGCAGTCGCGATGCCCTCGCTAGCTACGCCCCTGGCCGCTTCACAGAGCTTTGGGCACGGGTTGGCAGACGTGGCCGCAAGTCCAGCGTGGCCGTTCTGATAGCCGTCTATGAGGCCCTATTCGGTGACCACGAGAGCCACATAGTACCCGGCGAAATCGCTCTCATCCCTGTCATCAGCAAAGACCTATCAGGCTCTGAGACCGTTCGAAGGTTCGAGCATTCATTCCTTGACGCCCTGGGCATTGGCTACCGTGAGACTAGGTTCGGTAATGTTGGCGCCACTGTCATCGATGGCAGCCGGATCGCCTTAGCCTGCCTGGCCTGCAGCAGTACGGCACCCCGTGGCCCCGCAATCCCCGTTGCCATCTTGGACGAAATCGGGTTCTGGCAATCGAGCGACGCCTACGCGAACCCCGACACTGAGATACTAGCCGCACTGCGTCCGGCACAAGCACAATTTCCAGGCCGCAAGCTTCTCTCCATCAGCTCCCCGTTCGCCGAAATAGGCGTGTTTCACACTACCGTAGAGGCCGCGCTAGGCAACGACGGCAACAAGCGCTCGTTGGCCGTTGAGGGCCCGACTTGGCAATGGTCGCCATCCGTAACCGAGGAGCTGACGCACGAGTTAGAGCCCGACCCCGACACTCATTCGAGGGAATACGGGGCCAAGCCAAGCGCTATAGGCTCAAGCATAGTGTTTGCGACTTCAGCCGTGGACCAGTGCTTCGGCCGTACTTATGGCGGCTCGTATAGCACGGTCACCTACCAAACGATCGGCGTCCTCGACATGTCGTCGGGTGGCTCCGATAGTGTGACCGCGGGTGTCTGCCAAGTCGTGAAACCTGGCGTTGACTTTCAAGAGTTGGCCGGCCCCACCGGATGCATTCACGAAGGACACAAACCTGCGTTTGACGAGTACGGCAACTTTGTGCGCATGGTCAAAACCTACAGCCGCCAAGACATAGCTACCAATGAGCTTGTCGAGATAGAAATCCCCAAGTTGCGCCCCCTGCTGGTGTTTCAAGAAATTATGATCGTCAAGGGTGGCTTTTGGGGTGACCTTGATGGTGAACAATTAATGGCCGGCGTCGGAACGATGTTCCAGCGCTGGGGCGTTCGGCAATGCTACGCGGACAAATTCGAGCGTGGTTTAGCCCGAAATGAGCTCCGCAAATACAACGTGTTGTTCAATGACCTGACCTGGACGGCTGAATCAAAGCACGATGCCGTGATTCGTCTAAAGCGTCTCATGTCCGACCAGCAACTAGTCTTTTGCGAGTGTCCGACGATGCAATCGGAGCTCAAGGCGTACCAGAAGAAACCAACCCCGGGCGGTATCTTCCGCTATGCCGCGAAGGGCAAGAATCACGACGATTGCGTGGCGCTCTGCATCAATGCCGCGCTCTGTGAAATCGAAGGCCGCCTGCAAGGTAGCGAATTATTCAACCGCGGCGGGCGTGTAGAAGTGCCCGGCCGCTAACCGACTATCGAAAGGAAACCCATGCCCCGCACAAATTGGAAATCAGCCCCCAGTCACGTCAAAGACAACATCACCCGATGGCGCACGAATATTCCCGACCTCGAGACCGCCGCCGGTTGGGTCACGAAAGTATTCAACGCCGGCCACGACCTGGACAAGTCCGAAATTCCGCAATCGTGCACGACCGCGCTTGCAGCGTTACCACCGTCCGAGCAAGGCATGTTTCGCGCCGAGCACACCACAGAACTCGCCTCCGAGGCCCAGGCCCTTCTGCTGTGGTCGACCAAGCGCTACTGGGCCGCGAATACGTCAATCGAGGATGACCCCTCACACAAGCGATTCGCTTTATCCCAGGCTGCAGACGCCGAGCGCGCGCGCATTACGACGGAGCGATTTTTGGACGGCTTGGTTGGCAGTGTCCGCGACTTCATGAGCCGCGAATGGAACCGGTCGGGTGCACAATGGCTCGCCACTCATCCGCGCGGCGCAGACCACACAAATGAACCGGCGCAACCGTCATTCACCGACACGGTCGACGCTGTACTGGGCAAACTCGGATACGTCCGCGCCGATCAAGCGTCGCAAGGCCCCAAAGTGCGAAAGGCAAGCTGATGTCCAAAGCCGTAGCTGAACTCGATGCGGCCTTGATTGCCATTGATGCACAGCGCGCAGCGGCAGCTGTGCCACCGGCGCCAACCGCTGAGCAGAGCGCAGCGGACGCCGCAACACTTACCCAATATCTCGCACTGAAAAACGCCAACCCCTTCGCGGCCGCCAACTATCAACGGTGCCACTCGGGCGCCATCTATCGCGCAATGTCGCGTCAACAAGCCGAAGACTCAACCGGCTCACTAAGAGCCATCACCCCGCGCCGCATGCCGCGCATATTTTAGGAGACACATCAAATGATCAAACTCGAATTACCCTTCACGCAAACACCCGATGGCACGTGGCGAACTGCCGCCTGCGTCGGAGACACCCTAACGTTCGCCGAGGCCAACCATATTGGCTTAACCGTTGCCGTAACCCAGCAGCCCAGCGGCGCGAACGTCACTGTAACGAACAGCGCAAGCACGAGCACGACCGATGCGCTCACGAGAGCCGGGGTTCACAAATTCTCAGTCGTCTCGACTCTGGGCGGCTACAGTTTCACGGCCATTGTGTTCGTCTGGCCTGCGGCAACGATCGGCGCCTCGGGTCCGCTCGTGTATACGTCCGGGCAAGCCCTCGTCGACGCAAATAAAACCACCGACGCCAAGCGCCGGGAAGTTCTGCGGTCAATAGCGCGTGAATGCTCCCCCAGTGCTGCCGATGCCCTGTTCGTCGCAACGGGCTTTAGCGGTGCGCTGATTGGCTCCTCAATCGACGCAATAAACCCGAGCAACTACGGGCTGTAATGTTGGACCTGCGCATCGTCGACGCATTGGGTGCAGTTGATCCCGATCAGCTCTGCCCGCTAGCGCTCCGTTGGCACTTGTCATTGTGCGCAATGGCGCGGCTGATATTGCTGGACGAAATGCGCGAAAACTTCGGGCGGGGTTTTCCTTACTCCCGGGCGGCAAAGTCGCGCCGCCGGTGCCAACGGTACAACGCGATCGGCGTTGGCACACCCAAGGCGCAACCTTCAACAGCCCGAAAGGCAGGACCCCATGACAACCGAACGAGTTCAAAGTCAGGAAATTCACATTCGTAAAGACGGCACCCTCACGTCCGCACCGGAAGGTTACCCGATCGGACAAGCGAACCGGTCGGACCTGGACCGTACGATTTACACGGATATTGCGGGCCAGTATATCATCAGCTACCCGTCGCCCCAACCTCCCGTCGTCGTTCAAATCCGCGCGCTGTATTCGGTCGCAGTCGAACGTGCGAAGGGGATGGCGATGAGTGAGTACAATTTGGGGCGAGTCGCCTTTTCGCGTCGGCTGACCGCCGAATGGGATCTGTTTTGGAAGAACCAGCCGAAGAAGCCATGAGCACGTTCGAAGATGATCTCAAGTCACTAGGCCCACGTCCCCAGCCGCGCCCCGGTGGCGCAAGTTGGCAAGCTGACCATGAGTGGTTTAAGAAATATTTGGCGTTGTGCCCCAAAGACGGCCCCGATTTGATGCGGCGCTTTCATGTGCGCCGAGCAAAGGAATCCAATGGCTGACAACAATTCAAACGAACTGCAGCGGCTCGCAACCGTGCCGCGTAACGACGGCAAAGAAGAATTGCGGATAAGCCTGGACGAATACACGCCCGACAACGGACGCACGTCTCAGTACGTGTCGATCCGCCTTTGGTACCGTGGCGACCATGGCGATTTTCTGCCATCGCGAAAAGGGGTAACTATCCGTAAGTCTGAAATTCAATCGGTCGGGGTAGCCCTGCGCCAGGCTTTGGATGCGATGAACGAGCCCTCTAGCACCGGTCGAGCGCAACCAACGACACCGTCTGCTCGAGCAGTTGGCGACGCCCGCGACACGGAAGGACTTTTTTGATGGCTGACGACTACCTACGAACCCGCACGGTTGAATTGATGCGCCAGTACCCGTCGATGCGACTGGATGCGATTCTCTGTCTCGCACGTTCGGAAATGCAACAGCGGCTGGACGCTGACGAAAGGCCATCGAGTCCACCCGCCGGCAGACTTGTAGGAGCGGAGCGCAATGGATGAGATCACCCAAGAGCAAAAGGATGCATTTGCCAGCATGTTCTTTGGCGGACTTGTCGATCGAACCCTGTACGAAAATGGCATGCCCACGTGGCTCCGCGCCGCTGATTCGAAGATTCTGGCTATTCGCGCCAACCTCGATGAACCACCAGTTCTGTTTGGCCTTTCCGGCTGGTTGACGAACAAGGTGGCGGTCGAGTGTTGGAAATGCGCCGTCACTATTGAACCCAATTCGACGCTTTATGTTGGGCACGAATGGAAGCCACGTTGTGAGGCTTGCGAGGCCGCGGCAGAAGAGGAGCACAAGCGGTGGCTAACAGAGTGTGAAACCAACAAGCGTGAGGCGATGCTCCGACGAGCGGCAGCCGCCAAAGAACGATGGCGACAAGCTAACCAACCCGACCCAAGGCAGTGCGGATTATTCGAGGTCAAGCCGTGAAACGTGTTGAACCCCTGCACGTGCTTATCGATACTCGCGAGCAACGCCCGTGGTCATTTTCACGTGACACAACGTCCGAATTTGTGACGCTGGATTCGGGAGACTACAGTTTCGCCGGCTACAGTGACCGGGTTCGGGTCGAACGTAAGAGCCTGGCCGATCTGGTTGGCTCGATTACCGTTGGCCGCGAAAGGTTCCTTGACGAATGCCGACGACTGACCGCGTTCGAGTTCAGGTTGCTGGTGGTCGAGTCATCGGTCGAGGCTGTGCTTGCCCATGCGTACCGGTCCGCGACGGTCCCCCAAAGTGTCTTGGGCTCCGTGATTGCCTTGCACGTTGATTTCGGCCTGCCTTGCATTTGGGCCGGCGACGCTGCCAACGCGGCCAACATAGTTGAGCGGATATTCCGCCGGATTGCGGCTAAGGCCGAAGTTAGGGCAGCATGACCTTATCACGGCGGATTTACTCGGTAATATCAGCTGTAGACGCCCATTTATTGGGGCATCATCGCGAAGAGGGCTGTCCGTTCGTAGGGTGCGGGTGCTATCATTTGCCCGTGGCTGGCACTCTTGTTTTGCCGTCGCTGGGGGGATTGTGGCAGCATAGCCCGCAAATGGCGGCGGATGATCCTGTCGAGAGCGCGCGCGCTCAGGCGATTAGACTTAACCAACAATCACCTTGGTGGCTTGATCAGCTCAAGTCGGCTGGAATTACAGTCTTGGTGATCATTGGAGGCGTTTATTGGCTATCGTCCAGCATGAGTAAGCTCCAAACGGAGCTGTCGGGCTCGGTACAACGGCTCGATGAACGAATCGGCCACGTCGAGAAGGACCTTGACCAACACCGTCATTTTCACCAAACGGGTGTTGGTGCCGATTCGACTCCACCGATAGCATCGACGGCTCCTGCCGTCCCAAGTGGATCCCCAAGTGAGTCCACCGAACTGACTAAAGCCAACAACAGAAGCATTCCGGGTTCCGTAAAACCAAGGGATCCGCCAGTCTGTATTAGCAAGACAGCGCGAAGGGCGTTCGCCTGCGAAAGGGCAAAGGCAGGCACTTGCTTTGGTCCCGAAGCCTTCGAACCGGTCTACTTCAGGAATTTACGAAAAAGCTCCGGTCAAAGCGATACTACTTGGGTGATGGTATGCGAGGAGAAGAGCGCGACTCCGGAACCTCCGCCAAAGGGCAGCAACTAGTTTAACTTATTCAGACTGTTACGCAGGGAACAATATATGAAACTCACCAAGACAGAACGATGGATTCTATTTAATCAGTTTCAAATACTCGAGAAGCTGGGAGGCACTGACTACTCTCCAGTTGAAACGTGCAAACGTACAGCGGAGGCTTTGAGCTGCGGCTATGAACTGGATTACGCTTATCTCTCCCCGCACATTTACGATGGCGATGACGTTCTGCCCGCGGACGAATGCAGAGAAGTCTTAGAGATCTTGGGAATGTATGACGCGCTGCAATTTTCGCACCAGCAATTGGGCAGTA
>PMCK01000531.1:12170-12367 GCA_003154095.1 Myxococcales bacterium | reverse complement strand
GCTTCCCTACAATTCTGGCCGATGGGCAACCCGCCGGCAAGACAAATTGGGCGCCACCCTGGGGATTGCCCTACCTTCTGCAGTGGCTCTCCCTAATGTTCAAGCTGGCAAAATCGCGCACTTTTGCCAAAGTTGTTGGGGTTTTTTCACTACGAAAGGAAGACACGTGTGGCATTCTGGTTGTTGAAAACCGAGCC
>PMCK01000531.1:0-12163 GCA_003154095.1 Myxococcales bacterium | reverse complement strand
ATGAAGCGCGGCGAACGCGCGTTCTTTTACCATTCAGGGCGCACCAAGGAGATCGTCGGAGTCGTTGAGATTATTCGCGAGGCTTTTCCAGATCCGACGGACGATACGCAGAAATTCGTTGCTGTCACCGTAAAGGCGGCGACGCCACTAAAGACGCCCGTAACTCTGGTTGCCGTGAAGGCCGAAGCGCGACTCAGCAATATGGTACTCGCCAATAACACTCGACTATCCGTGCAACCCGTGACGGCCNNTGCGTTTCCAATTTGGGGAGCATTTTCTGAACGCGCAAGAGATCTTCGACTTGCTCCTCGGAGCAAACGATTGCTTGGACTAGAAGCACATCAACCGCCAGGTCGAACCACTCGGCCTTTCGAGTTACTTCCGCCAGTCGCAAGGCAAACTTGAATGCCTTGTTTCGGACCGCGGGGCTCGTTTGTCGATAACTGCGAATATCCGCCAACACGGCGCGCAGATGTTTCGCGAGCACTTTCTCGGCTTCCGCCATCTGTCCGGACTCGATGGCTAACTCGGCCACGGACGCGACAAGGTCTAGGTCGTGCGTTGCGCGAGTCTCATCCTGCAGAACCTTCGAGGATTTTTTGACGACGGTGGACGCTGTTTCCGTCACAACTTCGACGACTTTCATATTAGCGCTGTCGAGGGCATCGTTATTGAGAAAAATCTGGAACGCATCCGCGCCTATTACGAACTTGTCGCCGTTCCTCAATGTCGTGGCTTTGCCTTTGATGCGCTGGTCGTTAACGATTACTCCGTTATGGCTGCCCAAGTCACGGAGCACGACCACGTTGTTGGCGCATACTTCGAGCTCGGCATGCCGCCGCGAGACGACTTCGTCGTTGACCACCAATTGGCAGGACCGGCTGCGACCAATCAAATACTTGCCGGGCAGCAACACAAGTTCGCGATCCGCATGGTGAAGAACCACAACGGATCCGCGATCTGAATTGTGATCGGGAAGATTGGATTTCATGGGTCGTTGCAAACAACAATAAGTACGGCAGTTTGGGGAGATTCATGAGGACAATTCGACGTCGACTTCAAAGTTTCGCGTCGTACTATAGCCGATAGCTGTGGGCTAGGTGCGCTTTGCACACATTCACCCAGAATGGTTTCGTTATCCATTAGTTCCCACAATCTCTGGATACGTTTCCGTTGGGTAATCGTGGAAACATTTTGCAAGCCTCTTTGACCAAATCGGCACAATCGGCGAGGCCGAGCTCTTGCTCCCCATTCAGGACCTTGAGACACCGCCAATTGCCATCCCAAGACTGTGCGATGAGTTTTCTGCCGTCGCCGAGCACACCCCAAGTGTTGATGGGGCAAGGAAAAAGCTCGGTGCAATTCGTGATTGGCAAATTGCCAAGAGGGCCTAGCCTCGCCAATAGCGACCTTCCTGGCAATTTCCCGACCCAATGCTGAAGCGCAAAGTGTTGACGCAACCCCCAGAGATCCAGCAGTGTCGGCAACAGATCGAGGTGCGTCACCTGGGCCGTTGCATTGGCGTAGAGTGCGCTCATTTGCTCCGCACCGAGCGCACCACCCCCCTGTGCAATCATCAGGGGGACGTGAATCTGTTCGTCGAAGAGATTTTGGCCGTGGTGAATGGCGGAATGTTCGCCAAACGCTTCCCCGTGATCGCTAGTGTAGATTACAATCCAGGGCCGGGGTAAAGTGGCCTTCAAGAATGCACTTAGACATCTGCCCAGGCTTCGATCTTGTTCGAGGATTGCGTTCAGGTACGCATTGTGGAGCTCTGCTAGACCGGACCATGTAACCTGTCGCCGCCACGGCTTGAATGGCGCTCGGTCGGAGTCGAACGCGTAGGGAGCGTGAGTCCCAGAAACGTGGACGACAAGAAATTGCGCCCGATTGGACTGAACCAAATTACGTTCACAGTGCTCGGCAACGCGCCTGTCGAGTACGACGGCCACGGCATCCTCTATGTCGGCTAAAGGGTGACCGAGCAGCGTCTCCGCCGTAACTACTTCATCCGCTATCGACGACAGTGCGCCCCGTTCGAGTACACCCGCCAGTTGTGATGACCAATATCGCATTTCATAACCTTCGGTTCCCACACGGACTGCGTGCACCCAATCGAAAATGTCAGGAACCTTTGCCAAGTCGCTGCGCGACTGAAGCTGAGTCTGCCCGGTTAGCAGTGCCGATAGCGCAATAGCCGTATAGCTAGAAAGAGAGCGTGCTTGCTGCAATGTTACGCGGTCGGGCAGCAACCTGTCGAGTTCGGGACTGCTGACGCAACCGGGCTTTGGGCAAGCGTCACTGGCCCGCACGCTTTCAGTGATAAAGAGCAAGATATTGGGTACCCCCCGTTCAATTGTCTGGACCTGCGGCAGATTGGAACGCTCGCTGGAGACTTGTACATCATGCGTTCTAAGCAAGACCCATATTGTATGAGCGGTTCTAAATTCCGCTGTGCCAGCGCGAAGTGAACCCGCTAGACCCAAACCGACTAGCAATGATATGGTGAGCAAGGGCGTAGCGATGGAAAATGGGACAGCTCCGCTAAGCAATGTGAATTCCAACGCGGCAACGAGCAAAGCGGCAATTGCGAATTCAGGGGCAGCCCGAAGCAACATGGGTCTCACGTCGGACCAAGCATGGCGTGCGGCAATTGCGGATTGGACATCGAGGGGTGCATGGTAGTAGCGGTAATAGCCGAGCACCGACACCACCAAGATTCCAAGGACGAGCGCGACGATTGCGCGCGGCCAAACGTACTTGGAATATCTTAGATTCAATGCGATCGATAACAGCGCGCAACTCGCCAACAGGGCCCCTGCCGTACGGGGTTGAGCCAGGTATGCGCTCGGCCCGCGCGTCCAAATGTCAAGCGCGGCAAGCTGGCCCACGAATAGCAGTCGAACGGAAACACGTGAGCAGTTGAGGCAATGAAACCGACCCGACATCGTCACCGGCAGGCCAGACATACTCCCGCTGCGAACAAGTTTGGCAAACTGCAATTGATGTGAATTGGGGAGTGATCACTTCGCGGGTTCTCGGGCATTTGTTTGTTTGAGCCCCCCTTTTTTAGGATTGTTTGAGCTAATTTTCGCAAGGAAGAACCTCTAAGTACGGTATCACTCCAATTGTTCATTCTCACGGTTGACCCGGAATCCCGACGATGTCGGCTCAGATTGCGGACCTACGAGTACCCCCGCAGACTGCATGTTGCGGCGCCTCACTGTGCGCCTGGATAACTTGGTAGCAGGACTATTCTCAATACCCCAACAGCAAGCGACAGCCCGACACGGGTCACAATTGGGCCAGCCCCCAATTGTGGCCCGTGCCCTTACCTCTCGTAGCAGGCGGTTCTTGCAATTCACCTAGGCGTCCGAGGTGGTCACCGCCCCCCGGCAGCACGGCATCGACATTCTGATATGCTCGCGCTGCGAGGTAATCATGAGTGGCGAACCAGCGGAATTGACCGGGCCTAATCTCGCCGAGGGCGTTGACATTGGCGAGTTAGTTGAAGGAAAAGCCTTGCTAGGTCAAGCCCACGGCGAGTCAGTGATCGTCGTTCGGCGTGGCAGCGAATTCTTCGCGGTCGGTGCAACCTGCTCGCACTATGGAGGTCCGCTTGCCGAGGGACTGGTCGAAAGTGACACTATTCGATGTCCCTGGCATCACGCCTGTTTCAGTTTGCGGACGGGCGAATCCGGCGCACCCGCCCTAAACTCAATTGATTGCTACGCGGTCGAAAGACGTGGCGACAAGCTCTACGTGCTCCCACAGAAGCTAGCGTCGGCGAGCAAGCAGGCCAGCACCACCATCGGCAATGTCATCATAATAGGTGGCGGAGCCGCCGGACTCGCCGCCGCCGAGACCTTGAGGCGCGAGGGCTATGCGGGAAGTATCACGATGCTGAGCGCAGACAGTGCGAGCCCCGTGGACCGACCCAATCTTTCCAAGGACTACCTTGCAGGCACGGCACCAGAAGACTGGATACCGCTGCGGCCAGCGGAGTTCTTTACGGAACAATCTATCGATTTGGTCCTAGATACCCAGGTCGAATCACTCGACGCCCATTCAAGAACCGTAACCACACGGGCCGGCAAGGTTTACGGTTTCGATGCGCTATTGCTCGCAACGGGCGCCGAACCTGTCCGGCTCACACTTGCTGGTGCAGATGCCGAAAACGTGCACTACCTTAGAACGCTCGCGGACAGTCGCACTATCATTGAAGCGGCAAAGAACGCCAAGTCCGTTGTCGTAATAGGCTCGAGTTTCATCGGACTAGAAGTCGCTGCCGCACTAAAGACACGCGGGCTCGCGGTTCACGTCGTGTCGCCAGAAGGCCGGCCCCTCGAGCGCATCATGGGACCCGAAATTGGCGATACAGTGCGCGCCTTGCACGAGTCACATGGCGTCGTATTTCACCTTGGCAACACAGTGCAGTCAATCACCGATAAGTGTGTGGTGTTAGCGAACGGTGACCGTATCGACTGTGATCTCGTCGTGGTCGGAATCGGGGTAAAGCCTAGAATTGAACTCGCCGAGCAGGCAGGCCTAATCCTTGATCGGGGCGTGCTGGTCAATGAATACCTGGAAACGAGTGAGGCTGGCATATACGCCGCAGGCGATATCGCGCGCTGGCCTGATCCTCACTCGGGCCAAAATATTCGAGTCGAGCATTGGGCAGTAGCGCAGCGGCAGGGGCAGCTGGCTGCTCGCAATATGCTCGGCCACAAACGCCCTTGCGCGTTGGTCCCCTACTTTTGGAGCCAACACTACGACATTACAATCGCCTACGTGGGGCATGCCGAGCGCTGGGACAACTGCGAGATTTCAGGCGATCCAACGCAGCATGACTGCACCGTTGTGCTAAGGGCCAACCAAAAAACACTGGCGGTCGTTACAATCGGCCGCGACATCGAGAGCCTCGAAGCCGAGGCGGCCTTCGAGCGTCGTGATGAGCGGCGTCTCGCTTCATTTGGTAAAGGGTAGGCACTCATGCGCTCGAGCGGATGGGCGCAAATATTGCTGGTTTCTCTGCTGGGCGTTTCGCAGTGGATGTATGTGCTCGCACTTGTGATTTACCCGGTGCTTATGCGTATTTTCTACGGGTGGATTTAGCACAATCACAATAGATAAGTGCTGCTGCAGAATCGACTGATAACGTTAACTATCGTGACACTGTGATGAAACTACACCGTCCACGCGAAATAGTTCGATTTCGTGGGACAAGAGTATGAATTCGGGAATACTTAGGCGTAAGGAAATTACTATGCTTGCACGTCTCGGGTCCGCACAACGCGCCTTCCTAACAACTGCCCTGCTAGCAATGGCAGCCGGCCAGGTGCAAAGTTGCGGTGGAGATGGTTCGGGCCCTCAAGAGGCTTCAAACGGCGGAACCGTCGGCGTCGTTTCCGGAGGAACATCCCCCGTAAGCACTGGCGGCAATGTCGCGGCAGGCGGCAGTCTGGCCCTAGGTGGCGACTCGGCAACCGGCGGAAGCGTAGGCGCGGGAGGCGTTTCAACCGGTGGCAACGCAACGGCCGGAGCCCCGACAACGGGTGGCACCGAAGCCGCCGGCGGAAGCGTTACAAGCGCGGGTAGCCCTCAAACTGGCGGAAGTGCGACAGCAAGTACTGGCGGTGTGGCTGTTGGTGGGTCGAGCAGCGGTCAGTACATCGTTGCGATGGTCCAATCGACGAAAGCCCAAGCTACTGACATTACCCAGGATGACGTAAAGGCCCTGGTAACCGACGCGGTTACCCAGGCTGGCGGCTTGGATTTTATCCAGGACGGCCAGACCGTCGTATTGAAACCCAATCTTGTGACCCCCTACGTGGCCTGCTGGGGTGCAGGTACGGCTCTCTCTACCACCGTCAACGGCGTCACGACTGACTGGAGAGTAACACGCGCCGTGGCGGATCTGGTCCGAGCAAAGAATCCATCGGGTAAGATTCTCGTGATGGAAGGCTCGAACCGAAATACAACGACGGCCTTCTCGTTACTGGGCTACACGGCTGCTAATTTCGGAACCTCAGTGGACGAATTTATTCCGCTGGAGGGCGACAGTTGCGCCAACCATGGGGCCGCCTATCAGACGGGGCTCGTGCAGAAACCTGCCCTCGGAGGCAAACTGTATTGGGTAAATAAGCGCTACTTTGAGGCTGACGTACTTATCAGCATCGGCGCCCTAAAAACTCACGGGCAAGCTGGCGTCACCGGTTGCGTCAAGAACTTGGGCATCGGCGCGACTCCGAACACCCAGTACTCAGTCTCCACTTCCGCGGCCGATTGCTCACGCAACATGAGCCAAAGCGGAGCGGCCAGCTACATTGATCACAGTCTGGCTGGGCTAGGTCAGTTCGTTCACGATTTTTACAGTGTGCGTCCCGCGGATTTTGCCATTATGGACGGACTCCAGGGTCTGCAAAATGGGCCGTGCACAGCCAACGCGCCCGCTTCAGACAAGATGAACATGCGGCTGATTCTGGCTTCACGCAACGCAGTTGCTCTCGACACGGTTGAGGCGCTCGTGATGGGCTGCGATCCAAAGAAGGTCCCGTACCTTACCAAACTCGAAACGGATGGCCTCGGCACGACGGACACTGACAGGATCACGGTCGTGGGCAAGCAGGTCGCCGATGTCAAGAAGGAATTCTCCGGCCCCGCTGCAGTCTGCAACTAGCCTTGAACCACCTGCAGAGCGCAGGGTTCCTGCCCTGCGCACCGGAAGAATTGCCTTCGACCGCTAGCCAATCTTGGAGCATTCGAACGTAACGGTTACCTGGGCGTCAGCGTCTGCATTAAGCTGCGTGCACATCGTTGGGCACAAAGTCAGCTTGGTTGCTACGTTCGGATCATCGGTGTAGAAATCGCCGTCAGTACAATTCGAAGATGAGGCCGGACTGAGCGTTTGCGAGTTCGTGCCCGAGGTATACGTAACTGTCGTGTGCGGCAGGTCGACGTAGTACTGATTCGAAGGCGGTGTCGGCACATTGAACACGCAGGACTTGGTAATACTGTTCCCGACCGTGTATTGGACGGCGTTTTGCAACGCGGTACCGAAGTTGGCGGCGGTGGTCAGGTCGATGTGACAGTAGTTGGCCGCCGCGGCCGTCGCAGCGGCGCAGCTCGCCGCGGTACTGCCAGCCGGCGCCGTACCCCCTGCATAGGCCAATTCCGAGAGCATTGCGCGAGGATCATAGGGTGCTCCCTGTGCTTCGTCCGAGCCAGGAACACCCATGAAGAACGTCTGAATTCCATTGGGTACGCCTGCCCCGGCAATCGTCTGAACGAAGAAGTCATATTCCGATTGCACGATGCAGGCGACAGAACATGTATTGCCTGCGGTAGAAGTACCTGAATTGCAACCATCCCGATTAACCGTCGGAACGCCATCGGTCATGAACACGATGTACTTGTGACTGTCAGCATATTGGTCAGAATTTGGCCAATTGCTGGTGATGTAGCTAAACGCATATTGCCAGGCATTAAGAGTGGGCGTCCAGGTGTCTACGTTAGCCTGAAGTGTGATGCCGTTGATTGCTGTATTAATCGCCGTCAAATTTTGTGACAGTGGTGCAGGCGCCACCAAGGGGAACTTCGAACCGTCATAACAACCACCATTTTGCGGTGCCGGCTTGTTGAAGAANNGCGGCTTGCGTGGCCTGCCACTTGGACTGGTTCCCCGTAGTCGGCGTCGTGCGCGTCATGGAGTTGGTGATATCAACTTGGAACAGGATGACCGGAGGCAGTTGTTTGCCGGTGGTTGTCAGCGGCTTGCAAACGCTGCTGCTCCCAGCGGTTCCCCAATCACCACCAGTTGTCTGGCCGACGCCCGACGCACCGGTTCCCCCATTGTTGCCGTCTCCAGAGGTATTGCCACTGCCGGCATTGTTGCCATCACCCGCATTGTTTCCATTGCCAGCGTTATTGCCATTGCCACCCTGCGTCGCGCCACCACCCTGCGAACTCCAAAAGGCGCCGCCCTGCGAACTCCAAAAAGCACCGCCTTGCGCCGAACTATTCCCCGAGCCTTCCCCTCCGTTGCCGTTCGAGCTCGAACAGGCCGCCACGATTAACGAGAGACTCGATAACGCTATACTTGTCCGCATAAACATAATCAGAATCCTTGAAGTTAGTGTGAAAATTCGTTCGGCCGTAAAGTGGGACGGTCAGCCTGGCGCAAATCACCGAATTCCTACTGATGCTCTTAGATTCCCAACCATCATCAATATGATCGCACTCAAGTTCAAGAATGCAATGACTATACTGGCACACAGTTGGCACCGGCGTGGAAGCATTGGCCGACGATTCCAGCTGAGCGCGACGGCCAATTCAAAAAATCCAAGGGGCAGGTATCGACAACACGAAAATGTTGCCGGTAACAACTCCAGTGCAGCGCGGGTCCGCACTTCCTGATTGGAAATGCAAACCATCAATACGGGTAACCGGGCACATTCAGCGCGAGGCTGTAAATAGCCATACCCGCGGAAATATAGAGTGTTTTGCGATCAGTCCCGCCAAAGGCAACGTTGGTCGCATCTGTAACCACCGTTATGCTGCCCAGCTGCGTGCCACTGGGTGAAAACACGATGACTTTGCCCGGCGTATTGGACGCCCAATACAGGTTGCCGGCACAATCCACGGCTACGCCGTCAGGCGTCGTAATCGTTGCAAAATTCACCTTGCCGCTGGCGGTTCCATCAGACGCTAGCGTGAATTTCCTAATCGCATTTCCGGTGGTATCGGCCACGTAGAGCGTACTTTCATCGGGCGAAAGCACGACGCCATTCGGCTCACCGAAGGTGCCGTCCACCAAAGACACCTGGCGAGCCGGAGTGACCCGATAAATGCCCTTGGTGCCCGTCTCGGAGGTCCGCGAGCTACCCAGCTGATAATCGGGATCCGTGAAGTAGATGGTCCCGTCCGATCGCACGGTTAGATCGTTGGGTGAGTTGAAGTGCTTCCCGTTGCTGTCCGTATTGAGCAACGTGCTTACGGTGCCCGCGGCTGGATTAACCCTGACTATGCCCTGAACCTTATGTGAGCAGGCAAGCAGGCTGCCGTCCACATCGAGGGCCAAACCATTGGTGCCAGAATCCGTTACCGCTACGTCAACCGTGCCCGGTGGGGTAAGCTTCTGGACTTGCGAGGGCACCACGGGGTTCGTGCTGCCAGTGGACATATTGGAGAAGAAGAGCACGCCGGCATTGGAGTCCCACACGGTACCTTCGAATAGTCCATTGCCGGTAGCGTTGTAGACGCGAGTCGGCGTCCCGCTGAGCACCGGAGCCGGATAAGGGCCACCCGGACAAATCCCTCCGCTCTTGCCGCCGATCGCAGTAACACCACCGGAATTAGCAAGGCCGCCAGTATTAGATTGACTGCCACCCGTGCTCTTGTTGGAGGCACCGCCCAGGCTTCCCCCAGTGGCGAAAATTCCGCCCGTGTTACCGATGACACCTCCTGTGGCCACAGCACCACCACCCGTCGCTACGGTACCACCTTCACCGACGTTGCCGCCCGTTCCCAAAGCGCCACCCGTCAGCACTGTACCGGCCGCGCCAACCGCGCTACCGCCGAATCCACTTGGAGCATTGCCTCCAGTGCTCCCTCCAGCGGAACCCAATGAGCTACCCCCCGTGGACGCACCCAAAGAGCCGCCATTGCCATTTGACCCACCACTATCACCGCTACAACTAACGCAACTGACGCAAACGGCAAAAAATGCCAGTTTCCCACCTATTCGAAGCCCATTGGTCCACATTTGGTCAAATCCCATTCGCTACGCGGCACTCGTCAGCTGAGAAGAGTCTAGCACTTGCAAGGACTTCCATTGACTCGATCTGGGTCATAGAATGAGATCGGTTCAAAAACGAAGTGTCGCTCGAAAGAACCGAGAAACGGTTCCAAATGCAGAATATGCGTAGGAGGAAGTTCCGGCCTTTACACGTGCCTCGCGAATCATTCGCGCGTCCAGCCCGCAACTGTCAGTGCACCTTCGTCACTCTTTTCGATACTTTGCGAGCAGTGGAGTCCGCCAGCCAATCCAGAGAACGGCAAGCACGCAGCCGATTCCGCCCGAGACGACCGATGCCAAGGGCCCGAATGCCTGGGCCGCGACTCCTGCCTCGAGTTCACCGAGTTGCGGCCCACCCATGAAGAAGATCATGTTTACACTGGTCATCCGCCCACGCATCTCGTCGGGGGTTGCCAGTTGACGGATTACATTTCTCAGGACCGTGCTCACCATGTCCGCAGCGCCAGACAGGAACAAGCAAGCAAAACTCAGCCAAAAGACCGTTGAGAGGCCAAATGCAACGGTCACCAGGCCGTACACCACGGCGGCCATTATAACTGCGTAGCCACGACGTTCAATCCGTTCCACGGCTCTGACCATCACTAAACTGGTAACAACGGCTCCCGCTGCAGTTGCGGACGACAAAAGTCCATAGCCGTGGGCGCCCACGTGCAGAATATCCTGTGCAAAAATGGGCAAGAGGGCCGTAGCGGACGCAAAGAATGTCGCGAAGAAATCAAGCAGCATGGAAGATCGGATCAACGGTCGACTGAATACGAAGGCAATCCCGTCCCAAGCCGCCCGCAGTGATACAGAGGATCGCTCAGACGTAGGACGTGATGGAACGTCGCGCATCGCCTGCAGTGATGCGATCAGAATGAGAAAACTGGCCGCGTCGACGGCATACACCCAACCCACGCTGGTGGCAGCGATTAGAAGGCCCGCAACCATTGGGCCTATGACCGACGCCGCTTGGAACATGATGCTGTTTAGACTAATGGCGTTCGGCAGGTGTTCGCGTGGGACAAGCGTCGGGAAAAATGAGTTGCGCGCAGGGTTGTCGAACGTTGCCGCCGCTGAGCTCAATGTGGCAAGGCCATACACGGCCCAAAGGTTCCGAACGCCTAATAGTGTCGTGACCGCCAAGGCAGTCGAAATAACCAGCATGATCGAATTCGTGACGAGCAACACGCGCCGCCGATCAAAGGCATCCGCGGCTACTCCGGCAAAAAGTGAGCAGATCACTATGGGCACAACACGAACTAGCCCCACCCCGCCTAGCGCTAGTGCCTTCTGGTTATCGGGTACGAGCAGAGTAACGTGCCATAGGATGGCCGCGTTGCGCATCATCGACCCTGCCATGGAGATGAACGTACCGAGCCAGAGCAACCGGAAGTTGCGCGATTGTAGTGCGACTAGAGCGGAGTTGTCTTGAGCCAAGGCCGAAGCTCGGTCTAGCGCGGCGTTGGCTATTTGGGTAAGGCTATCGTTCTTGTCTCACCCACCAGTCGTGAATTGAGTCTCCGTGCCGTAAAAACCATATAACGAATACCCATGCTGAACGTCTTCGATTCGGACTCCGTGGCGAGGTCACGCTAGCCTGGGCCAGTTTTTCACGCGGGTGCTCGGGCCCCGACTCCAGGCAAAGGACCTAGCCGCTAGATGCCTGCTGGCTGCGCGCCACTGAGCTTGGGTTACGGGTGGTCGATCCGATCAACGATCGAAACTACGGCCTGCGCGACTTCACGATTGCCGACCCTGACGGGTTTGGAATCCGATTTGCGAACGTGGTAGTCAGGTGATCCTCCGCTTTGCTCGCTCGGACGTCCACGTCGGACAAGCGGACGTCCGAATCGAAGCTCCATTCACGAAGGCGGCAAGCATCGTGTTGTGCAGCAAAGTGTGAGTGACCCAGAGGTCATGGATCATCTGTAGCTGTGTTTAGTCTAATACAAAGGTAAGATGGGCCATGTCCGACGTCGAGGATATTCAGCGCAACCAAAGATATTGGAATGAGCAGGCCCAAGCCTACGCCATTGCGGGTGAGGCAAACTGGGCCCGAACCGAACCAGAATGGGGCATCTTCGGGGTTCCAGAAAGCACGCTGAAGATGCTTCCAAAGGGAATGCGGTCGATGAAGGCACTCGAGCTTGGGTGCGGAACGGCTTATGTCTCTGCTTGGATGGCACGTCGTGGCGCGCAAGTCACCGGAATTGACCTCTCAGAGCGGCAACTGGAAACCGCACGTCGCCTGCAGCAATTGCACGGCTTGTCGTTCGAGCTTGTGCACGGTAACTGCGAAGAGCTACCGTTCGCAGACTCGTCTTTCGACTTCGCAATCAGCGAGTACGGCGCCGCAATATGGTG
>PMCK01000593.1 GCA_003154095.1 Myxococcales bacterium | reverse complement strand
GTGCCGCGCTCTTCATCGAAGAGCTCGTACTCTGCAGCCGTTAGATCTTGTGTCGCCGGCACGACCTCAAGACCATTCAACGATGTTGCACGGATACAGCGGCGCAATGACGCTCGACCAATAAGTGCATCGTATATCGTCAATTCGGCGGTCCCCGGAGCAACACCGACACCACTGGAGGCATTGGCCTGGGGATCCATATCGACCAGTAATGTGCGTCTTTCGGCCGCGGCGAGGCTCGCAGCCAGATTTACAGCAGTCGTTGTTTTTCCGACGCCGCCCTTCTGATTGGCGATCGCAATGATTCTTGGGGATGCGGTCATCGGTCCATGCACTTCAAGCTGCTGACTATTACCGAATTCGGAGAAACCTGACCCGATTTCTTGGTGATTCCCGTATCATGACCTACATTGTAGGTGTCTGTAGGAACTTGTAATCCACGTGCGCGAAGTTTCAGCTTTACTGCATTCGGCTGAATTTCTGGAGTCGAATCAGGTGGTCAAATTGTGGTCAGTTGATTGAATTACGGCCTGAGGGCGAGCTGAGTCCGAGCAAGAGGCGCGAGTGGAAATGCACGTTTCAAATAAGTATTTGAAATTATTCGAGTAATTATAGAAGGAGCGCCAGTTCATGTACGGAAATCGCAGCTATCGCAGTTTTGCCGACTTTGAGCGAGAGCTAATTCGACCATCAATGAGAGCCGGGTGGACAGTCGATGAACTAGAGGAATCTGGTATAGATGACCTGGATTTTGATCTAGATCCGTTTGAAGCTGCGCTCCAGGCCGCGGAATCGAATGATTAGTTCACGCCGCCATCGGGCGCGGCCAGTGCCGTGAACTGAGGGTTGTTTATGTCACGAGCACGCACCAGGCCTCTGCTCAACCGCATGCGGCGGGGGCCATTTCATCGTTTTGAGTAAGAGCATTGCAATCTTGACCGGCAGCACGCAGAGTGGCAAACACGCCGTCCGACATGCAGGTCACCGTACAAAAACTTAGTCCCGTCCTGGTGGAATTTGACGTGGTCGTAGACGCTGAGCGGGTTCACGCCGAACTTGAGAAGTCATATTCAAGTGTCGGGCGCTCGGCCCACGTGCGTGGGTTTCGACCCGGGAAGGCGCCACGACGGGTTATTGCCCAACTATTTGGTTCGCGAATAGCGTCCGATGTAGCGCAGAGATTGGTCGACGAGACATTCCCGCAGGCACTTAGCGAGCGTCAGATTCAGCCGATTAATGCTCCGGCAATTGAATCCCAGCCCGTGGCACCCGATCAACCCTTTGGCTATAAGGCCCGCTTCGAGGTGCTGCCTGAGATTGCGGCAGTAAACTACGATCATCTCCACGCCAAGCGTTCCGTAATCGACGTCACGGAGGCCCAGATTGCCGAGCAAATCGAGAGAATCAGGCGTGAACACTCGACGCTTGAGGCAATGGCTGAGGACAAGGTCATTGACAATGGCGATGTCGTCACAATCGATTTTACGGTGTCGGTCGGCGACCGAATCATTCGCGATGCAGGGGCGCAGGATTTTACGGTTGAGATTGGTGCCGGTACGCTACTCAAGGAAATTGAGTCCGTCCTTGTCGGTAAGCGGGCCAGCGAACAAGTCACCGCTGAGCTAGATATGCCTGCGGAGCACCGCCACCCGAAATTGCGCGGTAAACGGGTGCGCTTCAAGATCTCAATCAAGAATGTCAAGGTACGCATTTTGCCCGGCGTCGATGATGAATTTGCCAAAGATGTTGGCGATTTTGAGACTCTCGAGTTGCTTCGCGAAAATGTGCGCGAGCAGCTGACGAAGGCCGAAAAGGAGCGCATAGAAAATTCGGTAGCCGAACAGCTGGTTGCCGATCTCGTAAAGAGCAATCCCATCGAAGTGCCGTCGTCGTTGGTAGACCAGCAAATAAAGATCACGGAGCAGGAAATTCTCCAACGAGCGCGCTCAATGGGTAATGCGCCGCAAGGGCTAGGCGATCAACTGCAAGCCCAGGTACGAGCCGAAAGCGAAATGAAAGTCAGGGCGGGCCTTTTGATGGCGGCGATTGCCAAATCGAGTGGAATCAATATTGGCGACAAAGAAATCGAGGACGGAATCGCCGAGCTTGCCGAACAAACAGGCAAAAATATCGCCAAACTTCGCGCCGAATATCGCGAGAAGCAGAAGCGAGATATGTTGATTGGCATGATTCTGGAAAACAAAGTGCTGGACCTCATCGAGGCCAAAGCTCACATCGAAGAGGGCTAGTTAGATGATCTACAAGCGACCCGAAACGCGCAATCAAGCTGTTGAGATACTGGAATCTACTTCGCGTGACAGGCACCCGGCAACACAAGCAAGCGTAATCTATCCTCACGTTGTAGAGACGACGCACCGCGGAGAACGCACCTGGGATATCTTTAGCCGCCTGCTAAAGGACAGAATTGTCTTTCTCGGTAGCAGTGTAGACGACGATGTTGCCAACATTATCATCGCCCAGTTTCTTTTTCTCGAAAGCGAGGATCCGGATAAGGACATTCAGCTGTACATAAATTCCCCTGGAGGGGTCGTAACCGCTGGGCTAGCAATTTACGACACCATGCAATATGTGCGTTGCTCGGTAAGCACTATCTGCGTCGGTCAAGCAGCAAGTATGGGCGCACTGTTGCTTGGAGCAGGTCTTAAGGGGCGGCGCTATGCGCTACCTCAGTCGAGAATAATGATTCATCAACCGCACGGTGGTGCCAGAGGAAACGCGAGCGACATCGAAATTCAGGCACGTGAAATACGGCACATCAAGGACGTGTGCATTGACATCCTCGTTGGGGCGACGGGACGTTCGCGAGAAGAGATTACCAGGGACATCGACCGAGATTTCTTTATGGGCGCCGAACAGGCCCGCGAGTACGGACTGATTGATGAAGTGTTTGCCCCGAAGAAGAAGGCGCAATGAGCCTGGCGTGACGCGTGCGCCGGCCCACTTATCGGCAATCGGATGGTGGCCGTAGGGGTGAAGTGAACCCCACAAGGGGCCTTCGGCGGCACTCGTCCCAAAAAACTGGCCTGAGTTGTGGCGTTCCCTTGCGACTGGAACTCGCGAGACTTACAATAACTGACCGATATGCTTATCGAGTCGATAATTGGGACGCATATTAAACGTCCGAGGTAGAACACGTGGAGCGGCGACGCGACGAGTCAAATGGGAATCTGTGCTGCTCCTTCTGCGGTAAATCGCAGAAGGAAGTAAAGAAGCTTATCGCTGGACCAACAGTTTACATCTGCGATGAGTGCATAGCGTTGTGCAACGACATCATCGCGGAGGAGGGCGAAAAGGACGAGCCTGTCGAGGGCGGCGCGCCTATTCCGAAGCCGGTCGAGATTAAGGCAATTCTCGATGAATACGTCGTCGGCCAAGAGCGGGCGAAAAAGGTCTTGAGTGTTGCGGTTCACAATCATTATAAACGCATTGACAGCAAAGTCTCTGCCGATGATGTTGAACTGAGTAAGAGTAATATACTTCTGTTGGGGCCGACGGGAAGCGGTAAGACGCTCTTGGCCCAAACATTGGCCAAAATCATCAAAGTGCCTTTTGCGATCGCAGATGCCACGACATTGACGGAAGCAGGGTACGTTGGCGAAGACGTCGAAAATATCATCGTCCAGCTACTGCAGAACGCCGACCATGATATCGAACGAGCCCAACGCGGAATCGTATACATTGACGAAATCGACAAGATTAGCCGAAAGAGTGACAATCCTTCGATTACTCGGGATGTTTCGGGCGAAGGTGTCCAGCAAGCTCTCCTGAAGATAATTGAAGGAACGATTGCCAATGTTCCACCCAAGGGCGGGCGAAAGCATCCGCAGCAGGACTTTTTGCAGGTGGATACCACGAACATACTATTCATTTGTGGTGGGGCTTTCGTAGGCCTAGACCAAATCATTCAACGGCGTTTAGGTCAGTCGCGAATTGGATTTGGAGCAGATGTTAAAGGCAAACGAGAATTGAAACTCGGCGATCTACTCAGCCGGGTACAACCGGAGGACTTGCTCAAGTTCGGGCTAATTCCTGAGTTCATCGGTCGTTTGCCGATGATCGCGACCTTGCACGAGCTCACGGAAGATGCGCTGGTGGACATACTCACCAAACCTCGAAATAGCCTTGTGAAGCAATTTCAAAAGCTGTTCGAGATGGACGGAATAAAGCTGAAGTTTCACAAGAGTGCTCTAACTGCCATCGCCAGGCGCGCTATAGAGCGCGAAAGCGGTGCACGCGGATTGCGTGCAATCCTTGAAGAAGCAATGCTGGACATCATGTACGATGTGCCGAGCAAGCAAGGGATCAAGGAAGTAGTTATCAGTGAAGATGTCATTCTCAAGAGCGAAGCGCCGATAATCGTATATCAAAAAGAAGCTGAAGCGGGTTGACGCCACATGATGCCCCAAGCCTGCGCAGTGGCCGAACATTGCGATCTCGGGATTGTGAGCCACCGGATTGGACCGCGCACTGCGGCTCAACGAACTTGGCAGTCGCATCGCATTTTGCCCCCTGTCACCGCTATGTGCGTAAGGGATGAAGCCTAATGTTCTTCAAGACTGAAAGCGACAAGACACCCAACCGCCGTTCTCTCCCCGCGCTTCCGCTGCGCGACATTGTCGTGTTTCCTCACATGGTGTCTCAACTTTTCGTGGGCCGTGAAAAGAGCATTGCGGCGCTAGACGAAGCAATGGCTAGGGACAAAGAAGTATTCATGGCGGCGCAAAAGAGCGCCAAGACCAACGAGCCTACACCCGAAGATATTCACTCAATTGGCACAATTGGTGTTGTTGTTCAATTGTTGCGACTTGCCGACGGCACGGTCAAGGTACTCATTGAGGGCCGAAGGCGCGCAAAAATCCGTCGATTTGCTGAAATTCACGACTACTTTCTAGTCGAGGTCGACGAGCTGCCGGACGTGGTGGAAACCGATGTGGAAGTCGCCGCACTGATCAGAAGCGTTCAAAGCACGTTCGAGGTCTATGTAAAACTGAACAAGAAAGTTCAGCCTGAAGTATTGATGACGGTGCAGGGTATCGATGACGCATCTAAACTCGCTGACACGATTGCGGCAAACCTTCCCACGATCAAGCTGAGCGATCGACAAAATCTGCTCGAAACTCCCGAAACGAAGGCGCGCTTGGAACGCCTGTATGAGTTGATGCAGGCGGAAATCGAGATTCTTCAGGTTGAAAAGAAGATCCGATCGCGCGTCAAGAAGCAGATGGAGAAGACGCAAAAAGAATACTACCTGAATGAACAGATGCAGGCGATTCAGAAGGAGCTCGGTGGCGAGCGCGACGAGCTTAAGACCGAAATCCTGGAGATTGAAGAAAAGCTACGCAGTAAGGCCTTGAGCGAAGAAGCGCAAACGAAGGTCAAGAAGGAACTGCGCAAACTCAAGCTCATGCATCCCACCAGCGCAGAAGCTGCAGTAGTCAGAAATTACATTGATTGGATTCTAAGTCTTCCATGGGCTGAAAAGACAGAAGAACGCTTCGATATTGCCGAGGCCGAGAAGATTCTCGATGAAGACCACTATGGATTGAAGAAATGCAAGGAGCGGATAGTGGAGTACTTGGCAGTTCAAGCACTCACGAAGCGTCTGAAGGGCCCAATCCTCTGCTTGGTTGGCCCACCCGGCGTGGGTAAGACGAGCATCGCAAAGAGTATTGCGCGAGCTACTGGTAGAAAGTTCGTTCGAGTATCACTCGGTGGTGTGCGCGATGAGGCGGAAATTCGCGGACATAGACGAACCTATATTGGAGCCTTGCCGGGTAAGATCGTGCAGAGTTTGAAGAAGGTTGCGTCCAACAACCCGGTCTTCTTGCTAGATGAAATTGACAAAATGAGCGCGGATTTCCGGGGGGATCCGGCCGCTGCTTTGTTGGAAGTATTGGACCCCGAACAGAACAACAGCTTCAACGACCACTATCTGGATATCGACTACGATCTATCCGACGTCATGTTCATCACGACAGCGAATACCCTGGGGGGTATACCGTTGCCGCTGCAGGATCGCATGGAGATTATTCAGCTCACGAGCTATACCGAGTTTGAAAAGCTCAACATAGCGGTGAGGTATTTGGTCCCACGTCAGCTGACGGAATGTGGGCTGGGTGGTGTAAATATCGATTTCTCGGAGAATGCAATCCGAACCGTCATTCATCACTACACGAAAGAAGCGGGCGTTCGATCACTCGAACGAGAGATTGCCGGACTTTGTCGAAAGATAGCGCTGGAAGTTGTCAAAGGAGGCAAAGATCGAGTTTGGGCCTTGAAGGGGACGGATATTCCCCGGTACCTGGGCGTGCCGAAACACCGAGTGGGGCGCACGGAAGAGACTGATGAAATAGGGCTTACCCACGGTCTAAGCGTCTGGATGTACGGTGGAGACGTCCTCGATTGTGAGGTCAGCGTCGTTCCTGGCAAAGGCAAGCTGGTGATCACGGGGCTTCTGGAGAAGGGGATGGAAGAAAGCGCCCAGGCGGCAATGAGCTACATTCGCTCACGTGCGGAGCGCATGGGGCTGGACAAAGATTTCTACCAGCAAGTTGACGTGCATGTGCACTTCCCAGAATTCATACCGAAGGACGGCCCAAGCGCAGGCGTTACCATGGCCACTAGTATTGCAAGTGCTTTGCTAAAGATTCCAGTTCGAACTTTGGTCGCAATGACAGGCGAAATTACACTTCGCGGTCGGGTGATGGCAATCGGTGGATTGAAAGAAAAACTGCTCGCAGCTCACCGAAATCACATAGAAACGGTGATTATTCCGATAGAAAATCGCAAAGACCTCAAGGAAATTCCTAGACGCGTATTGCGCGGGCTTAGAATCGTCCTAGTCGATCATATGGACGATGTGTTGCGCGAGGCTTTGGTTCTCAAAGATGCCGACAAAATGCTGGGGCCGCGGCGCGTTTTCTTGGAATATCGCGCCGGTGAGCTTTATGAAGGTCAGCATTCTACTGCGCCCGCGCAGCGGCCCGAATCGGGGGAAGTGACCGTCGAACCTCTCGGAGTGGGTCGACCCGACGTCGGTGAAAATGGCATTGGAGCCAATTTGCCCTAAAATGATCCTCATGTCTCGCGTTTCAGCGAAGCCTGTGGTATCCGACGGGCCGCACTTGGCGTGCCCTCTCGAAATTCGAGGGCGGGTAGCTCAGCGGCAGAGCGCTGGCCTTACAAGCCGGATGTCGCAGGTTCAAATCCTGTCCCGCCCACTAGCAGATTGATTCTACCGAATCGATGTGCCAGAAATCTGTGAAGTGAGTCATCGTTGGGCGACTCCGCTGAGGAGTGGTTGAAGAACCAATGCCCAGCGAAAATCGGAATCGTGTCAACAATCGACTGTGTAGTATCGGTACTATAGACCCCCGCGTTACCGCGTTTGCTTGGCAATGCCCCTCCAAATGCTCGCGTTGAGCTGAGTAGTTGTGCGGAGCCAGGAGTAATACTTTTCGAAAAGTTGCATATCAACGACCCCAGGGTCATTCCAGAAAGTTTCGAGCGCCCCTTGATAGGTGAGCCCTTCGATGTCGTAAACTGCACGGCCAAGACACTTGGTCGGCGTGCCGTGACTCACTGATGAAAGACCGACGGTGCTGTTTATGACGATGGTTCCGCGAGCGCGGCGCAAGGCTGAGGGTAGGTTAATTACGTCTACATAGGCGAGCCGTCGTCCTAGAGCATATTCCTCGCGCAGCCGTTGAATGAGCTTCGAGTAGTCGCGATAGGCCCGATCCAACGGATGATCCTTCAAGATTAGATTGCAAGCTTTTGGGGCATTGATGGCAAATGATTTGACGACGAGCTCAATAAAGTCGGAAATGTCACTAAATTCCGAGTGAGTAACTTGTGAATCCAAATTGACTTGCAAAGGCGCCAAGAAATATGGCTGCGGTAGACCGGCTTCCAGCTGATTCCGAATTGTTCGATCGCGAAACGTGCGAAAAAGTCGTCTGGTACCGCCGCGCAACCAGATGATGGATTGTCGGAAGCAGTTGATGTCTCGATGGTGCGTGTAATTGGGACTCAGCCACCAAAAAAGTGTCGCCAAGACCGAGTAGGTAATCGAGTGTATCGCGCCATGAGCATAGTTATTGCGAAATGTTACGGGTGGCGGCAGCGGCTTCGCATCGAGATTACGGTAGAATTCTGGCACTCGTGGCATGAGCGAGTGGCCATTGACGCCATCCTTTTCGAATGTCACGAAGTCTGGTCGCAAATAACCTTCTTCGAATACGAAAACAGCAATCCCGAGACTGCGTGCGCGGGCGATTGCGGACTTGTGGTAAGGGCGACAATCCCCAAAAAGTGCCACTGCATCTATTTCGTCGGTGGCGACCAGACTATGGAAGTAATCGGTCCAATCCTCGATTGTTCCCCGATAGAAATAGGATTTGGCGGCACCTAGAAAATAGGCGATATCAGCAAAATTGAAGTTGACCTTGGTGACCCGGGTCCCACAGTCACGCAATATTCTGGATATGTGCCGGAAGAACGGCCCCATTGGACCTTGGAGCAACAGAACATGCTTGCCCCGAAATTGTTCCCAAGCGATCGATGGCAGAGGGCTATTCCGAGATTGCACAGTTGTCGAAACGGCGCTTACGCCTGCAACAGCCTAGTTCCGTCTTTGAATTGTCACTGCGGCATTATAATGAAAAACCCCGAGTTGCCCCGGGGTTTTGTCACTTGGTTCAGGTTCTATACGATTAGCCTGCGTCGCCTGATCCATAGGGATCATCAATGCGGGCTTGATCGCAATTATTTGACGCTTTGCCGGCCTCTTCCGCGGTAATCAATTTCACGTTGTCGATGGCAATGCCGTACGCCGTGTCAACCCCGCTTCGTGACGCCTCAGCGGGTTGGAAGAAGTCCCATTGTACCTTCAGGGCTTGCGTCGGATCAAATGGGACAGGGACCATTGTCCGAGATTTTGCATTGGCCCAGTTAGGAATCTCGACCTCCGAAAACAGCACGCAGTAATGTTCCCAAGTATTAACGGCAGCCAATGTGTTGTAGGGGCCGCCACCTTGTGCCGCCGCCTTGATGCCCTTTCGATAACTAGTAAAGCAGGACATCCCTCCTCCAGCGGGGGTATTCGTCAGTGTGTAGTACGTGCAGCCACCCGGGTCTCCAGGCTTGGGGAACTTGTCAGTAATACCAACCGAGGGATCCGGCAAATCCGTGCCTACGATGGGCATTGTTACCCATACGGTTGGTATGTTGTCTACGGTGGCCTTCATATCAAACACGATGCCGATATATTTCCCGCCTTGTGTCGCGTCATAAGGCACGTTGAGGTGCTGATACCCGAAGCCAACGCCAGCAGACGGATAATCAGGAACCGTTGCGTCCGGATATACGCTGGCCCAATGGGGATCGATTGTATACGCAGCCTGGGGGCTTGCACTAACATCCGCCCACGGAAGGGCTGGCGGTACATGCCCGTTAACCTGAATGACACTGCCGTACTTGGGATCGGTGTCGACTGTTGGCTTCAGACCGGTGTCCGCCGATGTGATCTGGCTAATTTCAGCATGATAGGGTTGGTTTGCAGCAATCTTTGGATCATTGTGATCGGTGTATGTCCACCAATAACCACCGGTCGTGATGGCATTACTATCGCCGGTGCTGAGAATTGATTTATCGAGCGGAACCGCAGTCGTTGAACCGCAAGCGCTCAAACCGATTACCCCAAGTATGGCGGAGCCCAAACAACACATCTTCTTGATCATTTTTCGTTTTCCTGTAGTTGCGGCACTGAATACCGCGGCACCTTGTTTGATGAGCGGTGCGCTCACGCGGTGATCTCGTCAAACCAACACCGGCTGCGTTTGAACCGCGCCGTCATTCTCGCAGAGCCGGCGGACATCGGCAACTCTCCTTCGCCACTCGGTTAGGCTGCCAACCAAGTACAAGCAATTGTTCACCCGGACTGTAACTTCAAGGCAAACCACTTGGGGCCTTCGGATCCATGACTCATCCTTAATTCGATGGCCCTTTATGCTCGCGATGCAAGTCATGAGGCGCGAAATCCAATTTCGACTGATTACGGGCCTATTTGCCGACAATACTACCTTATCCGAGAGCAGGTCATTGTGGCCAATATTGGATATCGCATGAAGCCCAATCCATTTAACCCCCGGGGAAATAGGGGCCGCATTACTTGGGTTATAGATTCAATTTGTCTCCGATTTCGCTTTTTTTGACGTTCATTGTGATTGCTGCGGGGTGGAATCATTACTAGGTGGGTCGAGCGCAGCGGACGCGCCGAGTCACCTGAGAAGCATGTGGAAATCGACTGGTTCAGGAGACTGCAATGGGCCCAGCGTCGCATTACCGACAAGGGGATTGGGCGCGTTTCTGACCCGTGACGAAGTCGATGGGAGCTAACTCGACGAGTGCTAGTACGATTTTTGGGGGATTTGCAGGAGCAACCGAATCGAACTCGAATGCTTATGAGAAAGAAACCTTCATGTTCGAATGCCAGGAATCGTCGATCCAACTAATCTGCAACAAGCGGCATGCCCGGCGCGAATTTGGACTCATTTGCCTCCGGCAGCTCAGTAGCTGCAACAATGCCAGGCAACCCAATTTGCACCGGGTGACTTGGGAGACCTCATTGCTTGATTTTCCTAGCAAGGACATCAGAACGCCCGCAGTGCCTCTCCAGTTCAATCTGATTGGCAGCGTCTTGGGATCCAAGAGAGTGAACCCTCGTTGACAGGGTTGCCCATAACTGGCGAAACTCGAGCGAGACAAGTTGAGCGAGTCGGACCTATTGGCCGCCCTGCCTCGAATACACCATCATTTACGGATTACGCTTGTGGCGCCATTGGACCGTGCTAGTAAGGCCCTCCCTTCTAGGGGCGGTAGTTAAGTCGGTTATAACGCCGGCCTGTCACGCCGGAGGCCGCGGGTTCGAGTCCCGTCCGCCCCGCAACTGCGGTTGCGAATCACGACTCCACAGAATTTGGCCGTCACTGAAGCCTAAGCTTCAGTCGCTGGCAGGGTTCGGTGGTGCTCGCTGTAATTTCAGGTTCCGTAACGTACCCAACCGGCGACAGCAATATTCTCGAATCGCGGGTGCAATACCACTCATATAAGTCTTCCAGGAATTGGTATTGACCCAATGGGGGCCGGTACAGTACGGCCGTAGCGCCAGTGACGAACCTACGAATAGTACAATCTGACGATCGATCGGACTCCGATCTCGATGACGAGATACTGGAATCGGCGCGGGTTGAACTGCTGGCACAGTCGAAGGCAATTGCCGCGTTGTCTCTGCGAATTGATATCAATTTTCAGAACTGCATCGAGCGGGTTTCCCAGTGCAGAGGTCGACTGGTATTTTGCGGAATTGGAAAATCTGGTCACATCGGCAAAAAGCTTGCAGCAACATTTTCCTGCTCCGGGACGTCGAGCGTATTTTTGCACGCTGGCGAAGCGGCACATGGCGACTTGGGCATGGTCGGCCCAAACGACTTGGTACTATTGATTTCAAATAGCGGGGAAACCGAAGAGGTCCTACGCCTAGTTCCATTTTTGCGTGAGATCGGGGCAGAAATAATAGCGCTAGTTGGAAATCGAAGTTCCCCCATCGCCCGCAGCGCGGATCTCGTATTGGATGTATCAATCGAACGTGAGTCGTGCCCGCACGACTTGGTTCCGACTACTTCATCACTTGCGGCATTGGCCATGGGTGATGCTCTTGCCATGGCAGTTATGCGGACGCGCCGATTCTCGAAAATCGACTTTCAGAAGTACCACCCAGGTGGATCCCTAGGCCAAAAATTGGCTACAAAGGTGCGTGATGTCATGCAGCGGCAGCCATTGCCAACTTGTTCGTCAGCGTGTTCGGTGCGCGAAATGTTGCAGCGGATGTCAAATGGTCACTGTGGTCTGATCATTGTTGTCGACGAATCAAAGACGCCAGTCGGACTTGTCACGGACGGCGACCTTCGTCGCGCGCTGCAGCGGCACACTGACTTGCGCTCACTACCCGTGAGCGACATTATGACCGCCAAACCCGTGACGATTCATGAAGATGCAAACATTCGAGATGCACGCGAACGGATGCATAGACTGCGCCTCAAAGCACTGGTTGTCGTCGATTCCGAAGAACGAGTGACAGGGGTTATCGAGATTTTTGGTGACCAACCGGTTGATTAGGCAGCGGAACGCGCTCGTTGGGAGGCTGCGCTCAGGAACTAGGCAATGCACCCCATACTGGTCCAAATTCAGGTAGTTTACGCGTTAATAATGCGAGAGACTCGCACGCGGTTTGGTTTGAATCGTTTGGGGTATCTGTGGGCGATTCTCGAGCCCATGCTGTTCATAGCAACTTTCGCTTTGGTGTTTCGAATATTCGGCCGAGTCGCGCCCGAACGAATGCCGATCGTTCCATTCCTTGCAACCGGCTTCATGCCGTACTTGCTGTTCCGCGAAACGAGCGGCCGTGGCTTGCATGCTATAGAGGCTAATCGCGGCTTGCTTTTTTACCCGCAAGTTCGTCCTTTGGACCTTGTACTCGCTCGTGTGCTGCTTGAAATTGCTACCAGTTTTGTCGCTTTTGCAATTATCGTAGGAGTATATTGCGTCTATTCGGGTCAATTTGAAGTTGCTGATCCTTTGCAAGTTGTCATCGGATTTGGGCTTGCTGCGGGCATTGGAGCATCACTTGGACTGATACTTTGTGCGGCCAGCGTCTTTTCTACGCTCGTGGAGCGGTTGCACGGACCGCTGATTCGACCGCTTTTTTGGTTCTCGGGTCTCATGTATCCGACGGGTCATCTTCCGCTCGCCTATCGCACATTGCTTTCTTATAATCCAATTGTGCATGCTGTCGAATTGACACGTGCGGGTTACTTTCGTGGATACCGCGCCGATCACGTGGGTGTCGCGTATCCCCTGATGTGGATTGCCATACTCGCATTTCTCGGACTCACTTTAGAGCGGGTAGCTCGAAGGCGCCTGGTTCTGTCGTGATTGTCTTGAATGAAATTACCAAGACCTACCCAACATTAAATGGGGTCAACGTAGTGCTGAAGGGAATCTCTGCAGTCTTCCCTGAGCGAAAGAACGTGGGGATCATTGGGCGAAACGGCGCCGGCAAATCGACCCTCATGCGGCTGATTTCCGGTTCCGAACAACCCGATTCGGGCACAATCTTTCGAAGGGGAAGGGTATCCTGGCCTGTCGGATTTTCTGGTGGATTTAGCGGCTCTCTGACAGGAGCCCAGAACGCACGTTTCGTAGCGCGAATATACGGTATGGATATTGACGCTGTGGCCGCCTTTGCAAATGCGTTTTCGGAACTAGGCGAGTATTTTTACATGCCGGTCAAGACTTACTCGTCGGGCATGCGTGCTCGGTTGGCGTTTGCATTGAGCATGGCCATCGACTTCGACGTATACCTCGTTGATGAGATAACGGCAGTTGGAGACTCGCGATTTCAAAAGAAGTGCCGCGCGGCCTTTGACGATAGACGCGATCGATCTACCCTGATTATCGTTTCGCACGACATGACGACGATTAGTAATTACTGCGATACTTGCGCCTGGCTTCGAAATGGGCAATTGCACTTTTACGACACGATTGAAGAAGCCAAGGCCGCATACGAATGTTATGGTCCGTAGGTCCGATTTGATTTCCATCAATCGAAAGTTCCTCTCGATGTCCGAATCGATGCAGTCCCACCTCAATGAAGTCCGTTCGAATTCGGTGACGACACTCGATGCGGGGGTGAGTGCTGCCCAGGTCGTTCGTCAATTGAGGCGTAGCTGGACCCGGCGTATAGCGTGGCGAACATTCTGGTTTGTCGGAATGCCAACTGCGCTGGCGCTTGCCTATTACATGCTCTGGGCGAGTAATCAATACGAGTCAGTTTCGATCATTACCCTACAATTGGCGGAACAGTCAAATCTTCCGCATTCCGATTCCATATTGGGTACGGCTTCGACACCGGTTAATAGTAGAGAAGTGCTTTCTATACGTGACTATCTTTTGTCGCGCTCGATGTTCGATGAAATCGAGAAACGTGATCATATTACTCTGCACTACCAAAGTCGAAATTGGGATGTATTTTCAAGGCTGTCGAATCAATCAACCCGAGAGCAGGCATACCGATACTACCTTGACAAGGTTGGCGCAGAGTTTGATTCATCAAGCGGCAGCTTGACCGTGCGCGTGCGAGCATTTGAACCGAAGATGGCTCAAAGAATCAACGAATCCATATTGGTTAGTAGTGAAGCATTGTTGGAGAATCAGACTGAGCGCCGGCATACCGAGATATTGCGAAATGCGGAGAAGCTCGTCAGCGGGGCTCGGGAAAAACTGCTTCATGCTAAGCGTCAAATGTCGCAGTTTCAGAGCCAGGCTAGCGTCGACGATACGGGAATCGCGAATGGCAACAATAGAGGACAATCCGCTTCAGGATCATCGGACGCGGCAAAAGCCTCAGCGGCATTGGGGCACGATTTGAACGAGTCGAAATTGAGAGCAGGACTTGAGCTCGAGTACGCTGAAAAGGCGCATCAAGCATCAATTGCCATGGTGAGCGACCTTCAAGCCGTTGAAATCCGTCGTTCTCATCATTTCGTCGTCATATCCAAACCCTCGTTGCCGGACTACTCGACGTATCCGCGTAGATTAACCTCTGTACTTACGGTACTGACGTTTAGTTTCTTGTTAATGGGCATTGGAACGCTGACATGGGCGGCAATTCGTGAGCACGCTCGCGTTTAGTTCATCCGCGGCTCGAAGGACTCTAGAGAACAAAGCCCCCGGTTGGCCAATGGATCACCGCAATGAAGATTTGTGACAACTGTATTGGAAACAAGGAACCCTTGGTGTTGATTGCCGGACCCTGTGTTATCGAAACAGCCGAGCTTACGTCCGAAATAGCCGAACAACTGGTTAGTATAGCGAAGAGACGCGACGTATTTCTGATATTTAAGGCGAGTTTTGACAAGGCAAATCGAACATCTTTCGAATCCTATCGAGGTCCCGGGCTTGAAAAGGGTCTTGCCGTACTCGAAGCTATCCGGTCAAGATTTGGGGTTCCGATCCTGACAGACGTTCATGAAGATACCCCGATCGACGAAGTAGCTGCGGTGGTCGATGTCCTCCAAACGCCCGCATTCTTAGCCCGACAGACTAGTTTCATTGAGCGAGTTGCACGGGCCCAAAAGCCTATGAACATAAAGAAGGCGCAATTCATGTCGCCTTGGGAAATGACTCATGTCGTAGAAAAATGCCGAAGGATGGGTAACAGCAGAATAATGGTATGCGAGCGTGGGGTATGCTTTGGGTATAACGATTTGGTATCCGACATGCGATCATTGGCGGCACTACGTCGCACGAATTGCCCGGTCATTTTCGATGCCACACACAGTGTTCAGCAGCCGGGTCGGCTGGGAACTGCATCGGGCGGCGAGCGGGCCATGGCAGCCGTGTTGGCTAGAGCCGCTGTGGCAGCAGGCGTCGCAGGTGTGTTCGTGGAGACGCATCCTAGGCCCGATCAGGCGCTCAGCGATGGGGCCACTATGTGGCCGTTAGACAATTTGGACGAGCTACTGTCGGTACTTGTCGAATTGGATCGAATTGTAAAGAAGGACCGATTTGTCGAGGCAGTCATCGACGAGTCGCTGAAGGGCTGAGCCCATGGCACCTCTGAGCGACGAAGATGGCCTAGCCCGTGCTCGAAATGTAAGACTTGTCGTTCTTGACGTAGATGGGGTCTTGACGGACGGAAGCCTCTGCTACTCAGGCGTCACCGATGTTGTGCAACGGTTCAACGTCAAGGATGGCCTGGGAATCGAGCTGCTGGCGCAAGCAGGAATACGCGTGGCTTTGCTATCCGCGAGGGACTCGATCTCACTCAGACGTCGAGCTCGTGAGTTGAATATCGTCGAACTAATTGTCGGCATGCGCGACAAATTAGGCGCGCTAAGGGAACTTTCCCAGAAGCTCAAAGTACCCATGGGCGCAATTTGCTACGTGGGCGATGATCTGCTCGATGTTCCGTGCCTGAAGGCCGTTGGCTTTGGGGTAGTAGTCGAGGATGCTAGCGATTGCGCTAAGTCTTGCGCCCATTACTCCACATTGCGGCGCGGTGGCCAAGGCGCAGTGCGCGAGGTAACGGAATATATCTTGGCAGCTCAATCGCGACTTGGCGCAGCGTACGATCAGGTACTGCAATACGTCAATTCTCGCCCGGCCACAGCCAACGGGTTCGGTGGCAAATTTGGCGTAATAATTCCTGCGCGGTTTGGGTCGACTCGACTTCCCGGTAAACCACTTCGACTCATTTGTGAGAAACCGCTAATCTCTCATGTTTACCAAAATGCACTGAAAGCCAATGCTGATTTTACTATCGTGGCGACCGATGATCCAAGAATCGCCCAGGCGATCCACGCACTCGGTGGGGATGTCGAGCTCACTTCCACCGATCATGCCAGCGGAACGGATCGACTTGCGGAAGTGATTAGGCGACGACGAATTGATGGCGATACTATAGTGGTGAATCTTCAAGGTGATGAACCGTTGCTAGATTCGACTCTGGTGCCAGTCATCGCCACGTCACTTGTCGAGCATCCAAGCGCCGGCATTGCCACGATTGCCACTCCCATCATTGGCCCAGGTGAACTGCTTGACCCCAATGTGGTGAAGGTCGTTGTCGATCATCAGGGGTTTGCCCAGTATTTTTCGCGCGCCCCAATTCCTTGGAAACGCGATGAGTTCCCGTTGGCTGTTGATGTCGAGTTCTCTGCGGACTTTCGAGGCAAGTCATTGTGTCACGTTGGAATCTATGGATATCGGGCTCGGACATTGCTGAAGGTTGCGTCACTGCCCCGATGTGACACCGAGCGACTCGAGTCGCTGGAACAACTTCGGGCCTTGTATTGGGGGATACCCATCCACGTATCAATCATTGCTGGGGCTGCAACACGTGGGGTGGATACCGAGGCGGACTTAGAATTCGTTCAAGAAGTTCTTGCTCGGCAGGGCTCACCTGCCACTTGATGTCTAGGGACGGATCGTGCGCAGCAGGCGCAAAAAGCTTCCACCCAGCACAAGTTGGATTTCGCTTTCGCTGAGCCGTTCATTCAACAATGCCTGAACCAGCCGAGGCAGCTCCAAGCAAGTCGGCATGTCGCGCGGTGTGGCAATCATGCCGTCCCAATCGCTCCCAATTGCCACATGTTGTGCCCCGACGGCGCGCACTGCGTGTGCAACGTGCTTTGCGACTCTCTCGACTCTTCCACCCAGAAAGCCGCCTCCCAGGAATGGGCCATGGAAAAATATGCCAGCTATTCCTCCCGTGTCGGCAATTGCGCACAGCTGGCGGTCCGTTAGGTTGCGCCAATGAGGGTGTATTGCCTGAACGCCAGTATGTGAAACGAGCAGTGGTCTGGATCGATCGTGAAATTCCACGGTATCCCAAAATGTGCGAGAGGATGCATGCGCCAAGTCTACAAGCACGTTGTGCGACTCGAGGTACTCTATGAATTCACGACCCAAATCCCTCAGTCCGCGATCGAAGCCCAATCGTAAGGGTGAGCTTGTGCAACCCAGCCCCGAATTCGTGAGGTGTACCAGGGTTATTCGCAATATACGCCCATCGCCGATCGAATCCCAGGCAACTCGATCTTCGATTGCGTTGCCGCCCTGTACGCCAAGGAATGCCGAATGTTTTTTGGCTTGCTTGCCGTCGATGTATTGCCTGTAACTTTGCACAAGCTGCACGTCTTGACTTTGAGACTCGAGAATTTCCGTGATCCTTCTTAGATTCCTCGCAAATGCACGGGCACGACCCGCCTTGCTACGCCAAGGGTTCGTAGTAATCACCCAGGTGGCACCCGTGATGTGCGCCTCGCGAATGCGCGGTATGTCAACCTGTCGAAAATAGAGCCCTTGCAAGACCCCTGGACCATGCCGTGCCGGCAACGCATATCCAGCGATGCGTGTCCAAATGAAGCTATCGACGTGTAAATCGATGACGTCGGAGTTCAGATAAACGTCAACCGCCTGCTGGGATATCCTCAGACGGGCTGCCCACTCAGAGGGGTCAAGTCGATTGTGCATAAGTCGTTCAGGGGGCTACTTTGTATTCAAAGCCCCTTCGGCACCCCGTCCAAGTCGACCTTGGATAGCGCGAATCTTATTAGCGCGCTCCGACTGGCCTTGGTAAGTCCGCGCGACTTGAGTAGTCCCACCATTTCATCCAACCGGGTGAGATCTTCCTTGTACAGACTTATACAGATTACTTTGTAATGTTCGGGGCGTGAACTCCGGACTGCAGAAGCGCCAGCGGGCCTCTCGCTATCGGAAAAGAAGCACTGGCTAAGAATTTGTTCGACGTCGTCGCCCTGTAGGACGCGGTCAGCCGCGGCGCGGAAGTTTTCTCGCTCGATCATGATGCAATACTCACTGAATCGGCAGTGCGAGTTTCGGAATGTTCACTTTCACTGAGCAATCTTGCGACTACTCTGAGGTAGTCGCGCGCC